>CAZWFP010000005.1:0-53916 GCA_964633175.1 uncultured Planctomycetaceae bacterium | reverse complement strand
TATATTAGACAAAATCTGCATAAATACTGATTTTTAACCTTTGTGGTAATTTCTGGCAAAATATAATCTGAAGATTAAAATTCGCCGTTCGGCGAACTATTGAATCTATTACTTATTAATAGTTATAATATATAAGTTATAATATAATAAAAGATGCGTAAGAGAAAGATAGAAAAAACACTGACAGTTCTTTTCAGTTTCTCTTTTGTTCTGTCTTATGCGCGATTTGACGACTTCTGCAATAATCTATATGAATATTATTCTATAGGTTCTAAAACTGCACAGGATAAATACTTGTCAAAGAGATTAGATGATATTACAAATGGGAATAAGGTCAAAAGAAATAAAGCTACCAAGGATATTTTAAGAATAGTTAGTAAGAAAAGAACTGGTATTTGTTCCGTTAAATTCTTAGAGAGTTTAAGCGTATATATAAACGATTATATTGGCATTTTAGAAAATAATGGTGGCAATGCAATGGGATTATCTTTGAAAGTAAAAAAATACGTGGGTGATAGAGTTAATTGTTTGGTGATAAGAAACGAATTAAATTTATCTGGGAACGTGCATTTACCAAGAGCAGTATGTAAAGTGAACAGGTGTAATACAACGCTGTTACAATTATACAAAGCATTTACTACTGGCGTTTTCATACAGGATAGCAAAAAGGTGCTTTTATCATCCTTTCTTAAAATGTTTTGGCGTAACTATTATTCTGAGGGAAAAGGGGCTAAAACAGATGTTATAAATTTATGGAGACAGGATATATGTGGTCATATAAACGTTAATATAATCAAGCCAATGATGACAAATAAAGACATCACAGATTATAGAGAATTAATAGATGATGACGAATTTAAAGGGAATGTGTCGAATTATATTTTGACTTATTTCGGTAAAACTCTTATTCCTAAATGCGGGACATTATGTATAAATAAAATAATCAAACTTGCTGAGGATGTAAAATTAAATTGCAACGTGCGCTCACAACTAT
Source organism: uncultured Planctomycetaceae bacterium (assembly GCA_964633175.1). Lineage (GTDB taxonomy): Bacteria > Planctomycetota > MHYJ01 > CAZWFP01 > CAZWFP01 > CAZWFP01. Next base: position 52,922 of record CAZWFP010000005.1, on the reverse strand, counting down.
TGGGACTGGTCGCTTCTTCACTTATGCAGAAATTTTCGACGTCCAAAAAGACAGATGAAGGTCAAGCGATTAAATTGTTTAAAATGATTGAAAAGTTGTTGCAAGATAAATGCTATTCAGTGGAATTAGTAATGGATATATTATTTGATCTTGAGTTGTATAAACATACTGGTGTAATGAAAATAGTTCTGGATGGAATATTTCCTGCACTAAGGAGTAACTCTTTTGATAGTCAGTTTGTAAAATATTTGCTTGTTGCAGGGTTTATGAACGTTAGTGATAAAATAAATGAAATTGCATTGAAAGATAGATTATTGGGAATCGTTAAGAATGAATTTGAACAAACCTCAGATTATGACTATAAAGATTTATTGTTGAGGGCATTGTTTGCTTTTAATGAATATAAATATATATTAAAAAATAGGGTTAAGTTATTTAAAGAATATCTTAGCCGTTCAATAAATTCAAAAGTTAAGGGTATACCTGATGCGCAGGCAGATTTTTTTGTTAATACTATGTTAGAGATAGGCGGGTTATATAGTATGGACGTTTTCAGAGATTTTGTTGCTAAAAATGCAAGAATAGCTATACAGAATTTCAGTAATAAAGGCGCAAGAGAGGAAGATATAAAATATCTTACCATATTATTTTCTCTTTACCCATATAATGATAAAGGCATAGTAAGGAAGTTTCTATTAAAGATTGTAAATGGTAATTTTTCTACGCTATTGAAGCAATATGCGTTGAAAGGACTATTATACCTTGTGTCGGGGCATAAGTTATTTCCGAAGTATCTGAATAGATTTTTTAAGGATAAAAAAATAAGGTGTCTTGCGGCTCTTATTGGCTCGCTTATCCACAATAAAATAATGTATAAGAATATAGATGAAATTGATAACTGTAAATTTATAAAAATGAATACCCAAGCTGTAAAAGAACTTGTAAAAATATCTTTTGATGAAAAGTGGGAAAATAAATTGAAAAATACTATGAATGCGCTGAACATATTCTCTCTTAATTTCTCCAGAGCAGATAAATTTGTAACGTATGCTACGTGTAATGTTGGACATGAGCCTTCTTATACTCCTGTTACTTTTGTAAAAAATGTTGTCTATGGCTTAGAATGTGAAGAAAAGTGTGATAAGAAAGGGTGTTATTGCAAATTTTCTTGCGATAAATTAGTATTTCCAGAGTCACTAGTATATTTGCTATTCAATAATATTACCAATCCATTACTTTACAGGAAATTGAACCGCTATACTAGCGATTTTGTTTATATAGGCACTTTGAAATTTATTATGCGTAAAATTGCGAGAGAGTTAAATGCAACGGTGAGTTTTAAAGCTCTGAGGAACAAGAATTATGAATACCTACTACAATTATATAGTGGATATATTTTACCTCACAAAAAAGGAGAGAATCATTCTTTGATTTCATATAAAACATTATTGGCAAGAATTTCGGAGAGATTTCTTATAACTTTTCTGTTAACAAGAACTAGAAGAGGCGTTAACGTTATAAAGGTATTGCCATTTGCGACTGCTTCGAACATTTGGCAAAGGCGCCTGCAGGATTATTTTAAATAACAATTATTCGCGGGTCAAATAAAATTTTTGTTGACAAATAAGTTTTATTTTTTACAATTCCGATATGTTAAATGCATGTTTACATTTACGCAGGAGATGGGATGGAGTTTTATCATTATTACTAATATTTACGATTAATTACTGGTGTAATCTTATTTTTTCTCAGGCCTCTGACGAAAGAAGAAACGTTCCTGAAAAAGAGATAGGGGTAAGGGAATTTTGGGAATTGCCTCGCTATCCAAGACCAGACCGTCTTTTTGACTGGGGAGGATGGTTAAGAACTAATTTTTATTCAGATTCACTACCACCTGTGGAAGAAGACAGATCTTATATGATTGATGAATTGAAATTATGGTTTAATCTTGACTATAAAGGTTCTCACACACTATATGGAAGATTTCAGGAACGACTTACTTTTTTTGACAATAGAGGAGATGCGTTGGGCTCACAGACAACAGATTGGTTTGGTCCTAAGGTGGATGTTTTTTATTATAAGTTTAATAAATCATTTACCGATAAAACATTTTCAGATAATGAATCATATTTTACAAGGTCAATAAATATGACTATTGGTCGTAAGTATTTCTATTTAGGTAGCGGTATTGTGTTATTCAACAAGTTAGACGGCGTAGAATTTAATTTAAGAATGTCCCAATATCTTACCATCAACGTTTTCTTAGCGCAGAATATAAAAACAAACGATGATTTTGATTTTCTAAGGCCAAATGCATCAAGAAGTGAAAGATTTTTTACAGGTATAGAGTTTTCTACGGCAATATTTTCTAAAAATCCTGTATCAGTTTATTTCTTAAAGCAGTTTGATAGGAACAAAGATAGATTTGTGCTACCTGGTCAGGATTTTCTATATGATAGTTGGTATTTGGGAGTATATGCCACAGGGAAGTTATTTTTACCAGAACTGACATACTCTGTTGAGTTTATTTATGAAGGGGGCAAGAGTTCATCTAAGGGTGTAAAAGGGGTAAGCGGTTCTATTAGTGCTTGGGCGAACGTTATAAAATTAGAATATCTTCCATCAAAGTTTATATCCAAGATTTTCTTGAATAACTACTGGGCAAGCGGTGATGCTGACAGAAAAGCGCCCCGCACCTCAGCGCTTGGCAGCGCTCCAGGCACAACTGATAGCGCTTTTGGATACTTTGGATTTGTCCCTTTAGGTCTGGCGTTCTTCCCTTACTTCTCAAATATTATTACAACAAGTAGCGGATTTGTAGTTAAACCAGTTCAGGATGAGACGTCTATGTTTAGAAATTTAACTATAGGTGTTACTGCCTACCTTTATCATAAAGATAAAAAAGGAGGTGGGATATTTGATTCATTGGGCGCCACCGCTACCGCTGCTAAAAAGTTTTTGGGAACGGAAGTGGATGCGTTTATAAACTGGCGACTTCTTTCCGACTTTTCCCTCACTTCTGAATACGGCGTGTTTTTCCCAAGCAGTGCTTTTGCAACAACTAAATCCAGAACCTTTTTTGTATTCGGTTTTTTGTATGAGTTTTGAATATGGCATCTATTGACAATATGAAAAATAGCATTATAATATGAAGGAAGATGATGAATATTAAATGTAGCGCTTTGGTAGTGGCGTTGTTTTTATCTTTTCTATCTGTTGTTAGTTCGCAAAGCGCACAGTTTGTAATTGATTATAGCACATTCGATGATGCTTATGTTTCTGATGCGGTTATAGCGGCAAGTTATTTATTAAGTGAGACGAAAGAGAAGGTAACCATTAAATCTGCTCTGAAGATTTTTCAGGACAATAAAATAGATTTAAAATTCAAATTTTGTAAAAATGGTGAGTTGGAGAAGTGTTTAACCGAAAAGAAACTGAATAGGTTAGAGTTATCTTACATATTTTTTAAAGCATTAAAACTAAAAGGAGGTTTAACTACTATGATTTTTGGTGTTACACCTAAGTATGCATATAACGAATTGGTTTATTTAGGGTTTTTTAGAGGTGGTTTTTCAGGTCAATTCGTTACGAAGTTAGAGGTTTTAAATACCTTGACCAGCGCCCTGGAATATATAGAAAAATATAAGAAGAGAAAAAATGGGATTAAAAAATAATAAAATCCTCATAAAAATAGGTGTAGTATTAATATGCGTATTGGTTTTTTTCTCGTCTGAGGAACAAAAGGGTTCTCCTACTGTCTCCCAGATAATAGTAAAAGATATTACAGGTCATGAAGATGCTCAATATAGAAAGGATGAAAAAGGCACCAACTGGGCAAAATTGCTTAAAAAAATGGAGGTAGCGCAAAACACCATAATTAGCACTGGTAAAGATACGGAAGTGATTTTGGATTTAGGGGGTGGCAAAGGTGAGTTTACTATAAAACAACTTTCTATGGTAAAGGTTGTGGACTTTGAAGTAAAACCGATAGGTAACGTTACAAGTATTGATAGTAGAGTTCAGGTGAAAATAGGGAAGGTGAACCTAAAATTAAAGAAAACAGGGCAATTACAAGGACAAATAAAAGTTGATACTCCAACGGAAACGGCGTCTATAACAGGGACTGATTGTGATTTTAAGGTTACACCTTATGGAAGTAGTATCGCGGTTAACGAAACAGCAAAAAGAGTGGAGTTACACATTCCTACTGCGGGTTTAACACTTAACATCGTTGCGCGTGAAAAAGTTGAAACAACTAACAAGTCAGCTACCCAGATGCCACAGGTTAAGATGCCCGTTCAGGTTGTAAAGGAAGTATCTGAAAGAAAGGACGTTCAACTTAATATTACAAACGAGGAAAAGAAATTTCAGATAAGTGTTAACGTAAGTTTAGATAACATAAAACCTATACAGCAAAGTACGCAGGAACATATTTCCAAAGAAACAATAAAGAATGTTGTAAAAGATCACGTTACTGAATTACCACCGCCTGTTGTTAAACAGGTAGTGGAAAATGTTATAAAAGATATAATAGAGGAATTACCACCGACAATAATTAGTCAAATTGAGCAGATAGTAAGTACCACTATAACAACTTCCAGTACTTCCTGTCCTAATCACGTTTGTTTTTAGAGTCGGCAGAGTCGACCATCATTATCCCTACTATCGGGGCGCTTACTCTAACTTTTTAAACCTTAGAACTTTCAAATCATAACGTGTAGGTTTGCCTTTTCTTGCATCAATAACGAGGATCACACAGATAACAGCATATGTTAGGTAAATTACAGTTACATCTTTATTGGAAAAAACCTAACTTTCATCTTTTATTTTATTTTAATAATTATCTATAATGTAAAGAATTTAAGATTACAAGGAGAATGAATATGACTAATAAATATTTAGAAGAAGATCTCATAAAAAAAGCTGAAAGGCCTTCTATTGAAGCAATGAAATTACATTCTTTTTATAGAGGTAAACTGCAGGTTGTCCCAAAATGTGTTATCAGGAGTTTTGATGATTTTGCTATCTGGTATACCCCTGGGGTTGCAGCACCATGCAAAGCAATAGCCGAGGACCGGGATAAGGTTTTTGAGCATACTAATAAAGCGAATACGGTAGCTATTATAACGGATGGAAGTCGTGTATTAGGACTTGGTGACTTAGGTCCTGAAGCATCATTACCTGTTATGGAAGGCAAAGCAATTCTTTATAAATATTTAGGTGGTGTGGATGCTTTTCCAATTCCAATAGCAACAAAAGATCCTGATGAATTGATAAATATAGTGAAAAAAATTTCACCTGCATTTGGTGGTATTAACTTGGAAGATATTGCTCATCCTAAGTGTTTTTATATATTAGAGAGATTAAGAAAAGAAATGGGGATACCTGTTTGGCATGATGACCAGCAGGGAACGGCAACGGTTGTATTAGCAGGTATTTTTAATGCGCTAAAAGTTGTTGGTAAACAGATAGAGAAGGTTGCTGTGGCGCTTATAGGTTCAGGAGCATCTAATGTTCATACGGCAAAACTATTGATGTTGACGGGCGTAGAAGCGGGCAATATAATTATGGTCGATTCCAAAGGTATTTTACATAAGAATAGGGAAGATATAGCATTACAGAAGGAAAAATATAAAGATAAATGGAGATTTTGTCAGATAACGAACAAAAACAATAGACAAGGTGGTATTAAAGAAGCGATGGAAGGTGTTGATATATGTATAGCACTTTCCACACCTGGTCCTGACATCATAAAACCTGAATGGGTTTCTTTAATGAATAAAAATGCCATACTTTTTGCGTGTGCTAATCCTGTTCCAGAAATATGGCCATGGAAGGCAAAAGAAGCAGGTGCAAAAGTAGTTGCTACTGGTCGTTCTGATTTTGAAAATCAGATAAATAATTCCTTAGGATTTCCTGGCATATTCAGAGGCACGTTAGATGTAATGGCTACAACAATAACGGACCAAATGTGTATTGCTGCTGCCAAAGAATTGGCAAAAGTTGCTGAAGAAAAAGGGCTAAATGAAAATTATATAGTGCCCACTATGGATGAATGGGAAGTATATCCTCGGGAAGCAGTAGCGGTGGGACTGATGGCTATAGAGCAGGGCATAGCGAGATTAAGACTATCAAAAAGTGAACTTTATGCGAAAGCCGAGAATGCGATTCGCAAATCAAGAGAAATTACTCAGTCATTAATGAAAAATGGCTTCATTCAACAGCCATAGAAATAAGAAGCCAAAAACTAAAGAGTCAAAAGAGAAGGTTTGAGGTTTAATGAAAAATCCGACTCGCAAAACTTACAAACTTGTAATAAATGAAATGAATAAAGAGAATAAAATACCCTGGCCATTGGGCCGTCCCTTTTCAAAAGAGGGAATTGTAAAACTGGTAATTTCTGGTGATTATTAAAAAAGTAAGTAAATATTATAATAATATGTAATAGAATCGAATAGGGTGAAGAAGAGGATGGACGGAAATTAAGAAATGAAGTTTATTTTTGTAACGGGTGGGGTTATATCTTCGTTAGGTAAGGGTATAACGACGACAACGATAGGTCTTTTATTAGAGCGTTCTGGCTACAAAGTGGCAATTCAAAAATGTGACCCTTACATAAACGTGGATGCTGGCACTATGAATCCGTATCAGCATGGCGAGGTTTATGTAACGGCTGATGGTGCTGAAACGGATTTGGATTTGGGGCATTACGAAAGGTTTACGAATGCTAAAATTACAAAGTATTCAAACGTTACTACTGGAGCGGTTTATAAGAGTGTTATAGAGAAAGAGAGAGAGGGTGTATATCTGGGACAGACGGTTCAGGTCGTTCCTCATATTACGAATGAAATAAAAGAAAGAATATTACAACTTCAGCAATATAATCCTGATATTATAATTTCTGAAATAGGCGGCACCGTAGGTGACATCGAAAGTTTACCATTCTTAGAAGCAATAAGGCAATTGGGCTTGGAGTATGGAAGAGAAAACGTTATATACATACATCTTACCTTACTTGTTAATCTTAAAACAACTGGTGAAATAAAAACGAAACCGACACAACACAGTGTTAGTAAATTGAGAGAGATAGGTATAGCGCCCGACTTTTTGATATGTAGAGCGGAAAATGAGGTAAGCGAAGACATAAAAAATAAATTATTCTTATTTACAAACGTTGATAAGAATCATATTATCATTGAGGAAGATGTAAAAAGAAGTATTTACGAGTTACCAATTATTTTTAGCAAACAGAACGTTCATAAGAAAATACTGGATAGATTAAACCTTCCGATAAAGAGTGGTTTTAACATAGATGACTGGATAAATATAAATGAAATTATAAAAAACCCAAAAGATAGTATAAATGTAGCGATAGTAGGAAAATATATAAATTTATTAGATTCTTATAAATCAGTTGTAGAATCGTTATATCATGGAGCAATTGCAAATGGATTAAGCGTGAATCTGATAAAGGTAGAAGCATCTGGGGATAAAATAGAAGAAGCGCTGCACAGTGCAGATGGTGTAATTGTTCCAGGAGGATTTGGCTACAGAGGGGTTGAAGGTAAAATCAGGGCAATAAAGTATGCAAGGGTTAATAAGATACCTTTTGTGGGATTATGTTTAGGTATGCAGTGTGCTGTGATAGAATTTGCAAGAAACGTATGTAATATGCCTGGCGCTAATAGTGTAGAGTTTGAGCCAAATACGCCATATCCTGTTGTGGACATAATGGAAGAGCAAAAAAAGTTAAGTAAATTAGGTGGTACTATGAGATTGGGGACCTATACGTGTAAGGTTAAAAAGGATAGTATAGCATATAAAATATATGGTAGGGATGAAATACAAGAGCGACACAGGCACCGTTATGAGTTTAACAATAAATACCTGGATATTTTTGCAAAGAATGGTTTTGTGGCGTCAGGTAGAGATTTACAAAGTGGATTAGTAGAGATTATGGAGTATAAGAATCATCCTTTTTTTGTAGGGGTCCAGTTCCATCCAGAATTTCAATCTAAGCCCACAGCACCTCATCCTTTATTTAAGTCGTTTATTAAAGAATCATACAATAGAAAAATCAGTGCTAAACATTAAATGTTAAATCTCAATTGTTTTGATATAAGATGGGTCATATAGATGATATCGTATCACGGATAAAAGACCTCCCATCAAGTAGGGGAACGTTTTTAGCCATATTGAACTTATATAATAATCCTAGTGCTGATATAAATGACTTAGAAAAAATAGTAAAAAATGACGTTAGTTTAGCGGCGAGAGTATTAAGAGTAGTTAATTCATCTTTTTATGGCATAAGACAGCAGGTTGCTAACATAGAAGTAGCGGTTAGATTATTGGGTATAGGGACGGTAAAATCTATGGCATTGGCTACAACGGTATTTGATTTTGTGGGGTTTGAACATCTAATAAATAAAAATGGTTTATGGATACATTCGTGGATGGTTGGATATTTGTCACGTTCATTAGCGAGAATTCTTAGTTATGACGACATAGAGACGTTGTTTATTTCAGGTCTTATGCATGATATCGGTAAACTTCTATTGTCGAAGTATTTGCCCGTTGAATATAAACTTATCTTAGCAAGATTAGAGTCAGAGGATGTTGATGAGATAGTTTTAGAACAGGAATGTGTAAATTTTACGCATGCATATTTGGGAGCGAGGGTGCTTCGTGTATGGCGATTTCCTGAAAAAGTGGCATATATCGTTGAACACCACCATAACATTGACTTTGATAATATTGATGACAAGGGGTTGAAAATAGTTTCTATTAGTAATTACCTTGCAAATAAATATGGATATGCGTTTTTGAAAAATAAAAGTTATAAAAATGAGATTGATGTAGCGAAAATATTAAATATGGATGGAGAAAAAATAAATGGTATTATGGAAATGTGTAAAAATAATATCCCCAAATTTATATAATTTTAAATAATTAAGGAGGTAAACAATGGTTAGTGGAAACGGTGTTTGCACTCAGATGTATTATGCCAAGCAAGGTATTACGACCGATGAGATGAAGGTAGTTGCCGAAAAAGAATGCATAAGTCCTGAAATTATAAGGTCAGAAATAGCAAAAGGTAATATAATTATACCAAAAAATATAAATCATTCTTCTAATGTCCCTATGGGGATAGGAATTGCTCTTACTACCAAGATTAACGCTAACATTGGTAATTCTGCCATAACATCAAACGTTGAAATAGAATTACGGAAATTAGAGTTATCAATAAAATTTGGGGCTGATACTGTCATGGATTTAAGCACAGGAGGAGATATTGATTTAATAAGGAGAGAGATAATAAAACATTCTACAGTGCCTGTTGGAACCGTTCCTATTTATCAATGTGCTTCTACCGTTAAGAACATTGAGGATTTAAGTGAGGATGATATAATAAGTATGATTGAATATCAGGCAAAGCAAGGTGTTGACTATATGACGTTGCATTGTGGTGTATTGTTGGAATTTTTGCCTTATGCAGAAAACAGAATAACGAAAATAGTAAGTCGTGGCGGTTCTCTTATGGCTCGTTGGATGGTTATGAAGAATAAGCAAAATCCTTTATATACACATTTTGATAAAGTATTAGAAATATGTAGGAGATACGACGTTACAATCAGTTTGGGGGATGGGTTACGTCCTGGCTGTCTACATGATGCGGGTGATAAAGCGCAATATAGTGAGTTAAAAATATTGGGAGAATTAGCTGCAAGGGCGCACCAGCAGTGCGTTCAGGTTATGATAGAAGGGCCTGGTCACGTTCCATTGGATATGATACCTGACAATGTTTATAAGGAAGTGTTGTATTGCAGAAATACACCGTTTTATGTATTAGGGCCGCTTGTAACGGATATTGCGCCTGGTTATGACCATATAACCTCTGCTATTGGGGCGTGTGTAGCTGCTTTTACAGGAGCGAGTTTGCTTTGTTACGTTACACCCAAAGAACATTTGGGACTGCCGGGTCCTGAAGATGTCAAACAAGGTGTTATTGCTTACAAGATAGCGGCTCATGCTGCTGATGTGGCAAGAAAGAGGAAAGGGGCAATACAACGTGATAATGAACTGTCAAAAGCACGTTTTGATTTTGATTGGAATAAACAATTTGCATTATCTTTGGACTCTGAAACAGCAAGGAATATGCACGACGAGACGCTACCAGCAGAATATTTTAAATCGGCGGAATTTTGTTCAATGTGCGGTCCTAAGTATTGCTCAATGGCAATTTCGACTGATCTATATGATAAAATAAACGAACTGACGAAAAACCTACCTAATCCGTCTTATACATAATATTTAAGATGAGCGATTAAAAAGAATAATTTAATAGTGAAAATGAAGGTGAAGAATAAAAATATACCGCTTTCTTGGGTCACCCCCTTTTATGCATGGGGAATTGTAAAGATGTGGTAATTTCTGCTTTTGTTTAATTGGTGCAAAATATGAAAAAAATTATTTAAAATGCTATCTATATTGGAAAAGGGAAATAGGAGGGATAAAAATGGCGGAAGTATTAGAGGTAAAAAGCGTTGAGAGTTTTGAAAAGGATGTTGAGAAAAGCGATAAAGTAGTATTGGTAGATTTTTATGCAACGTGGTGTGGTCCGTGTAAGATGCAGGCGCCTATCATAGATAAAATAGCAGAAGAGAAAATTCCAAATCTTAACGTTTTTAAAGTTGATGTGGACGAATTAACGGACGTTGCCGTAAAATATAATATTACATCAATTCCTACTTTGATGTTATTTAAGAATGGCAACGTCGTTGAGAGGTGGGTTGGGTTGACACCTGAACACGTTATAAAGCAAGCAATTAGTAGTCATTTAGAATAAAATTAAATAATTTAAGGAGGAAGGGGATGGTTACGGTTACGCCAAGAGCAATTGCTAAGATAAAAGAAATGCTGAAGAATGATAATAAGGAGGGTTATGGCTTACGACTAGCAGTGGTGGGTGGGGGATGCGCAGGCTTTCAATATTATCTGGACTTTGAGGAAGAACCAACACCTGACGATGTCATTTTTGAACAACAGGATAATGGTGGTCAGGCAGGTGTCCCTGCTGATACTGTAAAGGTATTTGTAGATAAGAGATTACTGCAGTATTTAGATAATTCTACAATTGACTATGAAGATGGATTACAGGGTGCAGGATTTAAAATTGATAATCCAAATTCATCAGGTGGCTGTGGTTGTGGGCGCTCAGTATCTTTTTAGATAGTTGTAAGCCGCCGGCTCTTATTTCCTCTACTTACGGCTAATAACAAAATAATGGTTGTAATAAGAACTCTTAACTTAAATACAGAAGAATATAAGGACTTGAAGGAATGGAGTTTGAAACGTTCTATTACTTATGGTCCTTTTCCCACCAGAAGAAAAGGATTTTCTCTTGGTATAAATCTTTTACCTGCAGAATACAAATTGTGTAACTTTAATTGTATCTATTGTCAGTGTGGATGGTCAAGATATACTTATCAGGACATAAAAAAAATGGGTTATGACTATCCTGGATTGTCTGAGGTAAAGAAAGAGGTAGAACGAACGTTTATTAACATTAAAAAGGGATTTTTAACTAAACCCAACAACATAGTAATTTCAGGTAACGGGGAACCAACGCTTTACCCTGAATTAAATGAATCAATTGATATATTGATTGACTTAAGGGATTTTTATTTACCTGAGGTTCCTATTTCTGTGCTTTCTGATGGAACGAGATTACATCTGGAGAATGTTATAAAGGCATTAAATAAAATAGATGAACGAATTATAAAACTTGATGCGGGTTCAGATGAATTATTGCAGAAAGTATGCATACCACTTGAGGACTTTTCTATTTCTTATTTATTAACGCATATAAGAAAATTAAAAGACGTAATAATTCAGACATGCTTTGTAGATGGTATTGTGTCTAATATAATGGAAGATAACATAATTAAATGGCTTGCTCTTTTAAAAGAAATAAAACCACGGTTTGTTCAAATTTACAGTTTAGACAGAATACCGCCTGCTCCAAATCTTAAAAAAGTGCCTTTTGTCGTTCTCGAAAGCATTGCCTCTCGTGTGAGAAAAGAAACAGGTATAGAAGTAGGATTTTATTAGAAGGATGACTTTTAACTTACCCTAAGCATTCTTTCTAATGAGCGTCTGGCTTTAGTCATAATTTCTTCATCTATTTTTATTTCGTACATTTCATTTTGTAAACAGTTATAAATGCTTTCCAAGGTTATCTTTTTCATATATGGACATATTGTGCAAGGTGTATGGAATTTTTTATCAGGATATAACGATTTTAGATCGCTTAACATGCCGCATTCTGTTAGAATTAAAAAATCAGTTGCCTGTGATTTTGCTATGTAATTTTTAATGCCCGAGGTACTGCCTGCAAAGTCCGCCCGGGTTGCAACTTCTGGTGAGCATTCTATGTGAACCAAAACCTCTAATCCAGGTATTTGTTTATATGCTTTTATCTGTTGTGGTGTAAACTGTTCATGGACAACGCATTTACCATTCCACGGTATTATTTCCTTATCCGTTTCTAAATTCTTAGCCATATATTCATCAGGAACAAAAATAACTCTTTTATTAGGTAATGAATCTATGACCTTTTTAAAATTAGCAGATGTGCAGCATATATCAGCTTCTGCTTTTACATCAGCATAGGTATTGACATAAGCAATGACGGCGGCATCGGGATATTTTTGTCTTAATTTCCTGATGTGTTGTGCTGTTACACTGTCTGCGAGGGAGCATTTTGCTTCTAACGATGGTATGAGGACTTTTGTAGTTGGATTAAGTATTTTTGCCGTTTCAGCCATAAAAATTACGCCCGCAAAAACTATTATATCTGTTTGTGATTCCTTTGCCTTTTTTGAAAGCTCAAGAGAATCGCCAATAAAATCAGCGATAATCTTTACCTCATCCGGTTGGTAATAGTGAGCTAAAATAACGGCATTTTTCTTCTTTTTTAACGTTTTTATCTCTTTTAACACATCATACTCTATAGATACTGTTTGAGTTTCTTTGTTCATAATCTACGTTCTGTTGTATAATTATAAATTAATAATATGGCAAAAGAAAATTGATTTTCAAGTATTCATCTTCACCAAATTCTTTTCTTCAAGCAAGAGGAGGTAGTTTTTATTGAAAAACCATTTTTACCTAAGTATATATAGCCAAAAGAGCAGGGCAAAGTTCAAAGTTTAAAGTTTAATTAGAAATCCAACTCGCTAAACTCGTAATAAAATAATAAAATGAAGAATGAAGGATAAATGGTAAATTACAAAAAGGGGGAATTTGAGAGGAGGGTAATTTCAAGGTGGCTTAGGTATCTTGACTTTTTATAAAAATAATTTTTAATCTTCTTATGCAAATGCAAATTCAGGTCTGCAAGAGTAAAATAATTAATGCTGTGGTTACGGGGGTAGAAGAATGTTATGAAGGTAGTATAACCATTGATTTTAACATTATGAAAAGAGTATTGTTATATCCTTATGAGAAAGTACTTGTTATAAACAAGCAGAATGGTGAAAGGTTTGAAACGTATGTTATAAAGGGGTATGCGGGAGGGAATGAAATAATTTTGAACGGGCCTGCGGCTAAAAAGGGTAAGGTAGGGGATAGCCTAATAATAATGAGTTTTGGTATTATTGACTTTAATCAGGCGAAGACCTTTAAGCCGCGTATTTTTGATTGTAGTAAAGATGAAATATCAAATAATAAGGGGATGAGGAATGAGGAAAACTAGTATTAAAAGTAATGTAAAAAACGATGGTATTAGAACTAATACCAATAATAATAGCACAAATCGTAGAAACGTCATCAGGCAGGTAATAAATAGAGGAATAAATGGTGTGAGATTTGTTTTTGATACTTTGGTTTATCTGACTAAGAAAGCCCCTAATTTTCAGGATATAACGGATGATATAAAAAAGGTGGTGAAGAAAAGTGGCATTTTAAATGGTATTGCTTTAGTATTCTCACTACATACTACCTGTTCAATTAAAATCAACGAAAATGAACCATTGCTTTTAGCAGATTTAGGCAAATTTTTAAATAAACTTGCTCCTGTTGATGGTGATTATCAGCATAATGATTTTACAATAAGAACTGTAAATATGTGTGACGACGAGTGTAAAAATGGACATGCTCACTGTCAACAGACGTTAATGGGGACAAGTGAATTATTACCAATTAAAGAAGGTGATCTGGTTTTGGGTCAATGGCAAAGAATCCTTCTTATAGAAATGGATAGACCTCGTGAAAGAAAAGTCTTGGTTGAAGTAATGGGGTGTTAAAAAGTTAATAAAACTTTTAGTAATTATGTGTTGCTTTTTAATGTATAATGGTTGAGAGGTAGGGATATGTCTTATTTTATTACGGATGCGTGTATAGGATGTCAGGTTTGTGCGAAGGTATGTCCTACTGAAGCAATAAGTGGTGCATTAAAACAATTACACACAATAAAACCTGAGCTATGTATAGATTGTGGGGTATGCGGTAGTTATTGTCCTGTGGATTGTATATATGACCAGTATGGGAAACAGACGTTTAAGATTCCGCCTAAAGAGCGACCAACGGCGCAGGTTATAGAAGAGTTTTGCACTGGTTGTGTTAATTGTGTGGATGTCTGTCCATTTGATTGCTTGAAAATGGTGCCAAGTCAATCCAATCCGCATTTTTTGGTTGCGAAAGATGTAAAACCAAAAGATTGTGTTGCTTGTCGTTTGTGTGTGGAAGTTTGCGGTGAAAAAAATGCTATACGAATATTTTGGCCTGATGGCACAGAAGCAAAGAATCTGGATAAAACAAGAAAAAATCATGAACCTATAAAATTATCTGGAAACTTAACGGGATTTTGGAAAGAAAGGTCGTCACAATTACAGGAATTAAAGAGTTAATAAATAAAAATAGTTTTTTTCATTTTATATCTTCTGCTAAGTTAGCTTATATACTTATTTTCCTTCTTGCTATATACCTTGGATATTATATAATAATTCCACAACAACAGCAAGAATTTACAGCTCATCAGAGTATATTTTTTAGAGTATTACTGTTTGCTATCGGCATTAATGTAATTTTTGGCACTATAAAGAGATTTACGTTCAGAATAACCCAGATTGGTTTTATACTAACTCACATTGGACTTCTTGTAATAATTATAGGTGCTTCTGTTAGTTCTTTTACTGGTAAACGGGGAGTATTGATGATTGAAGAAGATAATCAGAAGGATTATTATGTGGTTTTCAAGGAATTGCCTGGAAAAGCAGCAAAAGAAGTTCGAATGCCTAAGTTTGATAAATTCTCCCTTCCCTTTACCGTAAAACTCGTTAAATTTTCCATCGACTATTATTATAATTCATTTATTCCGAGAGATTATAAAAGTTTATTGGAGATAACTGATGAAGAAGGAAGATTTTTATATGAAGTAAGAATGAATGCTCCATTAAAATATAAGGGTTATGAATTATTTCAGAGTGATTTTTTTCTGGGGCAGGGTAGTAATGGTGCGAATGTATCAGTATTGTCTGTTAACTACGATTTAGGCAAAAACATATCGTTTATTGGCTTCCTCATACTATCCTTTGGGGTTATTAACCTTTTTCTGCTCAAAAATCTTTGGAAACGTATTGAGAGTAGATTTAAGACTCATGTAGGCAATTTTATGGTATTTCAATCTTAAAATCTCCAATTTTCAATCTTATAATTTAATAGTATGGATATAATGACATATACATCACTCAATAGAAAGATTAGAGATTATTTTTTGCGCAATAAATTGCTTGATGATAAAACAATAAATAGTAATTTTGAGGAAGCGGAAACCAAAAGAATGACCTTAGTGCAGTTATTGGTGAATAAAAAAATAATAACAGAAGATAAGGCGATGTCTATTTTAGCAGTAGAGACAAATCTACCTCCATTGGACTTAGACAAAATAGCAATTGATCACATTGAACCCAACACCTTATCTCCTATGCAGATAAAAAGTTTAAGGATTATTCCTATTTCTAAGCTGAGTAATACAATAACATTAGCAACTGCTAATCCTTTTGCATTGGATATTTTAGATAAAATAAGAAATCTATTAAGAAACCACGATATTCGTTTTGTTATTGTATTAGAAGAGAAACTAAATAAAAATATAGACCCTTTAAAAGAAGAATCAAACATTCAGGTAGAACAGTTATTATCTGAGGAAGAAGAAGAGCAGGAAGAAGAACTAGAGCAACTTACAAAAGAAGTAGATTCCTCTCCTATTATTAATTTAGTAAACAAGATAATTCTTAATGCTGTAAAGGAGAAGGCAAGTGATATTCATATAGAACCAATAGGTAAGAAAACCAGGATCAGATACAGGATATTTGGAGCATTAAAAGAAGTATATTCTCTGTCAATAAAATATCATAATGTGATAATTTCGAGAATAAAAGTATTATGTGGATTGGATATAGCCGAAAGGAGAGTACCACAGGATGGCAAATTTACCATAAAATATGAAGCAAGAAACATTGATTTTAGGGTATCAACCTTACCGTCAATATTTGGTGAAAAATGTGTGATGAGAATTTTAGATTCTCAATCAGCAAACGTGAGATTAGAATCCCTTGGGTTTGATGAGAAAGCGCTAAATGAATTTAGAAAAGCGATTAATGCGCCATACGGTATGGTGCTGGTAACAGGTCCTACGGGAAGTGGTAAGAGTACGACGTTATATGCTGCTTTAAATGAGATCTTGAGTCCTGAAGAGAACATTACTACTATTGAAGACCCTGTGGAATATCAGATACCTGGTATAACACAGGTTCCTGTTAATCCGAAACGGGGCTTAACTTTTGCTGGGGCATTACGTTCTATATTGCGTCAGGACCCCGATATTATTTTAATCGGAGAAATTCGTGATGCTGAAACGGCAGATATAGCCATAAAAGCTGCACTCACAGGACACCTCGTTTTGAGCACATTACACATAAATGATGCTTCTTCAACAATACTTCGTTTGATTAATATGGGTGTAGAGTCCTTTTTGGTTGCTACTTCTTTACTTCTGGCATCTGCTCAAAGACTACTAAAAAAATTATGCCCTGATTGTAAAGAAAAAGTTGTTTATCCAGAAAAGGTTTTGCTTGATATTGGTTTGACAAAAGAAGAAGCGCAAATGCCACTATACAAGGCAAGAGGATGTAGTAAATGTCATAATGGATATATAGGCAGATTTGCTATTTTAGAAACGTTACCAGTTGACGAAGATATAAAAAATCTTATACTTTTGGGTAAAAGCCCGTTGGAAATAAAAAGATATGCCATCAAGGAAAAGGGTATGAAAACATTAAGAAGAATTGCTATTGAAAATGCTTTAAAAGGATTAACGTCGCTGGAAGAGGTTGTATATATGACCTTAGCAGACAAATAATGCCAACGTTTGTATATACAGCAAAGAAATTAACTGGTGAACTTGTTAAAGGAATTCTAAATGCAGCTGATCAAAAGGATGCTATCAATCAGTTAAAATCTCAAAATTTATTAATATTAGGTGTAAAGCAAAAAGCATCTGGCATAGAAATAAAATTTTTAAGCGGTTTTTTTACTCCTAAGGTTTCATTTACTGAATTAGCAGAATTTACAAGACAACTTTCTACTATGATATCAGCGGGTATTCCATTACTTGAGGCAGTAAGTGTTTTAAAATCACAAGCAACTAACCCTACGTTAAAAAGAACATTGGAACAGATAGAATCAGACATTAGGGGTGGTTCTGACTTATCAGAAGCACTATCACGCCATCCCAAGGTATTCTCAAAGATATATGTGAGTATGGTAAAAAGTGCTGAGGTTAGTGGACAGTTAGATAATATTTTGTCCAGATTGGCTTCCTATATGGAGGAATCAGATGCCCTAAAACGCGAGATAAAAAGCGCTATGACCTATCCTGTTTTTTCGTTAATATTGATTATAGGACTGACTATTGGACTGCTTGTATTTATAGTGCCGAAATTTGAAAGTATTTTTGCTACTTTAAAAGTGGAGTTGCCATTTATTACAAGGATGTTATTATCTGCAAGTCGATTTATGCTAAAAAAATGGCATATTGGTATAGGGATTATAGTAGTTGTTATCGTTGCTTTGAAGATAGCTTTGAAATATCCAAAAGTACAGCTTTTTAAGGATAAAATAGTTTTGCGATTACCTGTTTTTGGGATTCTTATACAGAAGACCACTTTGGCGAGATTTTCAAAAACGTTTGAAACTCTTCTACATAGTGGTGTTCCCATAGTTCAGGCGATGGAAATTGTTGCTACTACCTGTGGCAATATTTTTTATGAGCAATCCATTAATAAGGCAAGGGATGACGTAAAAAAGGGAGAAAATCTTGGCGACTCTTTACAAAAAACACAGGCGTTTCCTGCTATGGTTAACAAGATGATAAGTATAGGTGAAAAAAGTGGTAATTTAGAGGTGATGCTAGATAAAATAGCAACTTTTTATGAACAACAGGTGCGGGCTATGGTTAAGTCACTTACCTCATTAATAGAGCCCATTCTTATTATGGTTATGGGTGTTATAGTTGGCACCATAGTTATGGCTATTTTTATTCCTCTATTGAAAATACAAGAGGCCGTTAGAAAGTAGTTGAGATATTTTTATATTTTTTTATAATAGGGCATGTGCATGTCATTTAATATAATAATAGAAGGAGGATAAGAAATGGAAGAAAAGCAGGTTATTAGAAGAAGGATTAAAATTATAGATAAAGAATTTCAGTATAGAATGATTACGTCATGGTTTTTAATGACTATAGGTTTTGTGTTGTTTATATTAATATCTATCTGGTTTAGTTTAAGAATAGCAGACGTTAGTATAAATGCTCAGGATTTGGCTAAATTTATGCGTATTTTAATATTATTAAACGGTGGTGCGGTAATATTGTTGGCAGTTCTATTCTTCTGGTTTTCTGTGAGAGAATCACACAGAATTGCTGGTCCTGCATATAGATTAGGTATATCAATCAGAAGAATGTCTGAAGGGGATTATAATTTCAGGATAGCCCTGAGAAAAGCAGATTATTTGAAACCGGTGGCTAATGCTTTGAATACTTTATTAGAAGATCTGGAAAATAGGAAAATGCAGACGCAGAAGGCGTATGAAAAAAGTAAAAACTTAGCAGAGCGCATAAATTCATTGGAAAACATACCTGCTGCTATGAGAGAGTTGTCATATGAGGTTCCCAATTTACTGGAAAGAGCGCTTGTTAAGAAAGAATCAATTTCGACCCCTGCAGAAGTTCAAGAAATTAAGCCATAACTTTAAGGAAAGTATTAGCAAATTTTTCTCTTTTCCATATTGGGGGGATGAAAGTGAGCATTATTCGATTTTTAATGTTTATTATCTTAATTCTTTTTAGTATTTTTATATGATAACCGTTGCCGTTGGATTGCAGTGGGGTGATGAAGGGAAAGGGAAAATCATAGCTTTACTTTCTAAAAACTATTCGTGGACGGCAAGATTTGGTGGTGGACCTAATGCTGGTCATACGGTATACTTTGATAATAAAAAAATTGTCTTTCATCATATTCCATGCGCAGTTCTTAATAAAAATACAAAGGGTATTATAGCTCAAGGTGTGGTTATAGATATTGACATTTTGAAGAAGGAATTAGACATTTTAGAAAGTATAGGAGTAGATGTAAAAAGTAAATTATTTATAAGTGATAGAGCCCATATTATAATGCCACATCATAAAATGGAAGATAAAAGTGAATATTCAAAGGTAATAGGAACTACTGCATGTGGGGTTGGACCTGCTAATAAAGATAAGATATCAAGAATGGGATTAAGGATATGTGATTTTATTAATAATGATTATGATAGATTTAAGCAGTTTTTTAAATATAAAAATATACTAATAGATGATAACGCGATGGACATAATGTGGCAGTCATATTTGAAGAGGATTAATGAAATTAAGAACAACGTAGTTGATACTACATTTTTACTTAGGAATATTATTAAATCTAATGAATCGTTACTTATTGAAGCTGCGCACGGCGCGATGCTAGATATTGATTTTGGGACCTATCCTTACGTTACTTCCTCCCATACGACTTTATGTGGTGTGAATGAGGGGTTAGGAATAGCGATAAAAAATATAACTGATGTGGTGGGTATTATGAAGGCATACACTACAAGAGTGGGAGAAGGTTGTTTTGTAAGTGAGGATAAAAGTGAAATAGGAAGGTTACTTCAAAAGAAGGGCAATGAATTTGGTAGCACTACCGGCCGTCCAAGAAGATGTGGCTGGCTGGATATAGTTGCATTAAAGTATGCAGTAGCAATAAACGATGTTTCATATCTTACAGTTACAAAAGTAGATGTTTTAAGTGGATTGAAAGAGATACCTGTTCTTGTTTCTTATAAATTGGATGGGAAGGTATTTGAAGAATTCCCCTCATCAACGTATGTTTTGGGAAAGGTGGAAGGTGTATATAAATTTTTGCCTGGCTGGGATGAATTTGATTTTCGCAAAGTAACTGCAGTAAAGGATTTGCCATATAATTTGATGAAATATATAGAATTTATAGAAAGCCAATTAGATGTTCCTGTAAAAGTGATTTCTTTTGGTATAAATACAAAAGATGCCATTACCAGATAATATTAAGATACCGGAATCGGTAGCGATTATAATGGATGGTAATGGGAGGTGGGCTCAAAATCGAGGACTGCCACGTATAAAAGGGCATGAAAAAGGTGCAGAGACAGTAAGAAAGATAACTGAAGAAGCGTCACGGCTTAAATTGAAGGAGTTAACGCTTTATTCCTTGTCTTTGGACAATCTCAACAGACCACATGATGAAATATATGCCCTTCTGGAGTTGTTTAAAAAATATCTTATAAATGAAAGAAAAACCATAATGGAAAATAACATTGTTTTTACGGTTATAGGGAAAACTAATTTATTACCTTATGACGTTTGTGAAGAGATGAATAAGACCATTAAATTAAGTAGTAAGAATACGGGGCTTATTTTGCGACTTGCCATAAATTATAGTGGGAAACAGGAAATTTTAGATGCAGTGCATAGTATGTTAAAAAATGGGGTGAATAATGTTAACGTGAATGAGGAATATTTTAAAAAATTTCTATATGACCCTCGTATGAAAGAGCCGGATTTATTAATTAGAACAGGGGGGCAGTATAGGATAAGTGGTTTTTTATTATGGCATATTTCATATACGGAGCTGTGGTTTACTGATGTGTATTGGCCGGATTTTGAAATAGATATTTTTTATCAAGCGTTGCAAGATTATTCTAAGCGTGAAAGGAAGTTTGGGAGAACGCATCCATTAACATAATTCCACTTACCCGATTAATTCCTGCTCTTGTTCTTATAGCATATATGTATATACCTTTTGCACTCTATATTTTTTTTTATGTCAATGCTGGTTTTTTTGTTCTTCTCTACCTTATATTGTTATTTGGATTGTTTGAATTCTATAAGATTTTTAATATACCCTTAAAATACATTATATTTAATACATGTTTATGTTCCTGTTGGTACATTTATATGTATTTTCTTATGCTCACCAGACAAAATATGCTTGCTATTTCATTAATATTGATAGTAATATTTTCTATCTTGTTATATGCTTTATTTCTTGTGTTTGATAGATTGTTGTTCTCATGTGATAATAAAATGTTGTATAAAACCTTTTATTTGTATTTGTTGTCGGTGTTTTATATATTTCTGCCGGTATTGATGAACTTGTTTTTTACACTTACCAATACAGGATTGGAGATATTTTTATACGAGATTATTATTTGTAAAACGGCGGATAGTGGTGCCCTCGTTGTTGGTAAAAAATATGGTAAGGCAAAATTAGCATCTAAGATAAGTCCAAATAAAACCGTAGCAGGTTTTATAGGAAGCATCATTATCGGTTCTTTTTTTAGTATAGTTTTTTATCTAATTTCACCGGTTATGAGAAACATAAATTTTTTACTACACGTTTTAGGAGGTGTAGTAATGATAATTGTAAACAATATAGGGGATTTATTTGAATCTTATTTGAAACGTATAAATAATGTAAAAGATTCTTCTAATATGTTAGGTGAGATAGGAGGCGTATTGGATTTAATTGATGGGGTTCTACCATCAACTTATTTAATGTTTTTATATTATAATTTTATTAGGGGGTAGGAGTATGATTAATAAATTGTTACCATATAATTCCTTATCAGAAATAGAAATTTTGTTCGGACCTATGGATAGAAATCTTAAATTATTGAAGAATAAATTTAACGTGAAGATAGCATTGTGTGATGGGAAGATAAAAATAAAAGGCAATAAATCGAATACGGTGAAGGCATATAATTTTATTAGTGATCTTTTAATGAGAATAAGAGAAGGTAAGATAATAGCGGAAGATGATATAGATGATTCTGAATTGAGTAAGTATGGTTTTACTGAAGGAAGTAATTTATTTGAAGAGTGTGATGTTATAAAAAATCTCTCTGATGGGCAAAAAAAATACGTGGAAAGTATGAATAAAAATGATGTTACAATATGTATAGGTCCTGCTGGGACGGGTAAAACGTTTTTGGCGGTTGCCCAGGCAATTAAGTTTTTGCAGACAAAAAAAGCAAAAAAAATAATCATTTCTCGTCCTGTGGTGGAGGCAGGGGAAAAACTTGGATTTTTACCCGGCACTTTTCAACAAAAAGTTCATCCCTATTTAAAGCCAATATATGATGCAATTTCAACGATTTTAGACCCACTTCAGTTGAAAAAGTTGTTAGAATATGAAATAGTTGAAATAGTTCCTCTTGCATACATGAGAGGAAGAACGTTGGAGAGGGCTTTTATAATATTGGATGAAGCACAAAACGCTACTCTTGAACAGCATAAGATGTTTTTAACGCGAATGGGGAACTATTCAAAAATTGTTATTAATGGGGATATAACTCAAATAGATTTGGAACAGAATAAAAGATCAGGGTTGGTTGAAGTGCAATACATTTTGAAAGATATAGAGGGG
Organism: uncultured Planctomycetaceae bacterium; assembly: GCA_964633175.1. Lineage (GTDB taxonomy): Bacteria > Planctomycetota > MHYJ01 > CAZWFP01 > CAZWFP01 > CAZWFP01. The sequence continues at coordinate 29,877 of CAZWFP010000005.1, read as the reverse complement.
GTTGGAGTGGTTGTTTTAGATAAAAACGATATATTTAGACATCCTCTTGTTCAGAAGATAGTTGATGCCTTTGAAAAAATTAATAATAATAAATGACGCCATTGTATGATTTCTTTAATTTCTTACTAATTTTTTTAATATTTTTTCCTGAATAGCATATACCTTCCACTTTCCTAAGTTGCCGTTGTATAGAATGGAAAATAGATATGTTTTCCTGCCTTTATTAACTATACCTGTTAGTGCATAGACGCCTTTAAGGAATCCTGTTTTTGCATGTATGGTTGCGGGGAAATTTTTGAATCTTCCTTTTAACGTCGTTTTTTTCTCTCCTCCTTTTGGTAATATTGTATATACGTCCTTACCGAGTTTATCATATATAAACTCCAAAGTTTTAGCCAGCATATAAGGTGAAACTTTATTTAATCTACTTATACCTGCTCCATCATATATTGATATTTCACTATATTCTGTTGGGTTAAGTGTTTTTATAAATTCAAATATGGCTAACGATCCCTTGTCAAAACTTCCCTGTTTATATTTTATGTATCCGAGATACTTTAGGAGCGTTTCTGCTACAAGATTGTCACTGGTTTTTACTAAATGTTGAAACAATTCTTTTAATGAGGAGCAATATTCAAAATTACTGTTTGTATTATGAGGGGTTGATTTATTAAACTTTATTTCACCTGTAAAATTTATACCGTTAGTATGTAGAAAGTGGACAAATGCTTTGGCGTAAAAGATAGGAGGATTTTCTACTGGTATTTGTTTAATGATAATTTTATTACAGCAGATAGGTCCTTCTAATTTTATCGATGTGGGAGCTGTATATTGGACTTTTAATAAGTTTAGATTGCATTTTTTTGAGCAATAGACATTGGAGGTGTCAATAATATCTAGAAATTCAAAAGGCGCTTGTTTTACAGTTAACCTGTTTTTTTTATGGGTTATTACTATGTTAAATAAATTAGAATTAAAAATAAAAGGAGATATTGTTGGTAACCACCATTCTAAATTATCATGCTCGCTCCAGTATATGTTTTTTGCTTTATCATCAAACATACTACCATCAAGATTTATTTTTTTTATCGTTTCACCTGTTAATATGCTTTTGTTTTTATTAAAGAATAATTCAAATTCCTTTGATGGGTTTTTATAATCCTGGTTAAATGCTGCGCCGCCCACTATATTTATCTCTACAAATCCATTGTTTTTTGAGATATAAAACTTATTACATAAATTTATATTAATGTCAACGTCTTTGAGAAAAGCGCCTAAAAGAAGTAGTTTTAGATTGGATGCTGGTATAAAATTCTTAGCTGGATTCAATGTAAATATTTCTCTTTTATTGTCTAAGTCATAGAGGTATATACCAAAATTTTTAATCTCTTTCTTAGGTATTAATCCATGGTATTGAGAATATATTAACCTATTATGTAGTGGAGACCAGATTATTATAATGAGCAGTATTTTTATTGATTTGGCATTTGACATTTGATTTTTGACCTTTTATAAGTATATATTCTTCTCATCGTTCCATTTTACTTTATTTTTTAAACTTATAATTTTTTCTTTAATTTTTGGGTATTCATTATTCAATTCTTCCATTTGTATATAATCGTATATTATTATTTTTTCTTGGAATAAAGAATTGATACCGTTTACTGCGATTTTTCTTATGTAGTCACTTTCATCTTTTATGAAATCTGTTAACTTTATTAGGTAGTCAAAGTTACCTTTCATTGCCAGTATGTAAATACATGCAAATTTTACGAAATTGCTTTCATTATTTACTAATTTTTTTGCTTGTTCTTCTATTTTAGGATAATCTGCAAGGAACAAATTTAGTAGCGCCTTTCCAATTTTTTCTGAGTTGGGTGACTTTAAATCATTTAAATATTGTGCTATTAGATGTTTTTTATTTTTGCCACTATCCAGATATTTCATTTCTTTCCCCCTTTTATAATTTTTAATTTTCTGCTATTTCTTAAAAATCCCCATTTGCACAATTCCGCCGCTTAAGTATTGGTATTTTACCATACTAAAATTCAATTGCGTAAGTATATCTTGGAGATTTATTTTGGCAAATTGTATGATAGTTTCAGAAAGATAGGAATAACTTTTACTATGGGTGAAATAGTCGCCAATGTTTTTTATCCAGAAGTTAAGATAATTTATAAAAATATTTTTTTGTAAGCGATTTTTAGGTAAAGAAAATTCTAAAAAGGCAAATATACCATTTTTTCTAAGCACTCTATATATTTCACTAAATAGTAAATTCAGATTGTTAATGTTTCTAATTACAAATGCCGTTGTTATTATGTCAAAAGATTCATTTTGAAAAGGTAAATTGGTTCCATCCGCCTTTAATAGTATAGCGTTGCAATTATTGTTGTGAATAAATCTATTTAGCATAGCAATGCTTGTGTCTATACCAACAATGTGTGAGAAATCTATTTTTGTAAAGGATTTAAACGTTTTTATAACATCGCCTGTTCCGCATCCTATGTCCAATAAATTAGTGTTTTTTATAGTAACAATGCTTTTTTGGACGTTGCTGACTAATATTTTTCGCCATATCGTATCAAAATGCATGCTGAAAAATCTATTGAAGAAGTCATATTGGTCTGCAATAGGTTCAAATATATAATTACTCATTTTTGTTTGTTAGACGAAAGGTTTTGGTATTTCAATCTTTAATTTTTGATTATTTGTAACGATGAGCGGTAATACTTTTGTAGTATGGTAAATCGCATTAATAATAGTAATAAAATAATAGGGAGGCTTATAAATTGCGCAAAACTTAATCCAAAAAATTTTGACATATCTCCTCTAAAAAATTCCATTATGAATCTTTCTATTGCATACATAAGCAGCGCTTCAAAAGTGATTTGCCCATCAAATTTCCTTTTATTGAATCTTGACCAGAAGAACGAGAATAATATTAACGAAATAATGGATTCGAATATTTGCACTGGGTAGACAGGAAGAGACGACTGTTCAAGTGAAGATATTAAGTTTTTTTCCCTGTGATCAAAAAAGGCGAATGAATCTTTCGGGTATCTTACGCACAGAGGACTTATAAAGTCAAATTTGCAAATGGCACCCCAGCAACATCCCCTCAAAAAACATCCTATTCTTCCAAAAACTAATCCTAAAAATACTAAAGGTAATGCTACGTCAGAAATTTTTAATATGTTCGATTTTTTTATAAGTAGAAAGATTATACCTCCAACGATACCCCCGAACAAACCACCGTAAAAAATTATCCCTCCTTTCCATATAGCTAAAACTTCAAAATTGTAATATTTATAATTCTCTAATATATATGCAAGCCTACCAAACACTATAAATATAATTGTTGTATAAACTATGAAGTTCCATACGTTTTTGAATATAGTTCCTGTAAATATCATATAGAATATTATTACCCAAAATAGTCCAAATGCTATGTTAAATCCTTTATCTTCCCACACTTTAAATATTGACCAGTCGAATTGTTCATTATAATATATTACATACATAATTCTGGCACCTACAAATCCTACTAATATGGTATAAAATGATAAGTCCAGTAAGAAATCTTTACTATATTGTAGTTGTAATCCCCGTTTTACAAATAGATATATGGATAAAGATATACCTATTAATAGCATTAAACCGTACGAATATATATTGAACGTGCCAAGGAATGGTAAAGGTAGTTGAAAGAGGGTGGGATACATTCTCTTTAATGTCTAAAGTGACGAACATTTGTAAATAATAGGGTTAAATTATTTTTCCTTGCATATTCTGCTACTTCATTGTCTTTAACGGAACCTTTTGGCGCTATGAAATTTTTTATACCTTGTTTTGATGCATATTCCAACGAATCGGGGAATGGGAAAAAGGCATCTGAGCCTAAGCAAGCTTTTTCAGGTATATTTGATATTTTGGATACGGCATTTTTTACAGCTCCTATTCTACTTGTCTGACCACTTCCTATGCCTATCGTCTTTTTATCTTTAACTATGACAATAGCATTTGACTTAACAAATTTTGCAACTTTAAATGCAAACAGTAAGTCATCTATAATTTGAGAATCGGGCTGTCCACTCATAATTTCGTATGTTATGTCATCAGAATAAAAATCGCCTTGCTGGATTAATATGGCTCCTGGTATGCTTTTTATGTCTAATGTTTCATACGTTGATAAGAGGGATGGCTCATTTGACTTTGCGTATTGGAATAAATGAACATTTCTACCCCATCTACTATGTATTTTTATATATTCAATTGCCTCTTTCGTTATAGCAGGTGCAACGATGCAGTGTAGGAGAGGGGCTGATTCTACTATTGTTTTTGCCTCTTCAATGCCAATTTTAAAGTTAAGGCCTAATATACCTCCGAAACTTGATTCGTAATCAAGTTTAAAGATGTTTTCACATACATACAGTTTATCTGTATGAGACATTACACACGCAGGATTTTGATGTTTTATTACCGTTGCAGTTGGTTCATTAAAATCCTCAACTACTTCATAAGCCGTGTTAGAATCCAATATGTTGTTATAGGAAACCTCTTTTGCTCCAGGTATAATATTGTTCAGTATGCTATTTCCGACAGGATATGAAGTTTTTAATATGTATGCTTTTTGATGTGGATTTTCTCCATACCTCAATTTTAATTCTGAACTCTTGTATAGTGGTATAAAATCAGGTATTTCTGGGAGATTTACCAGTCCTAAGTAGATAATGTAATCATATTCGCAGGTGATTTTAAATGCTTCTATGGCTAATGCTCTGCTAAATTCTATTGAAACCTTTCCATTATTGGCATTTATATGTTCTAAAAACTTATCGTAGTATTTAGTTGATGGGATACAGACACATGACTTAAAGTTTTTAGAAGCAGCGCGTAATAGCGATACTCCGCCTATATCTATTTGTTTAATCAATTCCTCCTGTGATTTTCCTGCCTCTAAGGCACCTAAAAAGTCATATAAATTTACTACAACCATATCTATTTTTGGGATGTTAAGTTTTTCTAATTCACTTATGTGCTCTTTATTGTTTTTATCAGCCAAAATACCAGCAAAAAGTTTAAAATCAATGGTCTTAATTCTTCCACCTAATACTTGATTGTTTCCTGTTATGTCAGATATGGAATTTACTTTTACGCCTTGCTCATCCAAAAATTTCTTGGTCCCCTCTGTAGCATATATATTCACATTATATCTTTTTAATCCTTCTGTTAATACTTTAATACCCGTCTTATCTTGAACGCTTATGACGGCATTTTTAAGTTCTATATCCATCTCTGTCTTTTAACCTTGCTTCAATATGCATTATAACCTTATTATATAAATATTCGAGGTTTTGTTTTGAATCAAGGTATATAAATTGTAAATTTTTGAAAATTTTTGGCAATGTTTTATATTTTTCATTTATTTGTTTCAATGTTTTAATATCCAATGTTTTATGGAAAATATGCTTTTCATCCAGCCGTTTCCTTATAGTTACAGGGTCTGCTAATAAGATAAACACTACACCTTTTGTTATTGGTATGTTGAATATTGAATGAATATTTTTAATCTTTTCAATGGATAAATTCATTAAAACTGTCTGATAAGCAAAGGTAGAAAGGAATGATCTGTCCATAATGATTATGGTTTCTTTTAAGTTAGATATTTTATTGTATAGTTCAACTCTTGCGGCTAAAAATAAGAAAAACTGTGTTTGAGGGAGAAGTTTTTCTTTAGCAATGATTTTTCTTATTTGTTCGCTTACGGCGGTTCCCCCAGGTTCTCTGATAAGTTTAACCCTATATTTATTTTTCAGATAATTATACAGTTTTTTTGCAATGGTGCTCTTGCCTGAACCATCTATCCCTTCAAATATGATGTAGTCCTTATTCTTGTTCACTCTGTAATTTTTGGCTCTGAGGTGTTTGTGGATTTTGCTGATATATCCGACGGAACAACTGTTTTGGCTTTTAATATCAGAACATTCCATTCACCTAATATCAAAATATTACCGTTTTTATCCATTAACTTTGTATCAAATATAACAATGCCACCTATAGAATTTGGTATGTCTCTTTTATTTGTTACTTTTAATGTGAATTTAAGTTGTTCATCTACATAGATTGGCTTTTTGTATCTCATAGTTTGTGATATAAGTCCTACTACTCTTTTATCAAATAAACCACTTTTATATGCTATTCCACTACATAAACTTACCCCTAAAAGACCATGGGATATAACATTTTTATAACCTGATTTTGTAGCATAATCCTTATCTAAATGTAATGGATTGAAGTCATAGGTGAGCTCAGCAAACCTTTGTATATCCTGGGCTGTTATGATGAATTCACCTATGTTGAATTCTTCCCCTATTCTGTAATCCTCAAAAAAATACGGGCTAAATGTGCTCATATTACAATTTTTGGTCATTTAAGGCATAAATTTTACAAATTTTTGTTACTTTTTTACAAAAAACTTGTTAAAATAAAGGGAATATATTTTGCTCCACCCTATAACGAAATATAATGTTAAAGACGAAAGGAGGTGAGAAAAAAGTTAAGGGTGATAGGTGGTTAATAAACTGTTTAAGTAAGGAGGGGACAAGGATGTCGAAAAAAGGTTTTACGTTGATAGAATTGTTGATAGTAATAGTGATAATTGGTATAATAGCTGCATTTGCTATACCAGCGCTATTGAGAAATAGAATAGCGGCAAATGAAGGTTCAGCCATTGCAAGCTTAGATGCTTATCTTAAAACGCAACAAGGATTCCAAAATACAAGAAGTTCACTTGTAGGTGGGACGAAGTATTGGACACAGGATGTGGCTGGACTCTACTATTTAAGCGTAGACGGAACTAATCCTATTGCTGATTTAGATAAACCAGTTGCAGATTCGGACTATAAATTTACTTGTACAGCACCAACGGGGTATACATATAAGGGGTGCACGGCAGGGGCATTTACAGCATCAGCCAAAAGTGGTTATTTTGTAGCAGTTGTTACAAAGTATAATGGAACAGCAATAACAACACCGGCTGACTCTGCAAAATTTGGCATTTTAGCAGCGCCTGAGACATACGATACAACAGGTAATAATGTATTTTTAGTTAACTATAGAGGTGAAAAGTATAAATCAGAAGGAGCAGGTAAAAGTGCAGCAGATGTGTTTGGGACTGATTACGCTAGCTGGTCAAACATTACTTATCCGACCGATGGGACAAATAACCCTGTAAGCAAACCTTGGACAAGCACGGGTAAGTAATTTAGTTTAAACTTTTTTAATGGGGGAAGGTATTGCTTTCCCCCTCTTTTTTTATCGCTTTCTAAATAATCTATAATTAAAAAGATATGGGGATTGGAGAATAAGCACTGCTATGCTATTCATATAAATTCTCCCAGCGACTTTTGACCATGGTCCTTCAGGGTCAAAAGAACCAAAATAAATACCAAAGTTCCTTTGATGGAATTGCAATATTTTTATTAATCTATTATACCATTTTATGAATTGCTTATTATCATAGAATTTGAAAGCGGTAGTTGCAAAAAACCAGTAGAATTCGTTGAGTATATCGTCATCATTAAAGAATGAGTCAGCCATACTACTGGGTCTTCTTTTAGGCACTTTGTAAAAAGGGTTCCATTTAGGTATGTGATTATGTATAAATTTTAGTGATTTTGATATAGATTGAGAGTCCTGCACACTCATAGCTAATAGCCCTTTCATAGTGAGCAATGCGGATACACTATCATAATTACCTAAACAGCGTGGAACAGGGGAGAGGGCAAAGACCTGTCCTGTATTTTCTTTTTCCATAACACTTATATATTTTTTTATGTAGTCAATTGCTTTATTATCTACAAGTATGCCGCTTTTATTTAATAAAATTAAAGGAATAATAAGAAAGACGGCTGGACCGATATCGTCTAAGTTTAGAGATTTTGGTATGCCTATGATAGGGTATTTTACGATTAAAGCGTATTTATATGCCTTTTTTAATGGTAGTAGCAACTTTTTATCACCAGTTGAAAGGTATAGTTCCGTTAGAGCGTATAAAGATATATTGTGATTATATAGTGATGCAGCCGACATACTTCCATGCTTTCTTCTACTAAAAGGTTCCTTATATTGTCCACTTAGGAATTCATAAGGAGTTTCTTGAATGTCAATCAATCCTTCTTTATTCTGATTTTTTATTATCCAGTTTATCGCTTTTTTAAGAGCATCACCAAATATATTTTTACTTTTATGAGTAAATCCAGAAGATGTGAATGCTATAATAGCAAGAGAGGTTTCTGCGATATCATACCATAAGTCCTCATAACCTTCAAAAAATGGCAGTTCAAAATTGCCATGAAAGGGGTTGTGTTTGCTGGCTATCCATTTTCCTTCCTCTTCCTGATTTGCCCATAACCATAGTAATGATTTAAAAGCTATTCTATTTTTTATGTGTCTTTTAGGAATTATTGCAAATTTTTTATTTTTGTATGTTTTATGCCAGAATGCCAGATTTTTTAGTTTTCTTTGAATGTTAGGGGGTAATAAATCAAATTTTCCATAATATATAATATATGAGAGTATTTTTCTATCTTTTATTAATTTCATATCTACGTATTTTTTTAAAAGGTTTATCGGTAGATATTTTATGGCTAACTGCCATATTATATAATAGTTTTCAGTGGCGTGTTGCAACTTAATTTTATTTAACAATAGCAGGGTTGTTTTGTGCATCTTTTTTACCATTGCTGTATATCCTTTTTTGTCAGTGCGAGCAGGATTGCTGGATGCCAACATTGTTTTTAGTTTTTTATAGAGGTAGAATAAGTAAATTAATGGATATTTTTTTTGTTGTTTTGGTAGTATGTTGTATATAAGTTTTAACTCAGTTAAACTAATACAGGAATATTTAACTAACAACTTTTCCTTGAATCTTGCTATTGTAAGAAAACTTTCTTTTATCCTTATAAATAATAGAAATGACCAGCGAGAATTTATCTTGGATAGCGTTTTTAATAGTTTTAGTTTTTCTCTATCCTCCTGGTTATTTATATGATAAAGAAGGATTTTATGTATATTTTTGCTGTAATATATTTTGTGTTGTAGTAAAAGATTAAATATAAACATAATTTCATCTTTATATAAATGATATTCTTTTAATGATAACAAATTTATATTTTGCTTTATAACAAAGTATACGCAAAACTTTTTATAGTTTGGATGTATTATTTTATGACATTCATTTATGACCCATTTTTGTAGTTTTAAAAAGTCAGCATCATTTTTTGTTTTATTATTGGTGATTTCATCAACATATTGTATTATTTGTTTGTCTGTTAAATCATCTAATTTTAAATCTAATGTATGTATACAAGTTATGGGGCTAACTACTATTAAAAATATAGAATGGAGAATATATACTAAGGTAAAAATGGTTTTCAATAAAACTGCCTCCTCTTGCGTGAGGGGATGAGCAACATTATTGTATAGTTATCCTCACTTGCTGGTAGGAACAAGTAAAGGGTGGACACTTGAAAACCATTTCTTTTGGTTGGTATAGAGTAATGGGTGAAGGTTTGTGGTTTATTTATTAATTTTTTCTTCTATTTTTACTCTTATCTCTTTTAAACTATCACAAATGTTGCAAAATATGGAGTTTCTTATCTGGAGTTTTGTGCTTTCTAGTTCTAATTTTTTATAGGTTTTCTTGTCATTTTCTGGGGCTAATTCAAGGGCTTTATCGAATGTCTTTGCCGCCTCTTTATTTACTTTTTCAGCGTTTTTAATGATTTTATCAGTTAATTGATTTATTTTTTCCTGTATGTCAGATCCTTCTTTGTTTGCTCTCTCTATTGCCTGTATATAATCATCATTAAATTGCTGTAATGGTATAAAATTATCAATCCCTATTTTTTCAAGAGTAGTTTTAATCACTTCTCTTCTTTCATTATCGATGTATTTTGCATCTAAATACGGTAGGACTGATTTTAAATAACCACTATCTTTTGTGGATGCTACATAAGTTAGAGATTTTATCAATAATGCTATATATGGTATTAGCATATTTTTCTTTTCTATCCCTTCTTTGGTTTCTTTATTTTCTATAAGAAATTTTGCCTCATACATTGATGGGAGAGCGCGTAACTTTTCAATATCATTGTTTGCCTTGTCATAAAATGATTTGAGCTCAGTTTCTATTAATGAATGGAGATTTGATAGTGAAGTATTAATATCATTAAGTAGTTTTGTAGTAGTGTTTTTAACATCATACATTGTTTGATCTAATAATAATCCTCTTTCCTGTTTGGTAGTTAGGATGTCGTAAACCTCTGCTATTTGGACTACTAAACTGTCAAGGTGTGTATACTGAGCATAATCTGACGGAGGGGTAATTTTTAGAATAGCATCTTTATATTTTTGTAAAGAATCAGCAAGAAGGGAATCATAATTGTCATCGTGAATAACTTCTTTTATCCATAATAAAGAAAGTTTTCTAGCGCAAAGATAAGTATTATCATCAACATTATTGAAATATGGCTGTTTCAATAGAAAGTTGCTTACTGCTTTTATATTATTGGAATAAGAAGATTTTAATTGTGATAATAGGATATCCAGATTAATTTGCTTCTGTTGGGATTGGTTTTGTGGGTCTTTTTCGACCTTGACGGTGCACTTATCTCCATCAATTAATTCTTTTGCTTTATCAAATATAGATTCCAAAGCATCAGATGGTGCTTTGCCAATCTCAACCTTTTTAACTTCCTTCGGTTCATATTCAGGAGCAATTCTTGCCCAACTTTTCTTTAATATGCTATTTAATTCACTGTCTTTTAACTGCATAGCTAAATTTGCCAAACTATCTGAAACAGCCTTTATATAGTTTGCGGTTGAGGCGGGGAAACCTTTAAATTCCTTTACATTACTGCTATATCTCTGAAAAGTTTCATTGAAATTATCTAACAGTTTATCTTCATTCTCTATAATATCGTTGTTCATAAGTTTATATGCAGAAGAATATTCAGGATGCACAGGGCCCTTTTCATAGTCCTTTTTTAGGTCGCTAAGATATTTCTTGGCAGCATTATATGCTTCTGTTAGATGTTTTGCTTGAATAGGTGGCACAGCTTTTTTCTCTTTTATGGTATCTTGAATTTGCGTAAAAAATTTATATAAGGTTTCAATGCTTTCATTTAGATCCTTTCTAAGTTTTAGGACGTCCTCAGGGTATTTTGCTTCATAGATTCTTTGTAAGATATTTTTAACCACATTGCTAAATTTTGTAACGAGGAAATCTTTTCTATAAAGTATAGTGTCACCTTTCATATCTTTTGGACAATTGCCCCATCTTTCCAAATCGGCGTGGCTGCCATCTTTTAATATATCTTTTAAACATATACTAAAGAATTTTAACTTTTCATATAATTCGCTTATGCTTTCCAATATGTGTGGTAGGAGCACTATTTTCTGGGAATAAAGGGTATCTACATATTCCTTTGCATTATAGTATAGGGACATCCAATCAATTAGTTTGGTATCTTTTGTTATATCAGGCATTATTTTCAGTGAATTTAACAATGTTAAAATTTTGTCATCTATTTCTATAGTTTTATCGACTTTATCTTTTATTTCTTCTTCTGTAGATGGATTTTCTTGGGGTATCTCCTGCATCGTATCTTCTTGCTTTTCAAAAGATAACCAATTTCTATCTAAGTTGTTTTGCCACACTTCACATTTTCTTTCGTTTTCATTCATAGTTTCGTCGGCTGTGTAATCGATTGCGCTATTACCCTGCATGACTTTTTGCAGGAGTTCTTTACTTATTTGTGATTTTTGCTTTCTGAATTTTTGACATGCACCTTTTTCAAATTTTGATTTTATTTCCATAAACTTGCCAAAGTATGAGTTCACTTGCTGAAAAAGGATGGTAGACAAATTAACTAAGCCATTAAGTTTTTCTATGTATTCAAAGAAAAATTGTTGTTTTTCTTCGGGAGTTCCTATTCTGAAATTCTTGTCAAATATAATAGGTTCTAACTTTCTCTTATTTAAAATGGATGGGCTTTGGAAATCCGGATTAATTTCAATTCTATAATAATAATTATCAGACGGGAAAACAAAGTCTTCTTCATTGGAAAAGGTGTATGATATTTTTATCTGGTTGTCCTTTATTTTTATTCTGGTTTGATAATCCTGTCCTAATATTGAATTACCTTCTCTTTCATAAAAAATGTCGATAATGGCTTCTAGCTCATCGCAGTTTTTGGTTTTTAATCTTAAATCAAAAGACCATTTTTTGGTATTAGGGTCACGTTTTATAGTTGGTTCTGCTTCTTCGTCGTTGCTTATTATTTTGCAATATGAATCATCTCCTCCTGATATTATAGAAATTAATAGAGACATAAAAATGATAGCGAAGCAACATTTGCCCATTTTCCGCTTTACCATCTTAATATACCATATATTTTATATTGTAATTTTATTTTTTTCAAGTTTATTTTGTCAAGTTGAATGAATGTAGATATGTATTCGATAAGTTTGTTAAGAGGTATATTATTCAGTAGAAGATAGTTATGTTTTGTTGTTTGTTTTAGGCCTTTTTTAATTTTTCTATATGTATTTTCATCGTTGAGATTATATGAGAACCTTATTGTTATACAGTTTTTAAAGTGCTCAAGGAAAAGTAAAGTGCCCACCTCTTGTGTTAAATCAATATAATATTTATTTTGGTTTATTTTTTTGATGGTAGTTTTTATGTAATTACTGTATATTTTTATAATCTTGTTGAACATAACTTTTGTTGTTCTGTTGTTAGATGTAAAGTATATGTTTAGTTCTTTTGTATTCGTATAAATACAAAGATGGCAAGTGGCGGAGGGCGCTGTCGACTCTGTTCTACCGGCTGGTTTTATGCTTGGAAGATATCTTTTTGTAAAATATTGTTCTATGCCAGGATTGCCAATTAAAGTAGTAAGTATGTGGAACAAGTTTAGTTTTGTGCAGAATATTAATTCACTATTTGAATTTATGATGTCTGTTTTTGTAGTATTTACAAAAATTGTATCACCTTCTATTGAATAAGAAAATCTAACATCTTGGAATTCTATAGTGTTGGTATTTTGTTTATGACTGCCTGAATATTGTGTATTTTCGTTCCCTCTGCTGAAAAAATACCGCCATAATGATATATAACATAATGTTTTTGCTATGGAAACTTTTAACTGATTGATTGATAGCGTTATAACACAATTATAATATGGAAGGTTTTTATTAAACGCTCCTTGTATCAATATATCTGCTAAGTTTCCTGATATTGTTATGTTTTTACTATTGGTTAATAAATCATTACTGCTGTATGCTATATATACAGGAGGTTGTATGGTATATTTTGATATAAGGATGTATATAAAAGAGGTGGAAATTAAAAAAAAGATATATGTAGTGTGCTTGCTCAAAAATGAATGTTAATTACAATTCTTCCTGTGGTTCTTCGATTTTCAAGAAAACGCTCTCTGATACGTATATAGGGGATTTGAAATGACTTGCTAACACAAGAGCATCAGATGGCCTGCAATCCAACGTATAACTTCTTTCGTTCTGTTCTAAGTGTAATTCAGCAAAGAATGTCCCTTCTTTCAAATCGTTTATTACTATTTTTGTAATATGACATTGTAAAGCATTTAAAAATGCTATTAAAAGGTCGTGCGTCATAGGTCTTATGGATTTTTTGGATTTTATTACTCTGTCTAATGCCAATGCTTCAACAATACCTATTATAATTGGTATTGCTCTATTTCCTGATTTTTCTTTTAATAGCACTGCCTGAGCGTCTATTATTTCGCTTATGATTATGCGTGAGATTTCTACTTCTATCTCTTTGCTGTTTTTTGCCACAATAAGAATGTATTATATCAATTTTTGTTTTAACTTTCTATAAACACACCTTTTAAGAAAAACTTCCTGATATAGTACGCTAATAATAAAATACCTACAAGGAACCAATTGTAAGGTCTTATTAAAAAAGTGGATAACCCCAACAAATATAAGCCGCTTACATACAAATGTAGTAAACCTAAGGTATCAATTTGTTTGTATATAAACGTTGGTATTAAAAATAAAGTGTAAGGTAAAATATTTAATAGAAAATGAGTGAAAATTGTTTTCAAAATCATCAGGAGGGATAAGAAGTGCGCGTTGCCGCCATGGCCAAAACCAATCGTCGCGGGTATTACTATTAATATATCTGTTAATGTAGCTGAGATTGTTAATGGTATCATAAGCAAGATAAGAATACTCATAAGATAGAGTAAACGAATTTTTTTGCCTTCATATAAACTTAGCTTAGTTATTAGGAAAATTGTAAAAAATGTATAAATAAATACAGGGATGATGAGTATCCCTACGAAAGGGTTTATATATTCTTTTTGAAACCCATATGCTATGGCAGCTGCATATACACAGTTTAATGTTCTGCATAGCCCCATGGTTAATGCTCCTAAAAGGCCAATTTTTTTTATTATGTTATAGAGGTAGATGAGCCCTATGAGAATAATTAAAATAGGGGTTGCTTTGATGCTGTAAGGTGAGACAGCGCATACGAGTATACTTATAACCTGTAGGACTATTGCTAAACATTTTGCACTATATATAGATACAAGGTTTTGAACTAAAACTCTTGAGGGAAAAAGTTTTTTATCTTTTTCAAGGTCAAACAGATCGTTTAAAATTACTCCACTTATCCATAGAAGGGAAGAAATTATAACAATCTGCAGAATACCACCAATAAATTGGGATGGATTACGTGATATTAGAGGAGGGTGCATCATTGTTATAAGGAGGTAGACACCGAGAGAATCCAAAAAAGCAAGGTATATGTTTTGTATTCTACCCATTTTGAGAAATGCTATTAATTTATTCAGTGTATTTTTGTTTTTCCTACTTACTATCTAATCCATACTGATTACTATTTTCTACAATTAATTTTACGAGTTCTTCTGCTAATTTATTTTCTGGGACTTTTTTTACAATTTTTCCGTTTTTATAAATAAGTCCTTCTCCGTCGCCGCAGGCGGCGCCAAAATCAGCATTCATTGCTTCTCCTGGACCGTTTACTGCACAACCTAAAATTGATATTTTTATTGGCTTTTTTATTTGATGTATTTTTATTCTGTTTTCTACGTCTTTTACAACCTTTTCTAAATCAATGTTTTTCATTCTTCCACAAGTAGGGCAGGCGATAATTTCAGGTTCTCTAAAACGGATTTGTAATGATTTTAAAATGTTAAAACCCGCTTCTACCTCTTTTTCGGAATTCCCTGTTAGTGAGACGCGAATTGTATCCCCTATACCTTCCAGTAGTAATGTGCCTAAACCTATGCTTGATTTTATTATACCATAATTTTCTATACCTGATTCTGTTACACCTATGTGTAGGGGATAATCACATATTCTGGCTAACTTCCTGTTTGCTTCTAAAAATACACCCAAATCAGTTGATTTTATGGATATTACGATATCTTTTACTCCAACACTTTCTAACGTTTCAACGGTTCTGATAGCACTTTCTACCAAAGCATCAGGGGTAGGGTAGCCATATTTATCCAATAATTCTTTATCTAATGAACCTGAATTTACTCCTATTCTCACAGGTATACCTTTTTCTTTTATTTTCGTGCCAATATACTTTATATTATCATAGTCAACGTTTGTAATAGGGTTTCTGATTTTTTTAGGTATATTTCCCGGATTTAATCTTATTTTGTCAATGCAGTTTTTTTCTAAGACGGCTACTGCTAAAGAAGCGTTAAAGTGAATATCTGCGACTAAAGGCACCTTCATTTTGCTTTTGATAGATGGTAATGCCTCAACGGATTCTTTATCTGGGATAGCAACCCTTATGATTTCTGCACCTGCTTCTTCCAATCTTGTTATTTCTTCCGTTACCTTCTTAAGATCGGCAGTATTAGATGTTGCCATAGATTGAACTCTTATAGGATTGCTCCCACCTATAAGTATATTACCTATCTTTACGACTTTACTTTTCCTTCTTTGTATCTGCATTGTTATACCAAAAGAAAATTGATTTTTAAGTATTCACCATTTAGTTGTTCCTTCCATCAAGGTAAAGGATGTAGTTTTTATTAAAAATCATTTTTACTTGAGTATATTTGCAAATTTTAATTGTTTAATCTTTCCTTATAAAGTTCGGCATTGGAATGGCTATTTTTGCCTCATCCAGAAATAATGAGAGACTTTCATCTTTTATCTGTAATTTTTCCAGCTCTTTCACTTCTGCATCAAATTCGCCTATGAGAGAGTAATTTTCGACGTCAGATAGTTCGCATCTTTTACATATTCTTAAAGTAGTATAATCAATACTTATGGGTTTGGAATTTTTATCCCACTGTGTTTTAAACATAACAAAATTTCTTTTGCCGCTCAGTTCTTTTGCATCAGGTTTTTCAAATTGAATGTAAGAGTTTTGCGGTATTTTTAATTCTCCATCTAATTTTAAATCTACAAAATTACTGTCTGTTGCTGTGACGCTAACTTTCTTAATATCTCCATTTCTTATGCTATTTATAAGAAATCCCACATTATCGGGAAACAGTGAATATTTTAGTTTTATTTTTATAGTTGTTTTCTCTGTTACAATTATAAATGCGGGGTCTATTGTTTTATAAATATCTTTTAGTATTTCCTTCTCCCACAGTTGATTATTTTGATTAGTTCTTATTACTATCATTGCCGCTATCTCACTTGCTATTGTGCATCCTTTGGAATTTGGCATACAGTTAAAAGGGGAATCTTGCAATTTATTATATATTTTCATTGCTTCATCTTTTTGTTTTAGTTCCTCATAGATTTCTGCCTCTCTTAATAGAAGATAGTCAGAGTATTCTATGTCTTTATAAGTATCGTATGCCTTTTGTAGTTTCGTTAAGTATTCCTTCAATAGTTTTTCTTTTTCTTTTTCGTCTTTATTATTCTGTCTTATTTTCTCTTGTATTTCTTCATATTCATCGTATATATTCATACATTCCTCAATTCTATTATTTTTTACCTTATTGAAATTCACGGCTGAGAAGACACCTAAAAATACGATACATAGTATGACAACCCATACATACCACAGTTTTACAATTATGTTTGTTAAAAATCCCATTTAATATCTACCAACAGAAAAACAATTTTAAGTATTTACTCTTTGCTTGTTCCTTCCCTTATGGGAGGAGGACCAAACAATAATGTTGCCCCTTGGATTAAGGTAGAGGATGTAGTTTTTATTGAAAGCCATTTTTACGTCAGTATATTTGCAATAATGTTTAAAGAGGTTTTAGGTAAATTATTACTAATGTGCCGTCAGGTATGTTTTTGATTATGAGTTCAACCTTGTGATTATTATTGCTATTTATAGCGTATATGTATATGTAGTTATCGACTACTTTTTGTTCTTTAACATTCCATCCCTTACTTTGTAAAACGTTGTTATAGAAATTTGCTACCAATTGCACTTTTGAACTGCCTTTATATATTATTTTTGAATATAAATATTTTCCATCTCTATATGACCATGATTCGTCTTTTAAGAGGTAAAAATTTAGTGGGGGTGGAAAATCGTCTAAGGGAAGAGCCGTTGCAACTGCTCTATTGGGTATAGTAAAAACGGTATCAATTTGTGTTTTTAGATTTTTTTTCCATTGGTTTATTTTCGCGCAACTAGTGGGAAGAATAATAGCTATAACTATTAGTCCATAGAGTGTTAACTTTTGTGCTTTAAAATCCATAACTTTGACATTATAAAAAAAAATTTTAATATCTGCAAACTTATGGTGAGGGAATGGTTATTTTTGGAATGTAGCGAATGTGGGACTCGTTTTTACAGGACCAGTAAAAAGCAAGGTAAAGAGGCGAAAAAGATTTCTTTATCAAAATTTTGCCCTAAGTGTAGGAGGCATGTAGTTCATAACGAGAAGAAAAAGTAGTTTACTAATCTTTTAATCTTTAAAATCTTATAATCTAAATAATTTAAAATTATGCTATGCGAGAGTGGCGGAATTGGCAGACGCGCAAGATTTAGGATCTTGTGGGGCAACTCGTGGGGGTTCAACTCCCCCCTCTCGCACTATGAATTGTTAAATCTATAATGATTGGTTTGAGGAAACCCATAGACAAAGTTTTATATCCCGGTTCTTTTGATCCAATAACTTACGGACATATAGACGTTATAAATAGAGCAATAAAGATATTTCCTACTGTTATTATAGGGGTTGCTGATAATATTCAGAAGAAACATTTCCTTACTCTGAGGGAGAGAGTATATTTAATAACTTCTGTGCTGAAGGATAAAAAAAACGTTATTGTTAAAGCTTTTAAGGGACTAGTAGTTGACTTTATGAAAAAGGAGAAAATTTATGTTTTACTTCGTGGTATAAGAACTATATCTGATTTTGAATATGAATTTCAGATGGCTTTAGCAAATAGAGCGATGGCGCCGGATATAGAAACTATTTTTATTATGAGTTCTGAGCAGAATGAATTTGTAAGGTCAAGTTTGATAAAGGAAATAGGATATTTCAAAGGAGATTTAACCAAGTTTGTTCCGGAAGTGGTCGCAAATTATTTAAAAAAGAAATTTCGTAACAAATAATTTATGCAAGATTTATCAGAGCAAGAAGTAAAGGAATTAGTTAAATTAAGAAAGGTAGCACTACAAAATTTAAACATAACTCTTACACAGAGATTAAATGACGAACTTGAAAAAAATGCTGAATTTTCAAAGTTATTTATAAGTAAGGAATTTCTAAGAGAAATTTTTAATCTTAATGGGAAAGTAATGGAAACTATTGCCGGTATATATGGTCTGAATATAAAGTTAATTCCATCTCTTTATTTACACAATCGTCAGAATGGTTTTATATTGGGATTGAGTGAAGAAAAGGAATATTTAGAAGAGGAATATAAGCGCGCTAAAAAAGAAGAAAGGATGCAAAAGAAGAAAGAATTAGAAAAAATTGCGATATCAGAACATCTTGACTTGCAGATAGATTTACCAATCAATAAAAGAATTGCAAAGAAATCACTGACAGAAGAAGAAATTGAACAGATAAAACTTCAGTCAATTGTAAGCACGGATGTTAGGGAAAGGATTAAAGCGTTGAGAACGGCAATATATCTTCCTATACCAAATAAAGATAAGGTATATATTTTAACGAGAGCAATTTCCGAAGATGACCCAAAAGTTAAATTAGAAGCCATCGGTTTTTTGAGATACTTTGGTATTAGACCACATATTGTTGAAATTTTTAAGGAGCTTACTTCACAGAAGGACCCTGAAAGAAAATTAGCGTTGGATACATTGATTAGTATGGCTGATAAATTAGAAAATTTTGAAAAAATAATTTTGGTAATTCTTATATTGTCATTTTTGAAGTTTGAAAATAATCCTAAGTTTATCAATTCTGGATTTGAATTGTCTGAAAAGGTAATAGATAAAATTGTTAAGAATGTAGAGTGGATTCTTACGTTGACTCGGATAATTATAGAGAAACTATCTGATAACTTTTACGTTTTTTCTGACAGTTCGTATAAATTGTTAAGAAAAATTATAGAAAGTTCAACTTTTGAGGTGCAAGATATAGTGTTCAATGAATTGCATACCATTCCTGTAAAAAATATTAGAGGACTATTTCTTGAGGTTTTTAGTAACGTTGCCACTCTGTCAGAAGAAAAGCGTGCAGTATTAGTAGAGAAGATATTTTATGAATTGAAGGACTGGGATGATACCAGATTTGAGTGTAGAAAACTGGGCAATTGTATTGTGAAATTTGGTATTACCGCATTGAATTTTATAACTAAAAATTTTGAACAGGTATCAGCGGGACAGAAACAGTTTTTTATTCGTCTTATTGCATCTATCACAAAGATGTTAACAATGGATGAAAAAACAAAGGAGTTTTTGAGTGGTAGATTTTTTCAGTTCATTAGAAATCTTATATTGAAATCAAATAAACAGGAGTTTATGACTATTTTGGAGGAAAACATAGTATTGATTCTGCCGGTAGCAAATGAATTTAAAGTAAAATTAGCCGTTCTTATGTTACTCAGGTCAGGGGAATTTTTGAATGAAAGAATTATGGATCTTATTTTAATAATGTTTTCTAAACTTGACGTGAACGTTATAGATGTGTTATATAAAAATTATACGGAAAATTTTGATACAAATATAAAGAAGGTTATTTTAAAAATATTGATAAATACAAAGGATAGATATGACTATGCGCGGGATAAAAAAACAGTAGATAGATTTATAAAAACGTTGGATGGTGATTATGGACTTTATAATGAATTGAAAGAGATTATTTTAAATAGTTTGGGAGCATTACATAGTATAAAGAATATGGATATAGATAAAATTGCCTCGTTTTCTTCATTTTTAAAGTCAGAATTGCCTAAAAGCAAAGTTCCGTGGGCTGTTATTGAAACGTTTTCTTATCTTGCAACTTCTGATTCCACCCCTGTGCATATCATATTGGATATAGCGAACATATTAATAAGTATTTTACATTCTCCTATGCCTGATATAAAGATGGATGAAGTTAAGATTAAGGACTCTACTATGTATAAAATATATGGTAGTGTTAAAATCTTTACGGATTTGATACCGTCTACCATCCTGGGATTAGAAAAGATAGCGCTTAATAATAAAATAAGTGATACTTTCAGGTATGGTATTTTTGATGTTTTGGTGAAGAAATATTTGGCGTTGTCTGATTTTAAAGACGTATGGGGTCCCAATAGTATTTCTACGTTAATAAGAGCCATAAAAAATATTGCGACTTCTAAACAGTTCCCAGCATCTGGCAGGCTGGAAGTATTGAAAAATTTTTCTAAAAGTTCTATGACCTTAGCCCTTTGTGAAACTATATGTGATATATTGAATTGTGTGGAGTTAAACGAAGCAAATGAATATTATTTTGAATATTACATAGGCAAGATATTAGATGAATTACAGAAGTTAAAGGATGCGGGAGATTATGATAGTATTTATTACATTTCAATATATCTTTCTAAACTTTTGAGGAAAGATAATCTGTCGTTGAATAGTAAGAAAAACCGATATTTAAAGGAAAAAGTTGTAACTCTCTTTCTGCGGTTTTACAATGAGAATATCATAGGTATATATAACGTATTATACGAGATAGAAGAAATGAAAAATCTTCCACCACATTTATCTAAACTCATAAAAATCAAAATATCAAAGTAAAACTTATGATAAGTTTTTAGGAGTTTTAGTCCTTCTACTTGTTACTTAACGTATACGAGGGTAAAATGGTTTTCAGTAAAACTGTCTCCTCTTGCGTGAGGGGGAAAGGTGAATACTTGAAAATCAATTTTCTTTTGGAATAAAATAGGGGTTTAGGCGGAATTGATAAAAGTTCTTATAGTAGGTAGACCTAATGTAGGCAAGTCCACTTTATTCAACGCTTTAGTTAATAGAAATTTAGCAATTGTAGATAGCGCTCCCGGAACTACAAGAGATCTCGTTTATGCTTTTCATACTTATAAAAATGTATGTTTTAATTTTATTGATTCAGCAGGTATTGGTTTTAAAGGTATGGAAATATACAAAAAAGCAAATAAGCAAACTCTAGATATATTGAACTCAATAGATTTTATATTATTTGTGCTTGATGCAAAATCACAACTTGTTGATGAGGATTTCTATATAAATAATTTATTGTCTAAAAATGTATTTGAAAAAACGGCTTTAGTAATAAATAAAGTAGACAATGATAAGGTTTTGTCTGACATATATGAATTGAGCAAGTTTAAATACAACTATACTTTTTTGACTTCTGCTGTGCATAAAAAAGGTATACAAGAAATTAAGGATTTTTTATATATAAAATTTCGGGGAGTTGATACTGTCCCCAGGAAGAAAGATGAGTATATAAGAGTAGCCATCATAGGTAAAAGAGGGGTTGGTAAATCATCTTACATTAATGCTATCTTAGGTAAAGAGATAAGATTGGTATCATCTAAATCACCAACTACACGCGATATTGGTGTATTTGAGTATTCTATTTTTAATACCAATTTCACTTTATATGATACTGCTGGTTTGTTTAAAATTAAGGGAAATATTGATAGTCCTGAATTTCATGCTATCAGGAAAGTCTACAAACTTGTAGAAAAGATAGACGTTGTATTTTTGCTTTTAGATATAACCAATTACGACACTCAATTTGATAAATATTTGTGTAAGTTGTTGCTGGATGGTAAAAAACTTGTTGTGCTTTGTTTTAATAAGATTGATTTGTTGGATAAAGATAAGTTGCAATATGAAAAGAAAGTTATAGAGAAAGAGTTTTCTTATGTAAGTTATGTTCCGAAAGTTTTTATGTCTGTAAAAGAATCTATGAATATATTTAAGCCATTTGAATTTAGCATTGATTTATACAATCAGGCAAAAAGCCGGATTAAAACGTCTGTTTTAAATAGAATAATGACAAATATTGCTTCAGAAAAGGTTTTTAAAAGGTCCAGGAAATTAGGAAAGATATATTATGCAACACAGATTAGCGTCCTGCCAGTAGGCATTGCTATTTTCGTTAATGATAGGAACTTGTTTAAACCATCTGATTTAAGGTTTATTGAAAATAAAATAAGAAAGGAATCTGGTTTGTCAGGCATACCTATTTTTTTAAAACTTATTAACAGAAAAGAATTAAATATCGCTTAGATATTTCTTTATTTTTTCCTGCACTGCTTTTTCTAAATTAACAAATCTTACTCCTATATCAAACGTGTTATTAGCGTTTTTTTGACTTCTTATTGCTTTTGCCAAAACCGGTATAGAAATGTCGTTTATGTGCAATACCATATTTAAATATGTTCCGACCGGAATATCTTTTTGGGTTGTAAAGAGTAAGCCACCAGCGCTGATATTAGTAGTTTTCGCCTCCTGAGTAAAACTTTTGTCGAAGGTGGCGATTATATCGTTAAATGGAACGTATTCAATGGAGAAAGATGCGTCAACTCTTTGAAATTCTCTGATGTCTATGATATATAGTTTTTTATTAAAGAATAGGTCTACTAAACCACTATCAAAAAGTGCTCCCTTACCACTTTCTAAAATTACTCTTGCTTCTTCAAAACTCATCGCTCGTTTATACGGTCTGTCATAACTGATTAAAGCGTCGAAGACGTCGCATATACATAATATTCTTGATTCTTGTGGGAGTTGCTCAGCTTTTAATCCTTGAGGATAGCCGGAACCATCTAATCTTTCGTGATGGGAAGATGCAAATTCTACTAATCCTTTTAAATGTTTAGGAAGGTATATTTTTTCTAAGATTTCCCTTGTTTTTGTTGCGTGTGATTTCATAATCGCATATTCCTGAGGTGTTAAAATTCCTGGTTTTAGCAATATGCTATCCTGCACGCCTATTTTTCCTATATCGTGCAATAAACCTGCATATTCAATAAGTTTAGTTTTTTCTGCAGAGTAATTTAATGCTTTTGCCATGTTTACGGCATATTTTGCTACTCTTAAAGAATGTCCGCTTGTTACAGGGTCTCTGGCGTCGATACTGGCACTTAGAGCCGTGAAAAAACTACCTATCATTGCTTCATTTTGGTATAGTAACTG
Organism: uncultured Planctomycetaceae bacterium; assembly: GCA_964633175.1. Taxonomy (GTDB): domain Bacteria; phylum Planctomycetota; class MHYJ01; order CAZWFP01; family CAZWFP01; genus CAZWFP01. The sequence continues at coordinate 6,227 of CAZWFP010000005.1, read as the reverse complement.
GTTATTTTCCACAATTAAAGATACTACCTCGCCTAATAGTCTCAATATTTCTAAATCATTATGGGTAAAAGTTCCTATTTTCTTGTTTATTACTTGTATAGCTCCTAATGGTTGATCTTTACTATCTTTTAATGGAGAACATATTATTGTTTTGGTTCTATATCCGGTCTGTTTATCAACTGTCGGACAAAATCTTGCATCGCTATATGCATCATCTATTATAATGGGTTGCATGTGTTCTACGACCCATCCTGCAATACCGGTTCCTAAAGGCAATCTTATTTCTTTTATAGTTAGCCCGCTTGCTATGTATGAGAATAGTTCTTTCGTATCACTTTCATATAGATATAGTGTCGCTCTATCAGCGGCTAATAATCCTTTTGCTTTTTCAACGGTTAGTAGAAAAATGTCTTTTAAATCTTTTTTGGAAAACAAAATAGGGAAGAACTGTAAGATTTCTTCTAATATCTTTGCCTTCTTTTTGTATCCTGCCATACCCTTGGAATTGTAAAATAAATTTTTGGAATAAAAAACAAAATTTTAGTATCTATTTTATAATTAAATGAAAAGGAGGATTAAAGAGGGTGAAAATTAAGGGCAAACGTAGGAAGGTTGCGTATATTTGTTGTGTTATATATTTTATAAGCTGTCTTGTATTTTCTTCCTTTTATTCTCAGTCAGATAATATGCATCCGAGGTTTAATAAATTGGTAAATAGATACCAAACACTTAATAATTATTTTGCTAAATCGGAGGTTAAAGTTATATCCAAGAATATGAGTAATAATACATCGCAAAAACAGTATGTAACATTTGAAATAGGGTATACATCCAATGCTAAATATATTTATTTTGAAAAGTCACACATAAAGACGATAGATTCTGAACAGAAGATATATATAATTTCTGATGGGAAAAACATATATAAGTATATTACCCCATTGAATCAATATACGAAGACGTCGTTAAAGGATAAAACAGTTGTTTTTGATAATATAAATGATCTCACTTTAAATTTAATATTTGCGCCGGAGCGAATATTTAATGATATGCCGGAAGATATAAAAATGTCAAATTTACAGTATAAGACATTTGAAAGTTCTGATAATGAGATCATATATATAAAAGGTGCAAAGAAGAAAGAATTATTTTTTTTAATTCTTTATATGCAAAAGAGCACAGGATTGGTGTATAAATGGATTTTAAAAACAATCCACGTTCATGGTAAGGAGATGATTGCAAACATATTAAAAGGTAGGTATTATAATGTAAGATACAATATTGATATTAAGGATGGAGAGATAAAAGAGATATTTGCTTTTACTGCTCCTGCGGATGCACAATTGGTTGATGAATTTGATGTGGCAAAATATTATGAGGATGTTCATAGAAAATTAAATAACTTTGTTGGGAAGAAATTACAATTTCCAATAATTAAGCCAGTAAATTATTTAGAGAGCGATTTGAATTTGCAATCAAAATATATTTTTATCGAGGTATGGGCTACATGGTGTAAGATATGCAGGTCTGAAATACCTCTTTTAAATAAACTACGTAAAAAGTATGCGGATAAATTGGAGATTATTGGAATCTCGTATGAGCGAGAATCTGTTATAAAAAGTTTTATTACTACACTTGTTACAAAAATAGGTTATAAAATAGGGCATTATGATGTAAAAAATGCTATTGAGCCATATAAATTAGTGGTTCAATATCCGACAGCGTTTCTTTTTGACAAAGATATGAAGCTAAAAAAGGTATGGGTAGGTGAAAAAGACGAGAGAGAGTTTATGAATTATTTTGATAAAGTATTTAGTAAGAGTAAGTGATGTTATTGTATATGTCAATAGTTCCTCGAACGGCGAATTTTAATCTTTTTTAACAAATTCAATACCATTCTTAACAAATTACAGAAATTATCCCTAGGATGAAATACATAAAAAAGTCAAATGTTAAGGCGGTAGCACCGCCCGGCGCTATCAAAAGCCCATCTTGAAATTCAAAGGTTTAATGAAAAACCTGACTCGTTAAACTCGCTAAGACGTAATAAATAATAAATACTGAATAAAGGGTCCAACCAGCGGTCAATTTGGTGTTCGTATTCCTCCGTAGCACAGACATTCCTGTCTGTGTATCTTTGTCTTTCACAGGCAAGAATGCCTGGCCTGTGCTACTTTAATGCGCAAAGGCGGAGTAAAATAATAATATAATAAGTATTAAATGATGAATATACAGGTGACGAATGGTGGAAATGAGATTGCCATGCAAACTAAAAATTTGCTCGCAATGACGGACTTTTTTGGCTTCGGGCTTGCAATAACGGCAAGTGTGATAGTTTCCGAAAAGATATAAAGAATTCAGGATTTATCGTTTTACAATTCACAGTGGCGAACTATTGTTGTATATGGATATTTTTAAGAGCAAGAATTAAATTTATTTCTGACACCTGTAAATTTAATTGTTTAGCGATTTCCTGTGGTTTTAATCCATCATTATATAATTTATATACTTGTTCATGAATTTTCTGAAGTTCGTTTTTCTCATTTGGGTTAGTGTTGTTTTGTTCTTGTGATGTTTTTATGGTATCTTTTAGTAAATTTATTTTTTTGTCTGCTTCCAAAAGTAAATTATGCAAGATTAATATTTTTGAGTCAAGTTTTGATAATACTTCTCTGGAATATTCTTCAAGTTTAATATAGATAGATTCAAGAGATTCCCTTATGTGTCTTGCTTGTTCATTATATAAAAACTGGTCATCATCTCTGTTTGATGTGTTTTTTTCTATTTTGGGTTTTATTATTTTGTTTGTTATCCATTTTGCTAATAGAAATGAGAAGATTGCAAGTAATATTATAATGACTATGTGCATTTGAGGGAGTATTATTTAAGTATTTCTTTGCTTATGATATGTCTTTGTATTTCGGAGGTTCCTTCTACGATTTCGAATACTCTTATTTCTCTGTATAAGCGTTCGATTCTATAATCTTTGTAATAGCCGTAGCCACCATGTATTTGTAGTGCTTTATTACAAATCCAGGTGGCAGCCTCTGTTGCGAAAAGTTTAGCAAAAGCGCTTTCTTTGGTATAATTTTGCATTGTATCCTTAAGGTGTGCAGCTTTATACATTAGAAGGCGAGATGCTTCAAGTTTTAATGCCATATCAGATAGCCAGAATTTAATTGTTTCCATTTCCGATAATTTTTTAGCAAATTGCACTCTTTGCTGTGAATATTTTAGCGCTTCTTCAAATGCTGCTTGTCCTATACCAATTGCCTGAGCGGCAAGCGATATTCTGCTGGTAGTAAGAGTATCCATGGCGATTTTAAATCCTTCGTTAATTTCGCCGATGACATTATCTTTTGGAACTTTGACATTGTCAAATACAATTTCACATGTAGGTGAAGCGTGTAGAGCCATTTTATTCTCTATTTTAGGGACAGAGAAAGGGCTTTCATTTTTATCGACGATAAAAAGAGTAAAACCTTTGGTTTCTGCGTGTGGATTTGTTTTTGCGCTTACAATGAGGTAATCGGCAATAGAGCCATTGGTTATGTGTGATTTTTGACCTGATAAAACAAAATAGCCATCTTTTTCTATTGCTTTAGTTTGTTGTGATTTTACATCTGAGCCACTTTCGGGTTCTGAAAAGGCATAGGCGCCGAAAATTTCTCCTCTGGCTAATTTTGGTAGATATTTTTGTTTTTGCCATTCCTTGCCATATTTTACTATAGGATAACTTGCTAATGAGTTATGTAAGTTTACTGTCATAGATATAGAGGCGCTTATTCTAGATACTTCTTCTAATGTTGCGCAATATGTTTTATAATTTAAACCTAATCCGCCATACATTGTGGGGATGGTTAATCCTAAAAGCCCGAATTCTGCAACTTTTTTTATTTGTTCATAAGGGAATTGCTTTTTATCATCTATAGTATCGCGCACCGGAACAATTTCTCGTTCTAAAAATCTTCTTACTTCTTTTATGAATTCTAGTTCTTCAAAAGCGAAATCAAAGTCCATTTAGATAGCTTCAACTAATATTGCGATGCCCTGGCCTCCGCCAATGCAGGCAGATGCAATCCCAAGTTTTTTATTTGCTCTTTTTAAAGACAGAAGAAGAGTTAATATTAAACGTGTCCCCGTTGCCGCTAATGGATGTCCTAGACTTATGGCTCCACCGTTTATATTGACTTTATTTCTATTGAGTTCTAATACTTTTTCACATGCAAGATATTGCGCGGCAAATGCTTCATTGATTTCAAATAAATCTATATCATCTAATTTTAGTGATGTTTGTTTTAGTAGTTTTTTTATAGCAAAAACAGGCCCTATACCCATACAACTTGGTTCTACACCTACACAACTCCATCCTATTATTTTCCCTAATGGTTTAATGTTGTTCCATTCACAGTATTGTTCCGATGCTATTAGTAACATTGCGGCACCATCTACAATACCACTTGCATTTCCTGCTGTTACAGTTCCATCTTTACTGAAAGCTGGTTTTAGTTTTGATAAACTTTCTAATGTGGTATCTGGCTTGATATGGTCGTCTTTATCAGCAATTCTTTCTTGGCCTTTAAATTTTACTTTTATTGGCACTATTTCTTCTTTGAATAATTCTTCTAAAACGGATTTAGCGCCGAGTTTATGACTTCTAAGAGCGTAGATATCCTGTTCTTCTCTTGAAATACCATAATTTTTGGCAAGAGTTTCTGCGGTTTGCGCCATATATAAATTAGGATAAGGGTCTAACAAAGCGTAATACAATGAATCTTCCAATATAGGAGAGACACCTAATCTAAATCCTTCTCGGGATTTTCTTAATATATGTGGCGCCTGACTCATATTTTCTACTCCGCCTGCTAATACCAGTTGTGCTTCGTTAAGTTTTATAAGTTGAACAGCATAAATTACAGATTGGATTCCTGATCCACATATCCTATTTAATGTTAGAGCAGGAACCTCTATTGGTATTTCTGCCTTTAATCCTATATGCCTGGCGCAATATATTGCATCAGAACTTGTTTGAAGCGCATTGCCTATGATAATATGACCGATATCATTCGGTTTAATATTATATTTCTTTATTACTTCTTTTGCAACTATTGCTCCTAAATCAATTGCGCTTAAATCTTTGAATAATCCGTATCCTGGTGTTCCTACATATTCGCAAAAGGCACTTCGCATTCCACCAATTATATACATTTCTTAACCCCCAATATCTACTTCTAACACTGGTAGTTGAACCGCTCGTTTTTAATTTGTTGACTATTGTAAATTTAATTTTAAAATAAAAAGTATGGTGGGGGTAAGTGCGATACAGCAGAAGGCAGTTGGTTTCTTGTTAAATAATAACGTTAGATTAGATGGGTTAACAACGCTTGTAAAAAATTTTGATGTAGGTAAGATTAAGCAAACAAAAAATCTGCTACTAGGAGGTAATAAAAAGAGTTTGCTGGATATACAATTATTTGCAAATAGTGGTAATGCTGAGCAAGGTAGAGGTATTCGTTCTCTGTTTTCTAATATTAATAGTAATTTTAAAGGTAATTTTATAGATATATTTGCGTAGTATATCTATCTTTATTAACTAGTGGGAAGAAAGATAAAAAGAAGAAGATGTATTTAGACTTGTATTATATTGAAAAGAGATATGAAAAATGATATAATGGATATAGAGCAAAATTCGTTGATAAGTTTTCAAAGAAGTTTGCGATTAAGTAAATTAAACAAACTTGTTCCGGAGGATTTCACCCTGTCCCATTACTTTTAAGTATGATTTTTTAAGTTTTTTGTGGGAATTTCTGTTTTGCCCTTTTATGGCAAAATTTCCGAAAGAGTAATCCCTTACGTTATTTGCCGTTTTTTTCTGTTTAAATTATTTCTAATACAACCTTATTTTGAGAGTGATTTTCGACACGAACAACCTTACATATTTTCTCTTCTTTGTCTAATACTATTTTGACATATAGCATCTTTTCTATAATGTTTAGGTACTCAGATGCTAAAATTTGACATAAGAATGATTTTATGGTAAAATCTACGATTTTCAATGGGATTTTTTTATCTTTTATTAATACAAAAATACTTCCTCTTTCATTCAATAAATCTCTTGCCAATCTTAATCTATTTTCAAGCAAAATTGCCCAAGCGGAATCTTTACATTTTACAGAATAAAAATAATCTGCATCCTGTTCTTTATTAAATGGCGGGTCAATGTAAAT
>CAZWFP010000004.1:0-57070 GCA_964633175.1 uncultured Planctomycetaceae bacterium | reverse complement strand
CCGCCCTACAATTTTAGAAAAATTTTTAAAATTTATTATCTTATTCAGAGTTTGCAGAAATTACCACACTTTCAAATTCCCCTTTTGTAGTTTACCTTCCATCCTTCATTCTTCATTTATTCCGAATTAGCGCGTTTAGAGCCCAACGCATTAAAGTAGCACAGGCATTCTTGCCTGTGAAAGACAAAGAGACACAGACAGAAATGTCTGTGCTACTTAAACTTTCAAACCTTGAACTTTTGACATTTGATAATTATGCAATCCTTCAATATAAAGTTTGGAGATGATAAAAATGTTTTTTAATACCACTTTACACAATTTTAAAGGAAGCCTCGAAGAATGTTTCTATTTATATATTATGCCCTTTCTATATTTGCTTAAAATATATGGTATTCTTTGAAGGCATTCATAAATGTTTGTAAAACCTTCTTTGCTTCCGCTGATAGTTGTTGCATATTTTCGCGAAATATCTCTTTCCTCTAATCCTAAATTTTTTAGAAAAAAGTTACCTATCCTATTGATTAGAGAAAATCGTTCTAAAAAATGTAAGATGTGTTTTTTAATTGTTAGTAGTGTGTTGTGATGGTTATAAGTGTTTTTGTCTTGTATATGTATTTTATACAGGACACTGTTTTGAATGTTTTCAGGTTGTCTTGCCAGGAAATCCCAGAATTTACTAAGAGCACTTTCTATATTATTCCTATATTGTTTTAACCATAAAATTTCTTCATAACAGTTATAAAGATAATTTACCCAATTTAAATGGTAGTTTTTCATATCATATCCAATGAGTTTTTTAAGTTGTAGAAGGGCATCACATATAGCATTTGTAAATAGAACCAAACGTAAAGGAGCTAGCACGGTTTCAACTGGTACGAATTTCTCAATATAAGCATTAGTATCCTCATTTTTATAGAATTGATATTGTGCAGTACTACATTTACTATGCCTGTTAGAAATTATAAGTGGTTCATCTATATAGGTATATTTTGTAGTAAAAAATAGTGTAGCACTGGCTGCAAAAATATCAGGATATATAGAATAAAATAACCAGTTTGTTTTCTCTCTGATTGATTTTACTATTTCTTTATGGTAAAATGCTTTAATAGCGGATGGTGCATATATAAATTGTCGTTTGAATTGAAACATAGAGGTTAAAACTTTCCTGCTATTGAATGTTTGTATTTTCCCTGAGAATATAGGTATTTTTAACGTATTTCTTTCATTAGGAATTTCCCAATCATTAGAATAGTAATGTGCATGTAGAAAAGTTATAACTTTTATATTGTCGCTTTTGTTTATTACTCTTGCTACCTTATTAAGAAGATATGGAAAGTAAACATCATCATCGCACAAAATAGTGATGTATTTGCCTTTTGCAAGACGTGTAGCAAATTCCCAATGTTCATACATGTATAAGACCCTATCATTGAATTCAACGTATCTTACTTTTTCGTTAGAAAGTGAATGGACAATATCTTTCGTGTTATCAGTAGAAGCGTTATTACTAACAATAATTTCATAATCATAAAAGTTCTGATTTAAGGCACTTTTTAAAGAATATTGTAGAAGGTGTGCCCGGTTCCTTGTGGGTATTACTATTGAAAATAAAGGACTTTCTTTACTCATTTACAATACGGTTGCCATATTATATCTTGATAGATATAAAAATTATGAATGAAGAAAGAAAGAAAAAGTCAATAGCCAACAGCCAAAAGTCAAAAGTGAAGGTTTAAAGTTCAAAAGTTCAAGATTTAATGGAAAATCTAACTCGCTAAACACGTAATAAAATAATAATATATAATCCGGGTAAAATGATGAATATATACATTATGAAGTGAGACAGATGAAAAGTGGTAACTTTTAAACCTGCTGCCATACTACTTATAGTGATAGATTCATTAAGAGCAGACAGGATGAGTTGTTATGGATATAGATTAAAAACGACTCCATTTCTGGATAGTATACTGGATGATTTTGTGAAGTTTAAATGGGCATTTTCATCCTGTTCCTACACTGTGCCTTCTATAACGTCAATATTAACAGGTCTTTATCCGCGAAATCATTCTATTGGTTTATATCATACAAACTTTATTTATTCACATAAATTAAATAATGAAAAAGATATTCTTCTTTCAGAATATTTGCAGCAGGCAGGATATAACAATACTTGTATTTTTGGTGCTCCTGTTTTGCATGGAGGGCTAGGTATTACCAAGGGATTTAATAATGTCTATGAGGAAAATCGTTATAGAAGACCCTATTACGAAACAACACGGATAGTGTGTGATATTATAAAAAATTCACAACAACCTTTCTTTGAATTTATTCATTATTTTGACGTTCATTATACTTATGAATATGGATATAAGAATAATGCCTTCAGTTTAGATAATTATTTATGTCGGTATAGAGGTATAGGAAATAGATTTAAGCCACATATTATACCTTATGTAGCGAGTATAAACGATTTACGTGATGTAAGAATTTATGAAGCATCTTATGATAGTAGTATATTATTATTAGATAATGAGATAAAGAAGATAATAAATGTGTTAAAGAGTAAAAATCTATATGATAATACAATGATTGTAATTACAGCAGACCATGGAGAGCTAATAGAGGAGGACTCAATTTTATTTGATCATGGAGTAAATCTTAACCCGGCATTAATAAGAGTTCCTTTATTACTGAAGTTTCCTAAATATTTAAATTTTAGGTCAATTGTATCTGATAGAGTAGTATCTAACGTTTCAATAACCCCTACTATACTTAATGTATGTGGTATAAGCACAACTGATAAGAAGTTTGATGGGATTAACTTAATTGAGAATAACCTTTCTTATTCTAATACTCCTGTTTGTGCAAGCACCCAATTATTAAATGCATCTATTTTTGATATGAAAGATAAAATAAAAGTATTGGTTACACCACTTAAATTAGGTAATGGATTTCCAACAAAGTTTAGACATAGTGGAATATATATCATAGATAAACTTAGCGGTAAAACATACTATAGAAAGCAGGATAATATTATTTACAGTTCAATACAAAAGTCATACTACAATAAATGCGATATTATTGTTCCTTTGTGGTTTGTTTACATACATCCCATAATTATGTTTTTGTTTAGGATAATAATTTATGGTAAAAGAGTGAAGTCGTATATATATAAGGGTATAATATATCTATTAAGAATACTTAAAATTATGCTTCTAGATTAAATCTTTTATCTTTACTTTTTAAATCTTTTACAGTTTTTTATATAAGGTTAATTGTTCAGGAGATGATATTTCTAAGTAATATAGGTATAACTGAGCATTGGAATCTGGGAATTCATCTTCTTCTACCCATGTAATTTTGTTGTTACTTTCTATTTTTCTTAATGGGACTTTTTTAATAAATTGAAATCCAACTTTTCTCGCCCACATCAGTGTATGAGAGTTGCTTGACAATATACGAGCCCAAACCTTATTGATCTTTAAATGTGAATATGCCCACGATATTAAATTAGGTACGGCAAACTGATATAGAATCATACAGTTGTTTTCACCTTTGAACTGATTTATATCACATGCCTTTTCTTTGAAATTAAAATTTGTTAGAGAAATTTGTCCTATGGGAGGTGTTAGTAGTGATTTTTGAACCATAAAAATAATTGTGTCTTCGCGCTTACTTATTTGTTCTTGTAACCATTGTTTTACACCTTCTGGTGTATATGTTTGCCAGGTTAAAAAATTCTCTCTATATTTGTTACGCCACTTACTTATCAATTCAGCATCATATTGCGCTATACCTTTTAATTCTGCAGGGATTGGTCTTAAATATCCTATGATATTACCTTCCTTTTTTACTGGTATTACCAATTCTTCTAATCTGCTATGTAATTCATATTTCATTGTTTTAAAAGTATTTATAACTCTACTTTTGAATTCTGTGTCTTCCATTTACAACTATTACAAAATTATAAAATTGAAAAATTAAAGGAATTTCTTGTCCTCATTTATGCAGAAATTACCACAAAGAGTAAAAGTCAGCAGCGCTTACTCCCGTCGCCAAGACTCAAAAAATAATAATACAGGATAGAGTAGACACAATATCATGGGAAAGAAGCCAAAAGCCGATAGCCAAAAGGAAGAAGTGGTCAGTGGTAGGTGATAGTTTTTGCCCTGAATATTCTTATTAAAATTTTAAAATACCCTAAAATAGATTTATTATCTAAGATTTTATAATGATAAAAAATAGGATTTTAGAGGAAAAGGATATACCTGATGAATAATATTAATCTTTATAACCAGTATTTTAATGGATTACGCTTATTTACAACTTATGATACTATATATTATTACTTTCTTAGTAAATATATTATCAGAAAAGCAACAATAATACAAAAGATTGACTTCCTTATAAAATATCTACATCTACAGAAATATTCTAAAATACTGGATATAGGATGTGGGCCAGGTATTTATTCAAACATACTTACTAAATTAGGGTATAATGTTGTTGGTATTGATAAGAACGGTTCGTTATTATCTATTGCTAAAAAAGTAATGAATAAACTTAATATTTATGTGAAGTATAAAAAAATGAATATGGAAGATATTAAATATCTAAGTAAATTTGATAGAGCGATATTGATTGGAGAATCTTTTGCTTACTTAGACACTAATAAAGGGATGTTAGCATTAAAAAACATTTATAATGCTTTAAATAATAATGGCTTATTATGTATGGATTTTATTAATAAGAATTATGTCCTGAATAATTTACCCAAGTATCAAATATTTACAAGGAATGCTCATTTTTTGATAGAAAAGTATATGTTAAGTAGTGATAGGAAAGCTTTATATATACAATGCTCGATATTAAAATCAGGTGTTAAGATAAAAAAGACCTTTGCTATAATATTATACGATATAAATCATATATGTAAGTTATTAGATATATGCGGGTTTGAAGTTATAAAAATATATGGTAACAGTCGCGGTAAACCTTTAGAAATGAACGATAAGAAAGTAATATTAATTGCAAGAAAGATTTAGAAATTGCCATAGTGTGGTAGCAAGGAGGTTTTTATATATGCAAATTATGACAATAGAAATGGGATTGCGAGCCCTTCGGGTGCGCAATGACAACGTCGGCTGAGTTGGTTCGCTAATGACGTAAGGTGTGGTAATTTTAGGAAAGATTCAATGAAACATAGTGATTTTAAAGTTAGAGTACCCCTTTTTAATTCCATTATTGACGTTCATACGAATAATATTAAAGTGGCACGTGCTATTAGTAAATTATATGGTTATCATACATTTACTATGCAAAATGAGAAATTGAGAAGATTTCGTATACATATAGTTGTTAATAAAAAAGCCATTAATTCACAAATACCTTCCCTTTATTTTCTACAAAAGATAAGCAAGGTATGGATTAAAAAAATTAAAAATAAGGATACTTTTCGGGTATATTTTAGCAAAGACCTTATAAAGTATACAGAACAGATTTTTAAATGGGTTATGATATATATATATATATAGGCGCAATTATTTTAATAGCAAAAAACTGTTATGCATTCACTCGGCTCTTGTAGAAATCAACGATAAACTTATAATGATTCCAGGGAAATCAGGCACAGGTAAAACAACCATATCTAACTTACTTATGGAATATGGCGGTATAAAAATTGCTGACGATACTATTTTCACTACATGGGATTGTTTAAAGAAAAAAATACAATATATTATATTTATATATGAGAAAGAACAAAAAGTTAGTAAACTATATGAATTAAAACTATTATATAATTCAATCATCACACCTTGTTTGATAGAAAATGATAATACAAGAAAATCCTATATCAATTTAGTCACATTCTATAAAAATAAAAATATAATTCGAATATGTAGAGATGTAGTATATAAAGTAAGAAAAAAAATAAATGGTTTTATAAGGAGTTTATACGATGCTAAGAAAGAAAAAATACATAGTTCCTAAAATAAAGGAAAGTAATACACTTAGGATGATAAAACCGTTTTTAGCAATGATTACTTAAATACATATAATATATATCTGCTCTTGTGCCGAAGCAATAGTTCGCCATTTTGTCATACCCTAAGGGAGCAGGTATTTATTTTACTGCTCTATTATATGGAGTGGTGCAGGCGCCTTGGCGAGTGGAACTTCTCAAAAGGTATGAGTGTAAGCGCTATTAATTAGCATAATTATGGGTTTGACGAACTATTGATATGAATGATGATTTTTATAAATATGCTTATGATATTGTAGTTAATTTAGGCAGGACGTTTTACGGAACCAGAAAAGAAGCAGATTTTTTAGAAAAGGTATTAAAGTTAAAGGCCGGTTCAACTGTTTTAGATATAGGTTGTGGAACGGGGAAATTATCTATTGAACTTGCAAGAAGAGGATATAAGGTTACCAGTATAGACATATCAGAGTGGTCTATAGCACAAGGTAAAACAACTGCTAAAAACAAAAATATTAATAACATTCAATGGATATTAGACGATTTTATCCAACATCAGTTTAATTCTAACTTTGATGCTGTTTTCCATATTAGTGCCTTTTTAGGTAGTGCATTTGATAATTTATCTTTGGGAGAATTTACTTTTTCTCTTCAGAAAATTTTTAATATTTTGCAAAAAAACGGTAGATTTGTTTTTGACCATGTTATTTATGAGTTTATCATAAAGAGGGTTCCTATTTATAGTTGGAACATAATAGATAACATTGTAATACTATCTAACCTTTTTGTAACTTATGATAAAATTTTAACAGGATATCAGTTATACTTTCGCAAGGATTTGCATTCTTTTTCCCATCGCGCTTTAAAAGATTCAGTTAGTTTGAAGATGGCACTGTTAAAAGTGGCAGATTTTTTGCGGATAAGGAAATTTCTAATGAATGAGAAAATGAGATTGCCACGCAAATTAAGAAATTTGCTTGCAATGACAACATCGAGTTAGTTTGCTTGTAATGATGGCTATGTTATAGACCTATACAAGAATTGAGTATGAAAGGATTGGACGTTTTTTTACAAAAGTATAGTTTGTTATTGCGGGTAGTGTTAAAACTTGATACTATTGAGAGTTTTATCGCACTTTTTGATGATCCAAACGATTTAGTTGACATACTGAAAATTACAAAACTGACAGAGAGTTTTTATAAAGATTTGTTATTTCATTTAAAAAGTAAGCCTTTATTTTACAGTAAAGTATTAATGTTGTATAGTTACCTCAAAATGAGAAAGGAGTTAACGAAGAATTTATTTCTCAATCTTATAGAAAACGAATGGATAAGAAACAACGTTATTTTCCTTAAGGGTCCTGGGTTATCATATCAGCTATATAACAATATAGATGAAAGGTTGTATAGCGATATAGATATGATAATAAGTAGTGGAGATATAAAAAATCTATTGGGTATTATAAAGAGGTATGGTAATTATCGTGATAGAAAAATTTGGAAGTTTTACCATGAAATTCCAATTACTCCTAATGTAGGATTGATAGATGTGGTTTTTAAAGAATATATTCCATTTAATATAACGCCGAACTATGTGTCTATATATGGTAAAAAGATTATGGTACTGAATGCCATTGACACTCTTAAAATATCTGTATTTATAAATTTTTTTGCGACAACAAATTTTGATATTTATGCAATTAAAAACATGTTTTTGAGTGCTGCTATTGAAGCGGGTATTACTGAGAATTTTTTGTTTAAGGCGGTGGAACTCCAAGGAGAAGAAAGAAATTGCCACGCCCATAGGGTGCGCAATGACCTGTCTCGCTCTCTAAGAGGTAGTGACTTTTTGGAGTATGATTATCAAAATATAATGAATCATATTTATACTCAGACAATCAATAAGAACTATAGTGATGAGGTATTACAAGATTTTTTTATTATAACCTTTAATGGTAAAAATATTGCTAAAAAAATTTTATATCTATTCAAATTTATGAATAAGTATAACATAAAGTACAATTTGTCATGTTTTTATAGAGGAAAATTGTATTTGGTTAAGAAGATTTTAAATATGAGTTGTATAAATCTAGCGAAATGGTGGGAGTGAGAACGGTAATAGCGAATTATGAATCAAGAAGCAGAAAAAATTAACTTGCTAAGCTCGTCAATCCGAAAAAAGACAATAAATGAGAATTAGATTGCTATGCCTTTGCCAATTGCAATAGTGTGGGAGTGTGATAATTTTAAGGTTTTGGATATAAAAGGGAAAATATAAATATCGTTAAGTATAATAACGCCTGTAGAAAAATTCTATAAGTAGTTTGATGACAAAAAAAATTATTGCGATAAGTGCAATGGCAATTGTTATATTTTCATGTAAGGGTAAGGTATCTGTAACGGGAGCTGGTTCAACGTTTTTATATCCTGCGATTAGTAATTGGGCTGATATGTATAAAAAGGCAAATAAAGTTAACATAAATTATCAACCTATAGGTAGTGGAGGTGGGATAAGCCAGTTTTTGAAGAAGACCGTTAAATTCGCAGGCACCGATAAACCTGTGTCTTTACAGTACTTGAATGAACATCCTGATATATTACATTTACCTATAATAGTTGGGGGTGTAGTAGTTGCTTATAATCTGGGGACCTCTGCTGTGCAAAAACTTAGGTTGACGCCTCATGTTTTGAGCGACATATTCTTAGGAAAAATAAAAAAGTGGAATGATAAAAGATTGCAGGAGATTAATAATGAAATGAATTTGCCTGATAAAAATATTATTGTTGTGTACCGCGCAGATGGTAGCGGTACCACTTACGTGTTTACGAAATACTTATCTGATGTCAGTAATGAATGGAAGGAACAGGTTGGTTCTGGCACATCAGTAAACTGGCCTTGTGGTATAGGTGCGAGGGGAAACGAAGGTGTGGCAGGAACGTTGAAAAATCTTCCCTTTACCATAGGTTATATTGAATTATCATACGCAAAACATGAAAATATTCCTTATGCTCTCATTCAAAATAGAAGTGGAAATTTTATAGAACCATCTTTGGAAAGTTTTACCAGTTCTGTTTATATCCCATCTAATATTAGAAAAGATAGATTATTTTATGATTTAGTCAACACGCAATCTGCAGAAGGTTATCCAATAACTTCTTTTAGTTATATATTAGTGTGGAAACAATATGAGGAAGAAGATTGTAGCCCTATATATGAGCTTTTAAAGTTTCTGAAATGGTGTAATTCAAGCCAAGCGCAAGAATATGTGACAAAATTTGATTATGCTAAGTTACCGGCAGCAATTGTGAAATTGAATTTAGAAATTTTAGATAGTATAACATGTGCAGGTAGAAAAAATAATGATGGATGATGAGTGTAGAAAAGGAGATTGCCACGCCCTGCGGGCTCGCAATGAGTCGGCAGGGCCGACAGCCGTTCTCAAATGCCAAAAGTGCATGTAAAAATTTAAAAGTTTAATGAAAAAAGTTATTAGCTATCAGTTAAAGAAAGTTATTAGTCATCAGTTATTAGTTATTAGACAGAAAGAAAAAGAAAATAAGAATCTGACGACTAACTGCTAATGACTAATAACTAATCAAACTCGCTAAACTTGTTAGCTCGTAATAAATTAAATAGTAGAATACAGGATACGGCAAAAAATATGTAGGTTTCTAAGTATGATGAAACGGTATGAGATAGAGTTCAAGGATGTTCATATCTCAGATATTGTTTTTAAGTATTTTATGTATTTTGTGGCGATAATTTTTTGTGCATTTATGTTGTTTTTGGGATATGAACTTTTAAAACAAGGGTGGCCTGCGTTGAAACATACTGGTATTAGTTTTCTGTGGGGAACAAGATGGGACCCCGTTCACGATAAGTATGGCGCGCTTCCTATTTTGTGGGGTAATCTATACGTCTCCATTGTTTCACTTATTATATCATTACCTCTTTCATTGGGAACGGCCGTTTTCATTACGGAATTTTTAGAGGTAAAGATATATAACATATTAACAGGAACAATTAATGTTCTTGCTACTATTCCGAGTGTTATATATGGTTTATGGGGTATGTATGTTTTAGGTCCTTTTTTAGGTAAAAGTGTAGTTCCGTTTTTGTCAAAATATTTTGGGTTTTTGCCATTTTTTAGGGGAGAGTATGTCGGGGTTGGTATTATAAATGCTGCTGTTGTTTTAGCAGTAATGATAATTCCTATAATGACCGCCTTTTTTGTTAATTCATTAAGGTTAGTTCCTTTTGTGTTTAAGGAACAGTTATATACTTTGGGGGCAACGAGGGCAGAAGTTATTTTTCATGTTATATTGCCTTTATCAAAGGCACACGTAATAACGGGAATATTTCTGGCTTTTGGCAGAGCATTTGGGGAAACGATGGCTGTTACAATGCTTATTGGTAACTCCTCAGCGTTTACGGTATCGCTTTTGGAACCATCAAATACGATTGCAAGCAAAATAGCCAATGAATATAGAGAAACAGTTAATCCTTTGCATTTTTCTGCAATTAACTTACTCGGCTTTTTATTCATTATGATATCGTTTGTAATATTTTTTGTATATTTTCTTATGTCAAGAAAAAAAAGAATGCTATGAATTCCATAATATATAGAAAAGTTGTGAATTATCTTACGACTGTAATGCTTGCACTATCATTTTTTATTATTATCTCCATATTGCTAATTACCATAGCAACCATATTTTACAATGGAACTAAGGGCTTTAAAATGGAAATGCTTTTTTCATTACCAAAGGCAGTAGGAGAGAGCGGGGGAGGGTTTGCTAATGCAATGTTTGGTAGTTTGATAATTTGTTTTGGCGCAATAGTATGTTTTACTCCTATAGGCGTTCTGCTCGGTATATTTTTATCAATGTATCAAAATACGTTTTTAGGTAAAATTACCGCTCTTCTTATAAATAACCTTAATAGTATTCCTTCCATTATTCTTGGTGTAATTTCATATGTAATTCTGGTTTTACCTTTACATACTTTCAACGTTTGTGCTGCAATTTTTGCATTGGGGTTAATTTATTTACCTTACGTTATTGTATATACGCAAGAAGTAGTTTCAAAGTTAAGCGCACGATATATGGAGCAAGGATTAGCATTGGGACTTTCTAAGTTCAAAACGATTATATTTTTGATTTTAAGATTTTCGAAAACTGTTATAATATTTGGTATGTTAAGTGGTTTTGCAAGGATAGTTGGGGAATCAGCGCCTCTTCTATTTACGGCACTGGGTAATAATGAGTTATTTGAAGGATTATTGCGGCCCATTTCGGCTCTGCCATTATTGATATTTAATTATGCTATTTCTCCTTATGAACAATGGAGAAGCATTGCATGGTCTGCTGCTTTTGTAATGATAATTGTTGCGTTTGCTTTGAACATTACATTGAGTTTTTTCAGCAGGGAAAGGAATGAATAGCATAATTGCTATAGAAAATTTGAATGCATGGTATGGTGATAATCAAGTGCTTTTTGATATAAATTTATCCTTTAATGCTAATACAATAACGGCAGTTATGGGTCCATCAGGATGTGGGAAAACCACTTTAATTAAAATAGTAAATAGAACTTTGGAACTACTTCCATCTGTTAAAATTTCAGGGAAGGTTTTTCTGAATGGTAATAACATTTTTGACAATGGGGTTGACCCGGTGCTAATAAGACGTAAAATAGGTATGGTATTTCAAAGGCCTGTGGTTTTCCCTCATATCTCTATTTTCGAAAATGTTGCCATAGGCGTAAAACTTAATAAAATAGTAAATAAAAGGGAAATTCCTGAGTGGGTGGAAGAATGTTTAAAAAGGGCAAATTTATGGAATGAGGTGAAAGATATTTTGAAAAAGAGTGCGGTTGAACTTTCAGGTGGACAGCAGCAGCGACTTTGTATTGCAAGAGCACTGGCTATGAAGCCGGTTCTATTGCTTCTTGATGAACCATGTTCGGCTATTGATCCACTTGCAACTTCCAGAGTGGAAGAAACGTTATTGTCCCTGGCAAAAAACCTAACCATTGTAATTGTTACTCATAATTTACAACAAGCAGCAAGAATTTCATCGTATTGTGCTTTTATGTATGGGGGTAAATTAATAGAATATGGTGAAACAAAAACAATCTTTACTAATCCACAGAATAAACTTACTGAGGATTTTGTTAGCGGTGTTATAGGATAGATTACAAGCCAAATAGCCGATAGTGATGAAGTTCACGTTATATAAAGATTTGGAAGTTTGGAAAGAAGCCATGGCATTACAAGGCAGATGCGCCCAGAAGGGTATCAATAGTTTCCAATGTGCCAGAGGCGTGAGAGCGTAAGTAATTAGGTTAGTAAAATGCTTAGGGGTCTTATAAAAAGTTTGGAATGGAAAGGGTGATATTATTAGTTATGGCTAATGGCGCATGGCTATTGGCTCATTTAGGGGGAAAAAGATGCTTCAAAATATTGAAAAAGAACTGGAAAGTATAAAGTCAAAAACGGCTGAGATGTTTAACGTGGCATATTCAATGATTATGTTATCTAAAAGTATATTAGAAAATACCTCACAGGAAAAAGTAGATACAATCACGAAAATGGAAGAAAACATTAATAAGTGTCAGATATATACTGATCAAATCTCGTATACTTTCCTGGGATTGTTTTCGCCTCATGCTAAAGTATTACGGTTTGTTATAATGTGTATAAAAATATCTGATGAATTGGAAAGGATCGGTGACCTTTCAATAAACATTGTAAAAAACGCGTCGTTTTTGGATAAATCGCTTGATAATTATCTCAAAAGCGTTATATGGCAGATGTATGATAAAATTGATGAAATGTTTAATTTAGCAAGGATTTCTTTTGCGCAGGACGATATGGAATCAGCAAAAAAGGTGTTAAAGATGGACACGGAAGTAGACAATCTGAAATTAAAAGTTCTGCATGATATGATGAGTGAAGTTAGTAAAAATCCTATGCTTACTCAGGATACTGTTACCATAATACTTATTGCAAAAAACCTTGAGAGGGTTGCAGATCATTTAACAAATATAGCGGAAGAAACACTTTATATTGCCTCTGGTTTGGACATAAGACACCACAATATAAAATTATGAAAAATGAAATATGAAGAATAGAGGATAGAGTATGCAGAGCAGAAGGAAAGAGGAGCCAAAAGCCGAAAGGAGAGAAAATTACGAATGAAAAATAGTGAATGATGAATGGAATAAAAACTCGAAGCTCAAATAGGTGCTCTGTAGCCTTTATTTATACTAATGGCTTTTTGGCTATATTGTAGTGTTATTTTTTCCCTGCTTCTATTCTTGTAAATCTAACGACTTTTATATTTTCTCTTAACTTTGCAACAACCTGACTTATTATATCCTTTATTTTCATCTTTTCATTTTTTATAAAAGGTTGTTCTAATAAGCACTTTTTAGAATATAACAAACCATTTAACTTCCCTTCAATAATTTTTTGCTGGATATGTGTGGGTTTATTTTCTATCTCCTTTTGAAATGTCTGTTTTATTTTATCAATTTCTTCTTTAGGAACCTCCTCTTTAGAAATATATGTAGGATTCATAGCGCATATTTGCAAGCAGATGTCATCAAGAAGAGAAAGGAATTCGGGTGATTTGGCTGCGAAGTCGGTCTTACAGCCAAGTTCTACTATTACCCCTATTTTACCATTATGATTATACGTTCCTATAACGGAATAAGCGACTTCTTCATGTGCTTTTTTTGCTGCCTTTTCAAATCCTTTTATCTGTAAAATTTCTAATGCTTTTGTAATATCTCCATTTGTTTTTTCCAAAGCCTCTTTGCAATCTAATACTGGCGCATCGGTTTTTTCTCTGAGAATTTTTATTTTTTCTACTAGTTCGCTCACTTATTCTGTGGTTGTTGATACTACCTCAACCTGCGGGGGTTGGGGGCTTTTTCTCTGGTCAAACCCTTCTTTTACTGCGTTGGCGAGAATAGGTAGTATGTATTGAATTACTCTTAGCGCTTCGTCATTACAAGGAATAGGATAATCTACTATGTCAGGATTGCCATCCGTGTCTATGAGCGTTATAACTGGTATTTTTTTTATTCTTGCTTCTCTTATGGCTGCATGTTCTTTGTCAGGGTCAACGACAATTAATGCACAGGGAAGGTCTTCTAGTTTTCTTAGTCCTCCAAAGTTCCTCTTAAGTTTCCTGAAAACCCTTTGTAACCTGGATATCTCTTTTTTAGTGAATGTTTTTAATTTTTCTTCGTTGTGTATTACGTCATCTATTTCATTAAGTTTTGCTACCTGTTTTATTATCGTTGGAAAATTAGTGAGGGTGCCCCCTATCCATCTTTCATTGACATAAGGGCATTCTATTCCTTTTGCAATTTCCTCAACTATGTTTTTTGCCTGTAATTTTGTCCCGACGAATAATACTTTCTTACCCGTTTTAGCAACAGTTTCTTTTATAAACTGGCATGCCTTATTAAGTAGTTGGGCGGTTTTTCTTAAATCAATAATATCAACGCCATTTTTTCTTTTGAATATGTATTTGAACATTTTGGGGCTAGTTCTTTGCGCCTTGTGACCTAAGTGTGCACCTCTTTTTATCAGTTCTTTTAAATCAACGTCCATAAAAGAAAATGAAGTATATATTACAAAAATCTTTTGTCAATATGTAGAAATTACCACGACACCAGAAATAATAGGGAATACCATAAAAAGTCAAAGGTCAAAAGTTAAAGGTTTGAAAGTTTAAGGTTTAAGTAAAGACCTGACTCGCTAAACTCGCAAACTCGTAATGAAATGAGAAATACTGAATAAAGGGGGAATTTGAAAGTGGGGTAGTTTCTGGAAAGATATAAAAAATTCAAAATTTATCGTTTTACAATTCACTTTTGCAAACTATCGAAGCGTTAAATGTTAGGTATATATTTATTTTTATTTGTAGTATCTTTAATAAGCGGGCTATGCGCCATAATAGGATTTGCAGGGGGTATTATCCTTGCTCCTATTCTATTTTATATTTATCCCCATATATTTAGTAATCCTAGCTTGTCAGTTCAGGATATTACAAATATAACCATAATACATTCATTTATCGCGTCAGGTGGTGGAACACTACTACATTACAAAATATATAAGGAAATAAATATGGATGCAGTAAAGGTGGGTATTATACCTGTTATTATTGGTTCTACGTTAGGGACATTTGTTAGTTTGAAAGGGCATAATGTTTTTGTATATGTAGCCCTTTTTATAATGACGTTTACGGCTTTTTTAGCATCTGTTATTAAAAAAAATAGTCCTAATACTGATAATGCTTTCAAGTATAGGTTGTTTTATATAATTATGTCGTTTTTGATTCCCTTTGTTTCAAATATTACCGGTTTGGGTGGTGGTTTTATATTTATGGCGGTAAATACTTATGTAGAGAACTGGAATATATTCGTTGCAGGTGCCACCAGTTTAACTTTTAATGCAATTTCTGCCTTATGTGGATTTTTATTTAGGTTGTTGGAACACAAGATACACTTTAATTTTTTGATTGTCGTAACTGTTGCTGCAACGATATCAAGTGTTTTAGCTGTGATAATATCTCATAAATTAAATACAAAATTATTGAAATTTTTGCTAAATGTTTTTATCATATATACCCTAATTAGAACATTATGGGAAATATTTTATACATTAAAGTTATTTTAGTAATACCACTTTTTATATTTAGTGGTTGTAAGGTAACGACGTCCAATCAGCATAAGGGTAGGGATAGTAAAAATACTGCGTATAGTTCAAATAAAGTGTTACCACAATATAAAAAGGCGGATGAATTGTTATCTAAATGGACTAATGCTCATATAAATGGAGATGATATAGGTTTATCTAATTACACGACTGAGTTATATAACATAGCAACCAAAGAAAAGGGATCAATTAAATCATATTTAGAGAGATATTTAAGTGCACAAGAAGGAGAGGACCTGCCATACGTTTTTATCTCGTTGGCACTTGCTGGTTTTACAAATGATTGTTCATTTTTGGACATATTACAAAAATATGTGAGGCTCCAGAATAAGGAACTTGTATCTAATGCTTTACTGGGAATTTCTCGGTTAAATATGTGCAGCTACTCTATTGATATGGTTTGGGATTTATTGATGGGTGAAACGGATGAGACCGTTATATTAAATGCGTTGCAGGTAGTTTTGAATTACAATTTTAAGGATTTTTATAAATTGGAATCTATAGTTGATAAATTTATAAGGCATAGGAATCCATTAATACAAAATCAATCCATAAGAGTCGTAGCGAAATATAAATTGTCAAAATATACGAAGATGTTGGTGGATGAATTTTTATCTGCTCCTTTGACCTATGTGAGAATGAATACTGCTGTGGCGCTATGTCGTATTGGTGATAAGAGTATAATAAGGGATTTGATAGATAAGATTAACGAACCGTCTTTTATCGGCAAAAAAGAAGCGGTATATGTATTGGAGAATCTTACAGGTAAGAAGTTTGGATTGGATAGCCAGTCGTGGTTGTTTTGGTATCTTGAAAATTCGAAGTTTCATGGATTAGATTCAAAATAATTTAGTTTTTGGGATAGTTTTTGTAAACCTTTTTGTAGTGGGGTGAAAGAGAATTTGTTTGATAAGAAATTTTTTAGTTTTTTATTATCTGACCACGACTTATAAATTTCGAATTCATTTTGTGGTTTCCATTGTTTTATGGATTTTCTTTTTAATTGTTTATCTAATAAGTTTGCTAAACTGTTTATAGTTATGTCTTTTCCTGTTCCGATGTTCAGTATTTTGTGTTGAGGAAATTTGTGTAGGAAGGTTTTGAGTATTTTACAAACATCATAAACGCTTATAAAATCGCGGGATTGATTGCCATCACCAAAAATTGTTATGATTTTGTTTTTCTTAATCTGTTTTAGGAATTTTACTATAACGCCCTGATATGTGTTGTGGTATGGCCAATAACCATACATATTAAAAATCCTTAGAATTAATGCTCTTATGTTATATATTTTGGAGAATGTTAGAATGTAATTTTCTGCTGATATTTTGCTTAGACCGTAGAAATTGATAGGGGAGGGCTGATATTCTTCTTTGGTAGGTATTTTATTATTGCCATATATTGCGCAACTACTGGTAAATATAATATTTTTTACCCGTTCTTTTAATTTTGTTAATAGTAATAGTGTATAATAAGCATTATTTTTATAAGTTCTTGTATAATATTTTTCTGCGATATTAACATCTTTAATAGCGGCGAAATGATATAGATAATCAATTGTTTTTGGCAGTTTGTTTATAAATTTATCTATATTAGAAATGTTATACTGCAGGCAAGTAACATTTTTATGCGCAAATTTTTTTTTATCTATGGCATATACGTTGTATTTTTTTAGGTTTAGAGTTTTTATGAAATAGGTTCCTAAAAACCCTGCGGCGCCTGTAATTACAATGTTTTTAGGCAATTTGGAAATATATAGCCATCAGTCAATGGCAAATAGGAGAGAGTGGTCAATGACCAGTGGTTAAAAGGAAAAAGATAAAAAAAGATGAACCACTTGAAGACAAAATTAGTGCTTTCGATTGGTGCATTTTCATTATTAATTGATAGATTTTATTCTAGAGTTCGAATTCTATCCTTCTGTGAGCGTGGCAGTCCAAATTTACTGCACAGGGCAGGGCACCTATATGACAAGGTAAGTATTCTATATGAACTGCTAATGCAGTAACTGTTCCTCCAAATCCCTGTGGACCTACTCCTGTTTTATTTACTTCTTCTAAGATTTCCTGCTCAAGTTTGGCGTAAAGAGGGTGTGGATTTTGTTTTCCTAAGGGTCTGAAAAGCGCTTTTTTTGCAAGAACCGCGCATTTATCAAAAGAGCCACCTAAGCCAATGCCTATTATTAGGGGTGGACATGCTTCTCCATCAGCGTTTTTTACCGTTTCAACGACGAATTGCTTTATACCTGCAACACCGTCTGCGGGAACAAGCATTTTCAAAGCGCTTTTATTTTCCGCTCCCGTGCCCTTTGCTAAAAACACGCATTTTAACTTATCACCTTCCGTGAAATCGTAGGTAATCATAACAGGAGTGTTATTCTTTGTATTTTTCCTTTCAATAGGGTCACTGACAACTGATGCTCTTAATTTAAAGTCCGTATACGCCTTCCCAACGGCATCGTTTATTATTTCTTCCCATTTCTTTATATCACATTCAATCATACTTCCTATTTGCATATATACGCATACTAATCCGGTATCCTGGCATAAAGGAATGTTTCTTTCTCTTGCGATCTTGGCATTTTCTAACAATATGCTCATAACTTTTTTCGCTTTGGGTTGCTGTTCTAATTTTATGGTATTTTTAAAACTGCTTTCCATTTCTTCGGTAATGTGGACGGTTGCTTTATATGCTGCGTCGTAAAATTTTTTATGTAATTCTTTTATGTCAATCTGTTTCTTTGTTCCCATCTTCATAGTCATTACGCTTGCTTTTCTCATTTCTATCCACTGTCGGCAAGACCTTCTGCTTTACATTATAAAAATTACATTTTTATATAATTAATTTATTGTTTATGTTAATCATGGTGGGAAACAATAAAGGAAATGTGTTATTCATCGCATTTGGTGCATTGATTATTCTATCTTTTTTGAGTGTAGCATTCGTATTATTAGCTCGTCAGGCGGAAAATTTAGCGGTGTTTGGAAGGGATAGGATATCGACTAATTTTGCTGCTTATTCAGGGTTGCAATATACTATTACACAGTTAAGGGAAGAGTTGCTAAAACAGGGACAGTTTACAAAAAATTCAAAGTTGTTTTTTAAAGGTGAAGATCCTGAATGGAATTTCGAATTTAACGAAGAAAACGATGTTAATAAAAACGGTCTTTTAGATACTTTTAATTTGCCCGTAGAAGTGGCTAAGAATGTTTCTATTGAAAAATCAGTAGTTTCTGAAGGTGAGAAAAATGTGTTTTTTAGGGTAAAAGTCGTTGATGAATCGTCCAAATTTCCCGTCAATGACGACATAAAATTAACTACCAGAATTTTAGAAAATCTGTCTGCTTGTTTAAATATGGAGTTGGATATTAAAAAATTTCTGGATTTAAGAAACGGTGGAGAGATATTAGACCAGAAAACTTTTATAGAGGCGTTCGGTGAAAAGAATGGTAATTTTCTATTACAGTTTTTTACTTTTACTCCAAAACTATTTTCTAAAACGCTTTATTATGTGGACAGCGTTAGATATGACGGAGAAAAGATATATTCTATTACTCAGATTATTCCTAAAAAAGAAAAAATAAGAATCGGCTTAAAACCATTGCTCAATATTAACACTGCATCCAAACCGGTTATTTGTGCCGATTTCATTAATTTAAGTGCCTTTTATCTGAAAATCGAGAAATATAAAAGGCGAGAATCATTTGAAAAAGTTATGACTAGAAATTTAAATAAAAATATTGGCAACTTATGGCCTATTGGTATTATGAAATATGTCAGTTTGGAGAGAAGTGATTTTGAAAGGTTTTATACGAATTTTTTAAATAGCACTAAAAAGAAGTTATATAAGACATATAGAGAGTTTTTTGACTTTATGTTTTCTAAGAGCGATTTGGAAAAGATAAAGGCAGAACTTATATGGACTAATGCTAATCCTAATATAGACATATTGAAATTTAATGATATATGGAATTATATGTATGTAAAAGATGATGTTCCTAAGTTTGTAAATAGGGAAATAGACAAATTGGACTTAATTTTGCCTACTTATGAGATTGCTTTTAATTCTTCGGGTTTATTTTCCATTGAAGTTGAAGGTAGATACCAGTATAAAAATATCATTCTTGCAAGACATAAATTGAATGCCTCGGTTGATTTAATGGATTATATCATAGATACGACCCAGGAGGATTTTTTAGCCGGTAATATTGAAAAAACAGAAAATACTACTAAAAATAACCTTTCTTTAATAACGTATCCTGAATACGACTTGAAACAAGCAAAGAGTAATAGGATAGATGGGCAGTTGGGATTGTCTTTTAATGTAGGTAATGATAACAGCACTTGCTCGCTTAAATTAAACGACCTGTTGATGCTTCGTACAAAAAGTAATCATAATTTTAAAGTTAAGGATAAGTTTTCTTCCTATATAGATAAGTATGGTTCAGTTTTTGACATTCGTGATACGAATGCTGTTGTTCCGAGTGGTTTGATAGTTGATGGTGTGAAAACATTGGAATTGCCTTTGGATTTTTGTATGGATAAGTTTAAGGCAGGATATGCCGAGTTACCTAAAAATGACATTTTTCCAATTAATAATAAAAAGGAGTATGATGCTTTTCATTTAGGATTAAGTATGTGGATTAAACCATCATATTATAGTAGTTTTGTATTTCCCCTGATTTCAACTTATTCTGAAGAGCGCAAGCAAGTTTTCGCCATCTTCAAACTTAAAAATGACGATGTATTTTGGGTACTAACCAAAGAATTTAAAGTTCCTCTGGCGCCTTTGGGTAGTAAAAAATTTTTTGGCTGTTTAGATAACTATTCAAATGAAATGGCGTTTTCACCTAATAGGTGGTTTCATTTTGCCTTAGATGTGGAATTAAAAAGTTGTGCTTTATATTATAACAATCTGCCAAATAAAAAAGACATGTCAAATAATGAAATGTTGCAGTGGTTTCTTGGAAGGTGTCCGTATTATACTATATATATTGACGGGAAGCAGGTAGATTATGTGTTACAAGATAAAGATATAACGATAGGGCAGTTTTTTGACTCTCAGGACCTGTCTGAGTTTAATAAGTTTTTCATAGGGGATAGTGGAGAAACCAATTCATTTTTTACCATAGATAATGTAAGTTTTTTTAAGAGATTTGAATTATTGAAAAACGAATTAAATACCGTGAATGCTGGTAGATATTATAATCGTGATACGGTGTTTACCTCGCGCGAGTTTTTTAATAAGGAAGATTATTTGTATTTGTTAGCAAGTGAAGTTTTTACTTTACCGACTGAGTATAAATATGATAATATGTTGTGTATAAAGTTCAGGGATGTTACCGGTGCTACTCAATGTTATGGTAATCTTCTGGATACTCCTTTTGCAAGGTGGAATGTTTCTTTTGTAGGACGGACCTTTAGTTATATGATAGTATGGAAGAATTTATCATTCTGTGGTAATAATACAAGTCCTATAGTCGACTCTGTAATTTTGACTATGTTCAAAAAGCCTACTATCAAATTTCTTTTCGAAGACGCTAAGTAAAAATCGATTTTACATTTTTCAATCTATTGCGGAAAGTATTGATTCCACTTTCTGTCTACTAATTCTTTTATTTCTTTTGACATAACAATTTCTGGTGGCCATTCTCTTGCAAACCCTTCTTCTGATAATTTTTTTGTGCAGTCAATACCAACCTTAGAACCATAAGCAGGGAATTGACAGGCAAAATCTAGGTCATCCATAGGTCCGTTTGCAAACTCAAAGTCCCTTTTTGGATCTATGGAACATAACCCTTTCCATACAACCTCCCTATAATTTCTTATATCCACATCTTCATCAAAAACCACTATGACTTTTGACAACATTGCCTGCCCTAATCCCCAGAGAGCATGCATAACTTTTCTTGCGTGTCCTGGATATTTTTTCTTTATACTGACAAGAACAAGATTGTGAAAAATTCCTTCAAAAGGGAAATGCACGTCAACAATTTCAGGTATGAATATTTTTATAAAAGGTAGCATCAATTTTTCAATGGCAAGACCAATATAATCGTCTTCCATCACGGGTTTGCCAACAATGATAGTGTGGTATAGGGGGTTTTTTCTGTGAGTTAGTGCTGTAACTGTGAAAACAGGGTAGGGTTCGGGGAGGGAATAAAAACCTGTATGGTCTCCAAAAGGTCCTTCAATACCTATTTCATTGTTATCTACATAACCTTCCAAAACAATTTCAGCGTTTGCAGGAACTTCTAACTCAGGAATAGTTACGCATTTTACCAAATTTACAGATTCGTTTTGTAGTAATCCCGCAAGGATTAATTCGTCGAAGTTGGGAATGGGTATTGCGCCTGCTAAACAGACTGCCGGGGATGCCCCAATTGCAACTGCAACAGGCACTGCCCCTTTATATTTAGTAGAATGTTCTTTACCACCTTTATGCCTTTGCCAGTGCATAAATAATTTGTTTTTATTTATTACCTGCATTCTGTATAACCCTACATTTCTCTGCCCCGTTTGGGGGTCTTTGGTAAAAACTATGGGAAATGTTATGAATTGTCCTGCATCATTAGGCCAGCATTGTAGTATAGGAAATTTATAGATATCTATTTTCCCTTCCTCTTTGGTAACTACATCTTGGCATTCCCCACTGCCAACTATTCTTGGTAAATATTTGCTTATTTCAAGTAATTCAAACCCTTTCTTTAATTTATCCCATAACGATTCTGGAGGCGTTTTTATGGCTTTTATCAACTTTTCTGCTTTTTCTGTTAATTCATTTGTGTTCTGTATACCAAATGCAAGACAAATATTTTTGATAGAGCCAAATAAATTTATGGCAACAGGTATATTGAAGTCTTCCACCTTTTCAAACAGTAATCCTTTTGAGTTGCTACTTTTTACTACTCTATCAGTTATTTCCGATATTTCTAAAATATGGGAAACTCTTTCCTTTATCCTGTGAAGACAGTTGTTTTCTTCAAGAACTTCTATAAACTCTCTCAACGATTGAGGTATTTTAGCCATCGCTATTTATTAGGATTATTCATTTGCTTGAAATGGGGCAAAGTCACCTTCTGAGATTGACTCAGGTTTTAACTTCTTTACGTTCTCAATAATTTTTTCTATGCCCGTAAAATAATTATCTGTTACTTTTTTTTGCTTTTTGTATGGGTTAGCCCTTGCCATAATCGAGTATCTTAAGAATTGAAATGATATACCTCTGGTTTTACATTCTTTTTCTTTTTCTAATGTAATCTGATGTAATAACTTTAATTTCTCTGCTCGCTCGTTCCTTTCTTTTAATGCGGTATTAAGATTTTTATTTATGAATTTGTCTATTTTTTTTATTAATGGGAAATAGGCAGAACCACTAAATCCTTTTACTGTAGTGTAAGCAATGCCAAAGGTTATATACGCTCCTTCTTCGAACTGAAATTCAAAATTTTCTTCCGTAGCTTCTTTTTCTTTCTTTGCTAATTCTAAATATAAGTTATATACCTCCAATGATTTATCTTTTAAGTTAGGGGCTTTTTCCGTATTAAGTGCTAATATGTAACTTGCTGTGATTTCATCAGGTATAACAATAGCAGAAATATATTCTTTATCTAAATATCTCATACATTGAAGACGGTGAGAGCCGTTAGGTGTCCATAATTCTTTATCTTTTGTAACTACAACTATAATAGGGTCAAGATATAAACCAACCTTTCTAATGACAGTTGATAACTTTTTTAAGTGAGGTTCAGAAATCTCTCTCTGAAAGGGAGGAAGGGAAATTTTTTCTACTGGTAGGATTGCGAAATACAGATTTTTATTAGAATACGGTTCGTTGTATTCAATAACAAACTTTGCTCCCATACTTTTTAATAATTCGCATACATTCATAAAAGTCAAGCGAATTATAAAAATATAAGATTTAAGATTTTACAAAGTGCGCCCACCTCAGAAATTACCACAAAGAGGAAATACCTTAAAAAGTCAAAGGTCAAAACTCAATGGTCAAAAGTTCAAGGTTTAAAAATTTAAGGTAGCACAGACATTCCTGTCTGTGTATCTTTGTCTTTCACAGGCAAGAATGCCTGTGCTACTTTAATGCGCAAAGGCGGAATAAAATAATAATATAATAAGTATTAAATGATGAATACACAAATGACGAATGGTGAAAATGAGATTGCCACGCCCTTCGGGCTCGCAATAACGGCAGATATGGTAATTTCTGCGCCCAACTGGAATCGAACCAGTAACCTGAGGATTAAGAGTCCTCCGCTCTGCCAATTGAGCTATGGGCGCAATCTACAATTGTGGATTTTAGAATTTTGATTTTGGAATGCAAATCTCATAGTTATGAAAATCTAAAATAGAAAATCAAGTAGTAGATTGGGGTGAGTGACGGGACTCGAACCCGCAACCCCAAAGGCCACAACTTTGTGCTCTAGCCAATTGAGCTACACTCACCATATCTTGTTATAACGGCAAAGATTTATTATAAATTATTTTCTTTTTCTCTCTTTTCATTAAACCTTAGTGGCAATTTCTGCTAATTAAAAAATGTAAAAAATTCGAAATTTATCATTTTACAATTCACTATGGCGAATTAATGCACCGCCTGGCGCTATCAAAAGTAAATGTCAAAATTCAAAGGTTTAGGGAAAATCCAACTCGCTAAACTCGGAGTAAAATATTAAAATGAAAAATGACAAGGTAAGGAGCCAAGAATTGAGATTTGTGGTGCATAAACATACTCTCGACAGCGAAAAGTATCATTACGATTTAATGTTTGAAGATGGAGATGTCTTAAAAACATATCAGATAGAAAATATTGATGACTTATTAAATTTACAAGAAGTGCAAGGACGTAATATTCAGGACCATCGTCTTATATATTTAGATTATGAAGGTGAAATTTCACACAACAGGGGGTTCGTAAAGATTTTTGATAAGGGAGAATATGTAGTCAAAGCGAAAAGTAATAATTCTATGGAATTTGAGGTCAAAGGTAGCGTCTTAAAGGGGATAATGTTGTTTTCTCTGTTGGATAATAATACGAAGGTTTGGAAATTAACTTACAATGTTAAATACTGAATGATGAATAGAAGAAAAAGTTAAAAGTTAAGTGGTATTTTTTGCACCCTTCACTGGTTTTTAGTGAAAACCCTTTTTACCTTGGTAGAGGTAGTATATTCTATATTCCAATCTTATATTTTCTTGCGAAGAGATAAAGGTATTGTTGCACCCAGCCGCAGTTTTCTCCAAATTTGTCCTGCGCCCATTTTCTTATATCTTTAGAGGATTTCATATTTAAATCAAAATATTTTATTAAAAACCTTGCAATCCACCTGTCTACAGGAAATGCATTGTTTTCATTTAGACTATATAGTAATATGCATTCTGCTACCTTATCTCCAACGCCATATATTCCTAATAATAAATCTTTTTTCTGTTGGTATGTCAGATTCCCATGTAGTTTATTTTTTATCGCAATAAAACTGTCGGGTAATCTCCTTAAGAATTTTGCTCTTAAACCAAATATTCGTGTAAAAATCCTGCCCTTTTTTAATTTTTGAGGGGTGGGCAAGGAATAAAAATTATTATTTATTTTCCCCCCATATTTTTGCGATAGCCATTCTAAATTCTTTTGTATCATTTTTATACTGGAATTTACTGATAACATATAACTTAAGGTGCATTCCCATATATCTTGCTTTATTAATCTTAGTCCTTTAAACTCTTCATATATTTTGCGAAGTTGCGCAAACTTCTTAAAGCCATCAATATTTTCCAGAGAGAAATCTAATCTAAAAAACGTTTTTAAGAAATCTTCGGAGCATCCCTCGTAATATAAGTTGTTATTATGTTGTTTTATTTTTATGAGATAATTTTGTGTTATTACAACATAATGGTCCTTTTGGTTATAATATCTGAAAAATGCGCCACTTTCTAGCGTATATGTTAAATTAAAATCTTTTGTTATAATTCTCTGCATCCCGTGAATTGTAAATTAGCTGTTAAAAAAATACTAAATAGAAATGTGTTTCTTTTAATCATTGTGATAGTGCCAATGGCAATAACTTCCTGTGCTATTAAAAAGATGCTTCCTCCAAACACCAAAGATGTCATTCACAATCAATCATTTTCAATACAGGGTTTGGAGGATGTCCTGAAAGAAGCAGATGGGGATATTATGGAATTCGATATATCAAGCGATGGTAGATATATTGCTTATTCAACTAACGCTTTTAAAAATATATTTCAAGTTTTCCTTTTTGATATGAAAGAAAATAAAAAGCAATATATTATGCCCGAAGAAGCTCAGCAGTATTCCCCCAGAATAAATAATGATAACTTATACTTTATCAGGATAGATAAGGGAAGTTCTTTCTTGATAAATTATAATATAAAACAAAACGTGTCTAAAACCATTTTTAAAGTAAATAATACTATCTTGACTATTTCTATTAATGATAATGCTGTATCTTTTGCGTTAAATGATAAAGGTTTCTGGAAGATATGGTTGTTGCAGGACGGTAAATTCATATTGGTAGATAATGGCTTTTATCCATTTCTATCAAATGATATTATATATTACCAGAAACCCAACGAAAAAGAAAGTCCATTTTATTCTATATTTGCATGGGATTTATCTAACAATACAAAATATTCAATCTTGCACCATTCTGCAAAATCATTTTTAAACCCTTCGGTGTCAAAAAGAGGCGAGATACTGTCCTATGTTGAATTTTCTGAAAATACATACTATTTAAAACTACTGAACTTGAAAAACAATCAACAATATACATTATTGAAAAGTAATACTCCTATACTTTCTCCTAATCTAAAGGTAGATGGCTATATTTATTTTATCCTTCAAAATGACAATAAATTCTCCATTTACAGATTTAAACTCTAAATCTACAAATTTTAACTTTCAAACCTTGAATTTTTAAACCTTAAACTTTGAGGTTTAAACCTTTTAGTGTTCTATTTATCTCCTTTCAAAAAAACTTCAGAGGTGGTGAAAAACAAACTTTATATCTGATAGATTCATTGCAGAAGAACGGAGTAAATTGCTCTTTATCCTGTAAAATAAACAGTGATTTTTATAAGAAAGCAAAAGCTAATAATGTCCATTGTATACCACTACCTAATTATCTTACTTGTTATACTAATCTAAGTACGTATATAAAACAGTGTAAAAGTTATGATATTATCCACACCGTAGATTCAAAAGCGACTGATTTTGCTTTGTCTTTAAGACCATTCCATAGGAAACCAATAATCTATACCAGAAGGGTTTCTTATCCTTTGCACAACGTGTTATCAATAATCAAACTCAAATTAGTTGATAAGGTTACTGTCCTTACTCATTACTATAAAAAATATTTAGAAGGATTAGGGTTAAACGATATATCAGTAATACCTGATATGGTTATAGAGAGGGATTTGGATACTGAGAGGGCAAAACGATTTGTAAAGGAATTGGGTATTTCACAAAACTTCATTATTGGTACTATATCAGCGTTGGATGATTCAAAAGACCCTTTTACGTTACTACGTGCTTTTAAAAAACTGTCTGATAGATTTTTAAATGTTTCTGTTCTACACTTTGGAGATGGAAAATTAAAAGGTAAAGTGATGAAGTTTATAAAAGAAAACAACTTACAAAACAGATATTTTCTGATAGGTCATGTAGACAATGGAGAGGATTTTTATTCAATATTCAATTTGTTTGTTCTGTGTTCTAAAGTTGAAGGTATGGGAAGCAGTATATTAGATGCTTATTTATATAAAGTGCCTACTGTTGTAACAAACATTCCACCAATCAAAGAGTATGCCCAATATAAATCCGTATTTTTTGAGAAATCAGATTCAAATTCACTTTACACACAACTAAATAGCATCGTGGAAAATAGACCAAATCTGACGAAATTAACAGAATCCGCCTACAACTACGTAATAACCAACCACTCCCAGCAAAAAATCACTACCTTCTACTTGCAAGAATACTCTAAATTGCTTTTGTAATATTATTTTTTACACCAGCGACCTATTACATTGCTTTCTGTATCATTTATATGAGCATACCTATAGACAAAGATAATGATATTTTTAAGGACTTACTTAAAACTTCCCAGTTAGAGGCAAAAAATAAAATAATACCGACACTAATTGCAATTGTTGCTACTGAAACTAAAAATATAATGAATTTACTTAAAAAATCCGTTTTCGATACTGTTATCTGTGATTTGGTTAAACCTACTCTGGATAAGATTATGTCTTTCTGGTTTTCTGTTATTACACCTTCTTTTTCAAGTCCAGATGTGATTTTTGCAAGATACTTTTTCCTACTAATAAAAATTAATAGAAAAAGAGACAGAATAATACCACCTACTAATCCAACAACAATTCCTATTCCTCTTCCCCAAAGTAAACTATCCAAGCAACGCATAACAGATATTATAGGAATTAATTACAATCTTTTCTGCCACGGAGATGGAAGCAAGTCCCTGAGTTTTACCACCTTATTCTCTCCAATAATTATTTTTGTATCCCAATTCTTATCATCAATCTGGTACATAAATTCCCTACATCTACCACAAGGCGGTAGAATATTTTTACTTGAAACGGCAACAATCTTTTTTATGTTACGTTCACGATTAGTTACCATTGCTGCAATGGCGCTATGTTCTGCACAAAACCCTATCCCACAAGCAGCATCAATGTTTACGCCTACGTAAAGATTGTCATTTCCGGAAATTAATGCGCAACCAACCTCGCCAAATTTTACTTCATTACTTACCTTCGTAAGTTTGACCAACCCCCTCGCTATATTAATCAGATCTTTATTTTCTGTCATAGAAACAGCTAAAAAGCAAAAGAGAAACATCTGGAAAGTTTTTGGTGGGATATCAGGTTCATTTTATAGAGTTCGTGGTGTGAACTCTAAGGATTTAATCTTGTCAATTTTTAATCCACCTTTTTTAGGTCTTGTGGCTGTGTCTTTAACCTCGTAAGTGGAAATTGGCTCAACTTTTATATTTATCTTATATTTATTGACCAATCTATGGGCGAAGTCAAAACGATTCAAGAATTGTCCTGAACTTATATGCCAGATGCCAGTGCACTCATTTTTTAACAAA
Organism: uncultured Planctomycetaceae bacterium; assembly: GCA_964633175.1. Lineage (GTDB taxonomy): Bacteria > Planctomycetota > MHYJ01 > CAZWFP01 > CAZWFP01 > CAZWFP01. Next base: position 28,212 of record CAZWFP010000004.1, on the reverse strand, counting down.
ATTTCAATTCCTTTTGGTATGTCTTCCACCCATGTTGGCGTTGTCCATTGGTCATTTACATATTTTACAATTCTATTGGCGCTCTTTTCCGCATCCTTTAACTTTTGCAATGTGTTTTTAGAACCGTTTTTAAAACCATAAACAGTTGCTACCCTGATTATTAAAAACTTTTTCAGTTGCTTACACATAATTTTTTCGGATTGCAATTTTTGCTTTCCGTAGATGCTGATAGGATTGGGCTCGTCATTTTCAGTATATGGACCCTCTTTTCCATTAAATACGTAATCAGAGGAAAAAAATATTAAGAATATCTCTTTCCCTTCGCATATTTCCACCACATTTTTCGTGCCATCAACGTTTAAATTGGCGCTATCTTTATCTACTTCACATCTGTCAACATCGGTTTGATATGAGGAATCTATAACAATATCTGGATTAAATTCCTCCAAAAACTTTTGAATATTCTTTTTATTTGATTTATCTAAATAGAATAAGCTATCAGTCCTATTTCTATAATATGTTCCATATACTTTATAAGTATCTTTTTTACTAAAGTAATTAAAAATATATGAGCCAACTAAGCCGCTTGCGCCGATTATTAGAATGTTTGTCATTTTCATATTTCATATAGACGGATAGTTTTTATCTTAGTTCTATCTAAATTTAAGTAAGAACGGGTCAATTTTTTATACAATTCTACAGCATCCTGATTGAATGGATTAAGTTCATTCAAATATCCACCGAGGATTACTAAAAGGGAGAAAAATGCCAAAAATTCACCTATGAATTGTTCGTTCAATTGGTCTATCTCAAACCACACTATCGGTAGGCGTTCTTTTATGAAACTTGCTAACACTCCTTTCGCTTGGGCATTAAGTATTTCCGTCAATGTAAATTTTCTGTTGTAAAAGAAATTATCTTTAAATTGAATTGATGCAAAGCGAGGAGAGGGGGCAAGGAAAAATAACATTTTGTCGTGCTCGCCTTCTAAAAATGCCTGTAATTGCGAATGCTGTTCTTTCGGGCATAAAGCATTAATCATTGTCGTTGGAAATCGGATACCTTTGTTATTGACTTTACCTAATGACTCATCCCATAGTTGAACGCAAAAATCCGCTAAGGAATTTAATTTGTCTATATAATTTAAAATAACTATATTACTTACATTATGGCTATTAAGATTATTAAACAGGTTTAGTGTAAAGTGAATAAACTTTGATTTGTTTTGTAAGTTTTGCACGCGTTCTATAAAATTTATAGCACTGTTAAAAATGTCGTTATGATTAATGCCGAATAGAGTTAAAGGCAGGAGGGCACAGTAGAAGTGAGAGAATCTGCCACCTAAATCTTCAGGGATAAGAAAGGTGTATAGTTCATTTTCCCTGCCAAATTTATGTAGAAATTGATTTTCTTGTGAGGTGATAACCATTATTCTTTTGCTCTTTATAAAATCAGGCAATAAATTAATGAAAAAAGATGATTCTATCAATGTCTCCAAAGTGGAGCCCGATTTACTAATCAAAATGATAATATCTTTTTTAGGATTAAGATGATTTTTAAATTTCTGTAGGTATTCAAATTGTTTAAACCCTATGTTATCAATGAATACGATTTCTTTCCCATTCATTTTATCTATCAGCGTGTGAAAGATGGCTTTGATTCCATTTACTATCCCTCCTATTCCCACTATAATAATGTGGCTAAAATCAGTAAGTTTATTTAGTTCTGAATCTTTAATCTTAAACCTTAAATCCAAGATTCTTTTTACATACTTAGCATAAGGTATCTTATTATTAGATAAATCAGAAAAAAAACTATCAATCTGTTTTTTATGCTTGTTTTGTAGAATCTTGAAATTATGGGGTTTTGGATAAACTTTTATTCTGGCGTGGCGTAACAAGAAATTTCCATTATTCATTTTTCATAATCAATTACTGATTTTATCCAACCTCCTCCTAATAATGTATCTTCATTATAAAAGCATGCTGCCTGTCCAGGTGTTATTGCAGGTTGTGGTTCTTTGAATTCCACTTCTATCTCGTTATTATTTAATACTTTTATCTTTGCTGGGCTTTTAGGGTGTTTATATCTTATTTTTACCTGGGCCTCAAATACACTGCCTGCGTCATAGGGTTCCACACTGCAGAAATTCACCTTTTCAACCAACATCTTCTTTGACATTATCTGGCACTTTTGCCCCAATACAACCTCTTTTGTCTGCGGATTGACCTTATTTACATATAAAGGAATTCCCCTTGCTACACCTAACCCCTTTCTTTGCCCAATTGTGTAATATATATATCCATCGTGTTTCCCTAATCTGTTGCCATCTGTATCTACAAAATAACCTTCTATATTTTTACTGTTGGGGAGTTTATTCTTTAAAAACCGTTTTAAATCTCCATCAGGAATAAAACATAAATCCTGACTTTCTTCCTTTGACGCCGTTTTCAACGAGAATTTTTCCGCAAGTTTTCTAACCTCTTGTTTTGTAAAATCCCCCAAGGGAAGCAACGCTTGCGATAATTGTTTTTGCGATAATTCGAATAGAAAATATGATTGGTCCTTATTTTTATCGGCGCCTTCTTTAATTTGAAACAATTTCTCTTTTTTTACGATTTTAGCATAGTGTCCGGTTGCAACAAATTCCGCTCCTATCAGTTGTGCAAAATTTAGTAAAACACCGAATTTAAGGTAAGAATTACATTTGACGCAAGGGCTTGGAGTTCTGCCTTCTAAATATTCATTTACAAAGTAGTTCATTATGTTGGCGAATTCTTTAGATAAATCGAGGGAATAAAACTTTATATTTAATTGATAAGCAACATCTCTTGCATCGTGGGCATCGCGCAACGAACAGCATGATTTTGTATTTTTATTTTCATACGATACCCCATTATGCATAAAAAGACCCACTACCTCATATCCTTTTTCTTTAAGTAAAGCGGCTGTAACTGATGAGTCCACACCCCCGCTCATAGCAACAACTACTTTCTTTACCATAAAAAATTATTATAAAATCTAATATGTGAGTAAAAAGTTAGGAAAAACTTATAGTGTCTTTTATGGCTTTTTTTATACGCTCTGTGGAAGGAAGGTATAGGTGCTCTAAGGTATATGGGAAAGGTGTATCAAGTCCACATACTCTTTTTATAGGAGCATATAAATATTCAATTACATTTTCAGCTAATGTTGCGGAAATTTCTGCGCCAAAACCACATGTTTTCGCCGCCTCGTGAACAATTACTGCTCTTCCCGTTTTCTTTACTGATTCACATAGAGCATCTTCATCAAAGGGCGATAGAGTTCTCACATCTATAAGTTCAATACTTATATTTTCTTCCTGCTCAATCTCTTGAACTGCTTCTTTGCATGTTTCTACCATCGCTCCCCAACTTATCAAAGTAGCATCCTTACCTTCCTTTATAAGATTTACAGGTCCTATAGGCACCGTATACCATTCTTGCGGTACCTCTCCTTTTGAAGCTCTATACAACCTTTTTGGTTCTAAAAATATAACAGGATCATTCTGTTCATATGAAGATAAAAGTAGTCCCTTTGCATCATAAGGGTTGCTTGGGCTGACAACTTTTAGTCCTGCGGTATGAATAAAAAAACTTTCCGTAGATTGAGAATGATAATGTCCTCCTTTTATTCCACCACCATAGGGGGTTCTAATTATAACAGGTGCTGTGAACTGACCACCAGACCTATATCTCATTTTCGCTAATTCATTAACAATCTGGTCAAAAGCAGGATATATGAAATCCAAAAATTGTATCTCTGCTATTGGTCTTAAGCCGTTCAATGCCATCCCTATGGCAGTGCCTATAATGCCACCTTCAGCCAAAGGTGTGTCTATCACTCTTTCTTCTCCAAATTTCTGATATAAACCTTCTGTTACTCTGAATACCCCACCTGCTTTACCAACATCTTCACCCAATATAATAACATTATCATCTTTCTCCATAATTAGATGCAATGCTTGATTTAGTGATTGTAACAGATTTAGAACTGCCATAATTATTATTCTCCTTCTAATTCCTGCAATTCTTTTTGCAAGCGAGCAGGTATTTTTTCATAAACGTCTTCTATTAATGTGTGTAATGAAGGTTGCTTAGTTTTTTGGGCTTTTTCTGCTGCCTCGTTTACTTTTTTTGTTATTTCTTCTCTTATTTGTTTGTCATATTCCTGAGTTAATATTCCTTTTTCAATCAAAAACTGTTTTAAGTATTCAATAGGGTCTTTTTTCTTCCAATGTTCTAACTCCTCCTGTGGAACGTATCTTTTCGGGTCATCCGAGGTAGAATGAGGACCCATTCTATAAGTTAGGCATTCTATTAAGGTAGGTCCCTTACCTTGCCTTGCCTTCTCAATTGCGTATTTTGCGGTTTTCATAACTTCAAAAATATTATTGCCGTCAACCCTGAATCCTTCAAATCCATATGCTTTGGCTTTTATGGCAAGTGTTTCAGATGCGGTTTGCTTTTTCAAAGGAACAGTAATAGCCCACTGGTTATTATTTATGAAAAATATTAGAGGGACTTTAAATACTCCTGCGAAATTTAATGCAGTATGGAAATCGTTGGATGAGGTTCCGCCATCACCACAATAAGTAACCACCACATTTTTAGTTTTCCTGTATTTAAACGCATAAGCCATTCCAACCGCCTGAGTAAGTTGTGTTCCGATTGGACTTGAAATGGTTAAAAAATTAATTTCTTTAAAAGAATAATGCACTGGCATCTGCTTTCCTTTGGCATTGTCTAATTCATTTCCGAAAAGATTGTGAAATATTTTTTCTAATTCAATGCCTTTCCATATAGCCGTTCCTAATGCTCTGTAAGAAGGGGCTATTATATCATTTTCATTTAAGTAATAGACACTTCCAATTTGCCATGCTTCTTCGCCGAAATTTGGCAGGTAAAATCCTATTTTCCCCTGCCTTTGTAATAACATCCCTTTTTCATCTACAACTCTTACGGTAATCATTTTCTCGTATATTGTTATTAGTTCTTCTCTACTCAGAGATTCTGATATGTTTAATCTGCTTGCAACAGCTTCTACCATTTGCGAATTAAAAATTAATTTTTATTTTTTGCAAGAAGGAATTGTTCTAATGCTTTATAAGATGAACGAACGAGTGGACCGCTTGCTACGAATTTGAAACCCATTTCTAACCCAATCTCTTGAAAATATTTAAATCTCTCAAGTGAGATGTATTCAACTACTTCTTTGTGCTTTTTACTCGGCTGAAGGTATTGTCCCAAGGTAAGAATATCTACCTTTACTTCTCTTAACTTTTTCATAGTATCTATTACTTCTGTTTCTGTTTCTCCAACTCCTAACATTATGGAACTTTTTGTATACAGTGAAGGTTTGATTTTTTTTGCTATCTCTAATACGAATATTGACTTCTGGAAATTGGCTCGCGCATCTCTTACAGAGCGCTGGAGTCGCTCTACAGTTTCAATATTGTGAGCAAAAACATCTACATTAGAATCTATGACTTTTTGGATAGAATTAATATTGCCGTTCATATCACTAATCAAGGTTTCTACAAGTATATATGGTAGATTATTTTTTAAAGTTACGACCGTTTTATATACCTGTTCCGCGCCTTCATCTTGCAAATCGTCCCTTGCCACCATTGTTAAAACAACGTAAGATAATTTCATCTGTTTTACTGCATGCAATACGTTATATGGTTCCATAGGATCAACCATTTGGGGTTTACCGCTTCTGACATTACAGAATCGGCATCCTCTTGTGCATATTTTCCCCAACAGCATAAAAGTCGCCGTTCCACCTTCCCAGCATTCCCCCATATTTGGACAATTCGCCTCTTCACAAACTGTAGCAAGCCGTAAATTCTTGACTAATCCCTTTATTTTTAGGTAATTGGGACCTGTCGGTAGTTTAACCTTTAACCACGCTGGTTTTAACATTATTTTTCTTCGCTATAAAAGTGGTCGCCTTAAAAAGTGACTCAAATGTCCCTGCATCTGTCCAAAATCCCTCTAAAAAATCATAATACAACTCCTTTTTCCTTAAATACCAGTTATTTACATCCGTGATTTCATACTCTCCTCGACCTGATGGCTTTAGGGATTGAATAACATCAAATACTCTATTATCATAGAAATATATCCCCGTTATAATGTAATTACTTTTGGGTTTTTGAGGTTTTTCCTCTATTTCTATCAGTTCCTTATCTTTAAAACATGCTACACCAAATCGTTCTGGTGTAGCGGACTTTGTAAGAAAAACCATCGCCCCTTTTTCAATTGCTTCAAATTTCTTTATATATTTTTCTAAATTCGCTTCAAAGATATTATCTCCTAAGATAACGACTACTTTGTCATCACCGACGAAATGTTTTGCATGCAACAAAGCATTAGCAATGCCTGCTTCGCCTTCCTGGTAGGTGTATTGAAGTTTCGTCAAACCAAAATCTTTGCCGTTGGACAATAGTTCCAAAAAATCCCCAGCATGGTTGCCACCCGTTACAATCATTATATCAGTTATGCCGCTTTTTACCAATCTTTCCAATGGATAAAAAATCATTGGTTTATTATATATGGGCAGTAAATGCTTATTAGTTACCTTTGTTAAAGGATACAGCCGTGACCCCGTTCCCCCGGCTAATATTACACCTTTCATAACGCTTTCTTTACATTTTAAAAAATAATTTTATTTTAGACAAACTTTTATAAAATGGATATTCAACTATTAATGAAAAGAGTATACTTTATTGTTTTATCTACCATGATTGTCGGATTTGTTGCAGGCGTAATGTTCGAACTTGATAGAAAAAATTCTACTCCGGTTGAGTTGGTAGATAGGATTCCTCGCTTTCTGGAGAGTGTTTTTAGTCCGACGACTACAACTATAACGTCTAAAAAGGATAAAGTTGCTGAACTTGCTAAGCTTATAGTCCAAAAACAGCGGATGATAGGCGATATTGAGCAGTATTTGAAAAGCATTAAAAGTGTAAAAGATAAAAAACAAAAAGAGGAATTGTGTAAAAAAATTTTTAATATTAGAATGGCTATTAAGCAAATAGATGATAATATTGAAGCGAAAGATAAGAAAATTGGCAAGAGGGACATCAAAGAACTTATAAAAATAGCGAATAAAATAAGAAGACATTGTTATTTAGCGAAAAATGTGAAGGATAAGGGGGGAGCAAAAAAAGAGGAGGTCAAAAAGGGCAAGTGAAGAGAGTAGATGTATATAGAACAACCGTGTTATGTGTGAAACATAATGGTAAGGTTGTGATGGGTAGTGATGGACAGGTAACGTTGGGAGCAACGGTCATAAAGCATGATGCAAAGAAAGTAAGGAAACTCTATGATGGTAAAATTTTGGTTGGATTTTCTGGCAGTGTTGCTGATTCGTTAAGTTTATTAGAACGTCTTGATGCGATGCTGAAAAAGTATAATGGTAATTTATTAAAAAGTTCAATAGAACTTGCAAAAGAGTGGCGTCTGGATAAAGCGCTCAGGCGACTTGAATCGTTGATAATATCCGCAGATAAAGAAAATGTGCTTCTTGTTTCAGGTTCGGGGGATGTGATAGAAGCAAAAGGTGGTGTGATAGGTATTGGTTCAGGGGGTGCCTTTGCGCAATCAGCTGCTTTAGCGCTTACCAAATTTTCTAAACTTGATGCAAAAGCCATTGTAGAAGAGTCACTAAAAATTGCAGGGGAAATATGTATTTATACCAATACCAATATTTATATAGAGGAGTTATAAATGGATGAAAATTTGACGCCAAAAAAGATAGTTGAAGAATTAGATAAATATATTATAGGTCAGGAGGATGCAAAAAAAGCTGTTGCTATAGCAGTAAGGAACAGGTATAGGAGGCAGAAACTACCCCCTGAGTTAAAAGATGAGGTAGCGCCAAAGAATATTTTGATGATAGGTCCTACAGGAGTAGGAAAAACAGAAATTGCAAGACGTTTGTCTTTTTTAGTAAAAGCGCCTTTTCTGAAAGTAGAAGCCACTAAATATACAGAGATAGGATATTATGGAAGAAACGTTGACTCTATGATAAGGGACCTTGTAGAAGTTGCTATAGGTACGGTCCGTAGAGAAGAAATGAAAAAGATTACGAATGATGTTCAGAAAATTGTGGAAGAGAGAATTCTGGATTTGCTACTTCCCAATTCAAAGAAAAGAGCAAATGTGACACCAGAGGAAAAAGAAAGAATAAAGGAAGCAAGAAATCTTTTGAAAGAAAAATTACATAGAGGGGAGTTAGAAGATAAAATGGTTGACATAGAAGTGGAGGAAAAATCAATAGCATTTGTTCAGGCGTTTACTCCTGCTGGTATGGAAGAGATGGGCATTGATTTTCCTGATGTATTTTCTAATCTTTTCCCCAGTAAAAAGAAAGTAAAAAGCGTTTCAATAAAAGAAGCAAGGAAACTTATAGAGTTGCAGGAGATGGATAAGCGCCTTGACAAAAATAAATTAATAGAAGATGCGCTTAATCTGGCTCAAAATCATGGAATTATTTTCATAGATGAAATAGATAAAATCGTAGGCTCTGGTAAATCGGTGGGCCCTGACGTTTCAAGAGAAGGTGTTCAAAGAGATCTTTTACCTATAATAGAGGGATGTTCAGTATCAACACGTTATGGGGTGGTAAAAACAGATCATATATTGTTTATAACAGCTGGCGCTTTTTCACATAGTAAGCCATCTGATTTAATACCTGAACTTCAGGGACGGCTCCCTATAAGGGTAGAATTGAAAAGCTTGAAGAAAGAAGATTTTTTGAAGATTCTAACTCAGCCCAAAAATGCACTGCTTTTGCAGTATAAGGCATTGTTAGAAGTGGAAGGAATTCAGCTGGAATATACGAAAGAAGCGATAGAAAAGATAGCAGAGTATGCAGAGTATGTTAATAATACTACACAAGATATTGGTGCAAGGCGATTGCATACGATAACTGAAAAACTTCTAGAAGATTATTTGTTTTTAGCCCCTGACATACCCGAAAAAAGGATTCTCATTACTCCTAAAATCGTAGAAGAAAAGTTACACAATATAGTGGAAAAGGAAGACCTTCGTCGCTATATGCTTTAGGAAAGTTAAAGGGCAAATAAACACTATACCAAAAGAAAATTGATTTTCACCCCCTCAGCCTCACCTCCAATAGTTCGCCAACGCCAATCGTAAAACAATAAATTCTAAATTTTTTATATCTTTTCCAAAACTACAGCACTGCAAAATTCCCCCTTTATTCAGTATTCATTATTTGTTATTTTATTACGACTGAAAAACATTTTTACCTCAGTATAAATTCATTTTACAGGGTGCGCTAAGAAATAGGAGCGAACGATTTTCTGAAATTCAGGTGTATCCTCTGTAAAAGACCTTCTTTCTAAAACATCTTTATATTTACTATCTATCTCTTTTTTTACATATTCTATTCTTTTTTTAGTATAAGGATGCGTTCTGAATAAATCTTCAATCAGATTGGGATGTTCTTTTGATTCTTTCTGGAGTATTTGCATTAATTCAAGCATTCCATAAGGATGATAACCTGTCTTTACCATATAGTCCAATCCTAAAATGTCTGCCTGTTCCTCATTCTCCCGCGAATATCCACTTAAAATTATAGTTGCTGTGATTTGAGATGCGATTAGATATATATTTTTCGTATCCCTACTTTTTGTATTCTTTCTTATAATTTGGTATCCGCCTAAAATTATTCCTTGTGCTAAAAGGGCATTTTCCAGCATACGAGCGGAATGTCTTGCTCCTATATGAGCAACTTCGTGTGACAATACTGCTGCTAACTGACTTTCTTTTGTAAATCTTGATAGCAAACCTCTTGTTATATAAATAAATCCACCTGGTATTGCAAAAGCATTTAGTATGTTTGAATTTACAACTTTAAAAGTATATTGGAATTTTGGGCGATGAGAAACTCTGGCAAGTTTTTGTCCTACATAATTTACATATTCCTCAATTTCTTTGTTATGCATTATCCCGCCAAACTGAGCTTCTGCTTCTTTTTTTGATGCTTCGCCTAATACAACTTCTTCACTATCAGAAATAATTTGAAACTCTGTTTTACCTGTAATGGGATTCACACCACAACCACAAAAATGTGCAAGAAATAAGCCAACAATAAGAAATAGTGTGTAGCGACTAATATGTATGGCGAGGATAGAAGAAACTCTTCTATTTTCTTTTGTCATTATTTATTTATAACGCCTAACTTTTGCAAATGTATAATGGTTTTTCTTATGGGTAGTCCTATTAAGTTTTCTTTTTCTCCTTCGAATACATCGATATATGAGTCACCATTTAATCTATAATTGTAAGCACCAGCGCAATTTAATATATTAGGATCTTGTAAAATTTCCTCAATAATTTTATCATTTATGTATTTGAAGTATACTTGTGTTACAGAAACATCCTTAATTTCTATGTTTTTGTTTAAGCAGATAAAATACATCCCTGTGCATACGAACTCTATTTTACCTCTTTGAAACATTAACATATCTCTTGCATCGGTCAAGTTTAAGGGTTTACCCAAAATTTTACCTTCGCAATACACAACTGTATCATACGCTAAAACTAAACAGTCCTGTTTTTGTTGTGCTATGTTGAGTGCTTTTGTCTTTGCGTTGTTTACTATGTATTCTTCTAATTTACCATTATAGTTTGGTTCTTGAACTTGTGGTTCGGCAATTTCTATGTTCGGTATATACTGTTTTATTATCTCATGTCGTGCCTTTGATTTAGATGCGAGAATTATCTTCATTACGCTAGCGTATTATTTTAAAATAAAATACTTATAATATAAAAATATGTGTTTGAATTTTGTGAAGGTGGGTGGGTATAGAGCTGCTAATGTTGCAGAGGTTATATATTTCTTTTTACGTTAATTAATACTATTATTATGAAACCAATTGGTGCCATATTGAAGGAAATGGAGTTGATTACTGATAAAGAAATAAATGAGGCGCTGGAAATACAAAAAAGACAGGGCGGGGCATTAGGCCGTATTCTTGTTGAGAAAGGATATGTAACGGAAGAGGAATTGTTGCTTGCCTTATCAATCCAAACAGGTTTGGAAATCATAAATTTTGAAGAGACGCCACCTTCTAAAGAAGCAATTGAAAAGGTTCAAAGTAGTGTTGCTAAGATGTATAACATTATGCCTGTATCGTTTGAAGATAATCGCTTAAAAATAGCCGTAAGCGATCCACACAATCTCGCTATTTTAGATGATTTGAGAATGTTGCTTAATTGTGAGGTGGATGTAGTGTTGGCACTAGAGGAAGAAATAAAAAAAGCATTCAATAAGTATTATGCTTCTCAGGAAAGTGTGGTTGCTTCAATGCTAAAGGAATTCGGTTCAAGTTTGCAAGACATAGAGTTGGAATTTTCTGGTAGCGCAGAGGCGTTTAGTTTAAGCGATGCAAGAGCAGCAGCAGATGCTGCGCCTGTGATGAAATTAGTGAATTTATATCTTTCACAAGCCATAAAAGATAAAGCGGCTGATATTCATTTTGAGCCGTTTGGACATTATTTTAGAGTCAGATATAAGGTGGATGGGGTATTAAAAGAACTTTCTGCGCCATCATTGGCTTTGGCAAGTGCACTTACCGCCAGAATAAAAGTTATGGCTAAATTGGACGTTACCGAGGTGCGTTTACCTCAGGATGGTAGAATCTTGACAACGATTGATGGTAGACAGGTGGACCTTCGCGTTTCTACTTTGCCAACCAGATTTGGTGAAAGCACTGTCCTGAGAATCCTGGATAAAACAGTGGTATCTTTAAACATAGAGAACTTAGGATTTAAAGAGGATGAACTTGCTATAATATTGAAACTGCTTGATTTACCCCACGGCATTGTTTTGGTAACAGGTCCTACAGGTTCTGGAAAAACGACAACGCTCTATTCATGTCTTAATAAATTAAATCAGCCAAGATATAAGATAATTACTACTGAGGACCCCGTAGAATATGATATAGACGGACTTGTTCAATGCGAGATAAAAGATGATATAGGATTAACTTATAGTGCGGCGCTGAGAGTAATCTTGCGCCAAGACCCAGACATCATACTAATAGGTGAGATGCGAGATCTGGAAACAGCTGAAATAGCCATAGAAGCTGCGCTTACTGGACACCAGGTTTTCTCAACTTTACACACAAATGATGCTCCAAGTGCCATAGCGCGCCTTCTGGATTTAGGTATCGAACCATTTCTGATATCTGCTACTATTGAGGCAATTATCGCTCAAAGATTGGTTAGAAAAATATGCTTAAATTGTAAAGTAGAGTATGACCCTTCTGATGAACAGCTATATGAGTTAAATCTTACAAAAGAAAGTTTAGCTGGTAAGAAATTGTGCTATGGTGCAGGGTGTAGTGTATGTGGAGGCACAGGATATAAAGGTCGTATGGCTATTTATGAAATACTTGTGATGAGTGATAGATTAAGACAATTGGTGATGGAACGTGCTCCGACAGAAAAGATAAGAAATATTGCTAAGGAAGAGGGAATGAGAACACTTAGAGAATCTGGCCTTTTAGCTATATTTGATGGATTGACAACTATCGAAGAAGTTGTAAGAGAAACTATAGCTATATAATAAACTTGCAAAATTACAAAATTAAAGAAAGATTTATTTGTGTTGTATTTGTTTTAAAACTAATTATAATATTATATAGAAATAAATGTAGCAGTAAGGAGTAATAGTATGGTAGAAATAAAAAAGCCACAGGGGGCAGTGCCTCCATCGGTAAAAAAGATTCCTACACCAATGGCACCGCGTCCACCCCAAAGACCGCTAATGACTTCTCCCCAAGCAAAATCAAATGTTGCACCACCAAAGGGTCTTCAAACTGTTTCACAAAGAGATTCAACAAAAACTGCCGCTCCAACAAAAGCAGCTCCGCAAGCACAACCTACAACGCCATCTAAAAAGAAAAAAGGTTTTTCTATACCATTTTTTGGAGGTGTCAGTGGGAAACAGTTGGCACAGTTTACTGCTCAATTTGCCATTCTTATTGATGCTGGTTTGCCATTGGTTAGAACTCTTAAAATATTGGAGGACCAACAAGCAGAAGGCAAGTTCAAAGATATTATAAAAGATGTGAGAGAACAGGTAGAAGGGGGAACATCAATATCTGATGCGCTTGCTGCTCATCCTAATGTGTTTGATAAATTATACGTTTATACGGTTAAGGCAGGTGAGAAGAGCGGTACTTTAGATGCGATAATGAGACGATTGGCTGATTTTATGGAAAAGAGCCAACGACTCAAAAGAAAAGTTATAAGCGCATCAACCTATCCCGCAGTAGTTATATCAGCAGCCATACTGATTGTAGCAGGTCTTATGGTAAAAGTTGTTCCAAAGTTTAAGGAGGTTTTACAGCCTCCCGGCGGCAGTCCTACTGGTGGTACAGCATCAATGCCTGCGATGACACAATTCTTGCTTAACATTTCAGAAACGTTGGCCGCTAACTGGTATATATTTTTAGCCATACCTATAATCTTCGTTGTCATATATAAAATCCTTAATAAAAAACCATCTACGAAATTTATCTTAGATAAAATGAAGATGAAAATACCTATCATAGGTGAAATAATAAGAAAAACGGCAATAGTGAGATTTACACGAACGTTAGGAACTCTTCTGGCAAGCGCCGTTCCTATATTGGAAGCATTGGATATTATAAAAAATGCTATAGGCAATGAAGTATTTTCAAAGGCAGTTCAAAGCGTTCAGGAAAATTTGAAAGAGGGTGAATCCATTGCCCCTGTTGTAAAATCAACAGGGTTATTTGGTGATTTTGTCTACAATATGATACAGGTAGGAGAAGAAACAGGAGAATTGGATAAGATGTTAATAAAGGTCTCTGATGCTTATGATGAAGAAATAGATGCTGCTGTTACTGCTTTAACTGGTGTTATAGAACCGGTGCTTATCATATTCATAGCAGTGGTAATAGGGTTCATAGTAGTTGCACTATTTATGCCGTTACTATCCATAATGCAGAATATGGGTGGTAACATGTAACAGAAAGTCAAAAAACTGCTGAAAAAACTATTAAAGGGGAGGAAGGTTAAAATTACGAGATGTTATTGATTTTTGAATTTTGAGGTTTGACATTTTAGGGGGCGTAGCTCAGTTGGTAGAGCGCAAGAGTGGCACTCTTGAGGTCGTGGGTTCGACTCCCATCGCCTCCACCATTACTCTTTATATAACTTGATAGCACGAAAGAGCAAAGTTAAAAGAGTTAATAATAGTGCAGAGAATTCTTAAATTAGCACCATCAAAGGCGTTATCTATAAGGGCGTTGTATTTGCCGTTTCTGAATGTAAATGTAGTGGTAATGGAAAATATCCCCAACTCAGACGATTTTAAAACAAATTTAAATATTGTAAAAAAGATAGGATTACAGGTTGTGCAAAGTAGTAATAAAAAATTAATAATTAAAAATGAAGGTTTAACATTCAAAAAGCAATATTTAGCATTATCAGGTGGTAATAGCGGATTAGGGACAAGATTTTTGATTACCCTTCTTTCGTTTCTGCGCCTTAACGCAAAAATAATTATCGGTAAACAACTTGCAAAAAGGCATGTTTTAGCAAACAGTGAGCATTTATTTGATTTAGGAATAAAGCTACGACAAAAAGAAAGAATATTATACGTTCAAAGTTCAAAGGGGAAAGTCCAAAGTTTAAAAGTTTTAAAGTTTAAAAATTCAAAAGTAAGCACAAATGTGACCTCACAGTATCTGTCAGCACTATTGTTTTTTGGATGGCGATTTGGTATAAAAAAGATACAAGTTTCATCTAAACCTGTTTCTTATTCTTATATAAAAACTACCATAGAAATGCTAAAGCTTATAGGTGTAAAGTGGATATATAAAAATGGAAAGTTTTTATTAAAAGAGGCAAACCCACAAAAAGAAGTCCATATATTTTTACCTCCCGATGCATCCATTGCTTCGAATTTTTTGGTTTTATCGTGTATATTAAAGAAAAAAATAGTTGTGAAAAACTTCAGGAAATCAGCCATTGAACCTGATTTTGTTATATTAAACATCTTACAGAAAATAGGAGCGCGATACAAATTTAAAGGTAATGATGTGGAATTTTATGGTAATATAAAAAGGGAATATATAGAATTGAATTTAAGAGATAACCCTGATCTTTTACCTTCTATTGCGATACTTCTACTTTTTTTAAAAAGAGGAGGGATATTAAAAAATATTTCTCATACCCAATTTAAGGAAAGTCCAAGAAACAGGGTATTAATTCAAGAATTATCAAAATTTGGCATAAAAATCAGACAGGATAGCGAAAATTTATACATTCCAGGTTTAAGGTTTGAAAGTTTTAAATTAGGAAAACAGGTTGTTCTGGACTGTCATAACGATCACAGAATTTTTATGGCTTTTACCATCTTAAAAAAAGTTATAGGTAAAATAAGAGTAAAGGGTTCCTATGCTGTGAGAAAAAGTTTTCCTGATTTTCTCAATGTAAAATGTTTAGTATAAAACCTTTGTTGATTCTGCATGCTATCTGTGGCTTTGCAATATGCGCTTTATCTTATCATATATTTTTCTGGACGCTAAATGACTATAGAAACAGAAATACGAATGCATATATTTGTAAAATTGCCAGAATACTCTTTCTCTTGTATATTTTGCAAATTACAAGTGGAGCGATTATATATCCAACCTATAGAATATATGGAAGGGGAAGCTCTATTGATTCAATGCAAGAATGGATTGAAAAGCAAGATATTTCAGCGAATAGAATATATTTTGATAGGGACTTTAAGGTTGGGACATTTCTTTTTGAGTTAAAAGAGCATTTTGGCGCTTTCGTTTTTCCCATACTAATCTATATTCTCTTTTGCGTAAATGAATGCAAAAAGAATAATTTGTCACCTTCTCTCACACATCTTTTGTTTATTGGACTGCTCATTCTCTTTACTACTTTTAATACCTTCATAGGTTTGTATTTAACTTCCATAAAATCTGTATGATGAGGTAGCAAATATGCAAAAGCAGATTTTTGTTATAATCTTTTGCTTAACATATATTGCATTGTATTACACCAATCCCATTTTAATTTATGAACCGATAAAGTGTAAGATATCAGTTATCAAATCTACAGAAATTATAAAAATGAAATGGTATGGGTATTTCTTTATATCTTTATTAGTTTCAATGCTTATATTATTTATTGGTGGACGTATTTTAAGTGGGAGGTTAAAGATATCTTCTGGGAATTTGACGATTGCAGATATTATAGCATTTTCGGTAGTTATTATTTGCGCCGTTCTAATAATAGTCCACGAATATCAGACGTGGATAAGTAAAAATTGATGGAGGGAGATTATATTTCAAATCTCCCTCTATTTATATATTTAGAATATGAATAATTGTTCACATTCACTTAATCTATCGTATATCTCTTCTATATCATCGGCCGTTATTTCAGGATATTGTGCTTTTATATCTTGTAGTTCACATTCTTTCCAATCAAATATTGTCTTATACGCCTGACATTTTTTCATCGGCTGATTTATAAACCTTAAATTAAACTTTACTTTTAAGCGCAAAGGTGTCTCAGTATCTGCTGTATCCGCACTTTCTTCATTCGCTTTTACTCTTAGTAGTTTTTTCCACTTTCTCCCTTGCGTTTCAAGTGAACATTGCTCCCATATCTTTTCTGCTATATGGGTTTTACATATTGAAACCTTCCTGTAGACCTCATGTAAGTTCAATTCCGGATATCGAATCTCTAAATCAGTAAAGTCGCAATCCGCTACTTTCTTCACAACATCATCATCTTTTTTACATTGCTTAATTTCTTCTTCCAGTTGTTCTAATTTAGTAGTATCCACTTTTTCTACTTCCTTATCTTCACATTCCCCTCTCTCCTTTATTTTTAGTTTAAAATCTGATGCACATTTTGTTATTATGCTACCAATCTCCGGTATTCCTACAACAAATTCCTTTCCAAACTTACCTCCAAACTTACTTACATAAGATTTACCTTTCTCTAATACAGGCATTATCTCACACTTTTCATTTAATTTCGCATTTACATCTTTTTTACATCTGTCAAGTTTTTTGGCTACTCTTTCTATATCAATGTTCTGATATTTATATTTAAGATTTATATGAAGTCGATTGGTGCCACTAATCCCATGTCCTGATTGATCTTCATGTATTTTTAGGTCATATTTTACCATATTTTTACTTTTCTGGTCACATTCTTTCCATTTTGTTTTTAACTGGATTTTGCACCCTTTACCTAACTGGTATGCTTGTTCAAATAAAGAATCTTTATCAAGTTCTATTGATTTGCATTCTGCAAAATTTGCTAATCTTATTTCTTTGTAATGTTTACATTGTAAAAGTTGTTCATTGACCAGATGAACTAACGATTCATTATCCAGATTTAAAATATCTACCTCGGGGACTTCAAAGTTTATGCCTTCGAAGTTTGGACTTGTAGGGTCACAAGGTCCCCCATCATTTTTTGATAAACGACAGCTGCCACCTCCGCTTTTCCCTTTTAATTTTCCCGCTAAGGTCACCCCTAATTTGCATTCTTTGATTAAACTCCTTGCTATTGCGCCTTTGCATTTTATTATCTGACTATAAAGCTGGTCCATCGTGATTTTTGATAGTTTGTCGTTTAACAAATCAAGTTTACAATTGCCCCATATCTTTTCAAAATGACTCTGTTTGCAAATTTCGGGGTCGGCATATTCTTCTGTAGTAGTGGTTGTGGTGGTAGTTGCATTTTCACCTACTTCGCATTCTTCAAGTCTTTTCTTTTCATACTCCTGTTTACACGTCTGAATTTTATTGTAGACATTTTCTATATCAATATTCTTGTATCTTGCTTTTAACTTTCCTAAGCCACACTCTTCTATGTCCCAAAATGTTTTACTTGCCAGTTTAATCTTTTCTTGAACATCTTTTTGGATGTCTTCTTCAACTTTCTCTGGTGTTACCTCAGGCGCTTCTAATTCAGGAAATTCTGGTGTGATTGCTTCAAAAGAATCACACTTTCCGTCACCATCGGTATCCACATTTTTTAAAAATGTGGATTCACCTAAATCATTGAGAGCATGTATGGGTAGTATATCTGGCAATCCAGGTCCACCTCTGCCTCCACCTGAACACGATTTCAGAACCGAAATTATTTGGTCCGGCAAGCCAGGACCCCCTCCTATACCACCTCTGATAATGCCCTTCTTCTTGTTTTTATATAACTGAACTTTTTCTCTAAACTTAAGAAATTCATAGGATTTTACCTTTTCAAAATACTCTTTACACACTTTTACCCTTGTGTACAAATTATCAGCGTCAAACCCTACATGTCGCGATATAACATCGTCTATATTGCAATTTTTCCACTCATGAAGTTTTTTATCTATAAGCGCTTTGCAATTCTTCCCTATATTTTTTATCTGAACTAATATTTTATTATCTTTGCTCTTTTTATAGTTTGCTATGTGTATTTTGAGGTCTTTCCTAAAATCACAATCTTCCCACTTCCACAGTTTTTTTTGCAACTTTGAACTGCATCTTTTTATTGCATAATCAATATCCTGCTCATCAAAGACCACATTATCTACAGAATCGCCGGATACCTCTTTGTATTTTCTGCTCCTCTTTACAAAATACGGAAGGTCGCACTCATCATAGTTATTTTTGATGTTTTCATCTTCACATGCCCTTAGCCTTTCATGTAACGATTCAAAATCAATATTTGTAAACTTTTGCTGTAAATCTCCAAGGTCACAATCCTCAAAGTCAAGGTATGTTTTATTTATAAAAGTGCCACATTTACTTTCAAAATCTTTTACATCAAAAGCAAAATATCTTTTGCCATTAGAGTCAAGTTTTTCAGAGATAAATGAATTTAAATCACAACTTTGCCACAATTTTAATGCTATATGTTCTTTACAACTTTTTAATCGTTTGTAAATGAATTCAATTTCAAAAGGTTTGAGTTGGAGTTTGAAGTTTCCAAGGTCACATCTGTCTAAATCTGTGTCCAAATCCACAAGTTGAGAGTTTGATATTATGTATTGGTCGCATTCCTCTGATAAATCTTTATAAATAGAGGTTTCTACATCGCCTATGCCTTTAAACCCTTTTATAAATGCTTGCAATTTTGTGTTACATTGTGTTATTTTATCAATTTTATCGATATCCAGTTTTACTTTTTCTCTTATACTTATTGGAGTTTTTACCCCACCCTCTTGAACAGCAGGAGGAGGTGCAGATGGTTGAGGCATAGAGGGTGTTTCAGGGCGCTGTCCACGAGGAAATTCTGATTGCTCAAACCTATTTTGTGAATATAGCAATGCCCCTATCGAAAATAAAACTGCAACCCACAAGTTTATTACACATTGCAACATTTTTTTTTCTCTCATCTTTTTACTCCTTATAATATTAATAATTTTTATTATCACCACCTGTAATATCATTTCTTTTCATATCGGCGGTGGTCTCTTCTTTTTTCTATCTTCCATTTTATCCATCTTCCTCTCTCCTTAATAATAAACTTAAATTAATATATTTTTCTATAAGAAACAAAAAGCGGTCTATCCACAGGAAATATCCAGTCAGGTGGATAACTCTGTAGATTTTCATCATATATATATTCACCTGAAAGTCCCCATCCTCTGTAAGTAGAGCAAGGAGGATAACAACTATATCTCCATCCTGCATATTTGGTTATCATTGACCCTACATATCGCAAATTCCCTTTTGAATTACTTGGGCAAGCAAGAGACATATGCCAGTTACCCTGTGCACTGAAATTTACACTATTTAATCTAAAATTGTAAGGGGTTCCTGTGCATTTTACCATAATATCTCCTACTGCCATTACTGTAAGATTTGATGGGATAGAAGGGTTATAGTTAGGGTTAGGTTTGTATTGATAATTAGGTTCTTGCCATACAACACCCATTCCTGTATCTGTTACTACGCGACCCTGGCTGTCGTAAAGTTGATACGCTTTATCACCATCTTGGTCTATATACTCTACATTACCTGTAAAATTGACTGCGGCATTGCAAGTATCAGGTGAACCTGAAGAGCACCTTGTTGCATCTTGAACCGCTATAGTAACTCTACCGTTCAAGTTACCTTTCAAGGAAGTTACTCTATTTTGGACAAATATTAAATTATTAGAAGGTAGTGGCAATGTAACTGTTTTTAAAGTCGCCCCTGTGGTAAGGTGTTTTGCGGTAATTTTAACCTGATTACCATTTATAAATTCTATCTCGGTATTAAAATTACCATATGCGCTCCAGCAAGGACTGGCATTTGAAACTCTATAACAATCATATGCCTGTGTGTGTAGTGTTGCAATATCACTTGTAGTAGGCATATTTATTACAGACCCTTGCGGATTAGCATCTTTGTAAAAATAGGTATTACTTGGAGTTGCTCCATTACAATAAGCGAAGCCATAGTTACAGGTGCAACTCGAAGGACAGGATCCTGTGCCCTGATTAGCCGCTTCGACATTCTCGTAGTATCTTGCGCCCCCAAAATAGTTTTTCAAACGCTTATTGGTATGAACCTGCCCCCTTACTGTCGTAGTTCCTATATTTAAATCATCTAAATCCACAAAAAATACATATCTTGAAAAATTATCTCTTTCCTTTACTTGCAATGCAACTTTATACTTAAAGTTATTTATCCCTGCCGCTTCTGCTTCTATGCGATACCAATAGTTTCCTAACGAAAATATTGTCGCTTTTATTGTGCTGTCCCCAAATGCTTTTGTGAATACCGTTGTTCCTGTTGATGAACCATTGGTATATAAATATTGATTTCTCCCTGCTAAGTAAATACTATATCTTGTTTTTGCTTTTACTTCTTCCAGAGCGGAGTCCGCGGCATATTTAAGTTGTATCATTTTTTGAAATGAACTAATTGTTTTGTCTTTAGATATGGCGTAGTTAAAACCTGCGGCAACGACTCCACCTGCAACTACTACAACAATCATAACCAATATTAAAGAAGTGCCTCTTTTATTTTTCATTGTCTTTTACCTCCAATTAATTTTTTCATTTTAATTCTTATTTCTGACTCCCATATATGTGGAAAGCAAGAAAGTATATGTTCCTCCTCCTGGCACATTGGCAGGAGAAATGCTTAAGTTTACTTGTATGGGTGGACCGCTTGAAGGGTCACCCGTTAAAGTTGCAGCCCATCCCCCTAAATCTTTAACGATGGTTTCCCCACCGCTTCTTGTTATAGGCGCAACACCAGGTAAATTTATTGAGACCTCGTTCACACTGGCACTAAAACTGAACTCTGTTTGTAAGTAATATGATGGAAAGTTATATACTTCATATTTTCTCAATTCAGCAGTCCCATTATTGTTGTATGGACAATATATTATTATTTTTTTATAGTCAGGGTAATAATCGGATTTCATAGTAAAATTACCACTTGAGTCACGGGGAACGGCAAATGCAAGAAGTGTTTTGGATTGCCCAGAAAAAAGAGGGTCGCTATATGTTACAAGCCATACATAATAAGGATTTGTTTCCTGAATCTCCTCATTGATTTTAAACATAGATACTTCCGTGCTGATTTG
Source organism: uncultured Planctomycetaceae bacterium (assembly GCA_964633175.1). Taxonomy (GTDB): domain Bacteria; phylum Planctomycetota; class MHYJ01; order CAZWFP01; family CAZWFP01; genus CAZWFP01. Next base: position 6,568 of record CAZWFP010000004.1, on the reverse strand, counting down.
AACGTTTTCCAGAAAATTCTGCAATTCAAATCCTGATGTCAGTGTTAGCATAATTGTGTAAGATATGGTCATCACAGTGCTAAGTATTAATATGGATATTATCATTTCTAACAGCGTGAACCCTTTTTTGTTCCTCATAATCTTGCTCTCCTTGCAATTAAAGAAACGTAAAGTGGTGGGTAATCTGTGTTACCAGTCCAATTTATCTCAACTTTTATCTCATATAAACTACCAGCGGGAAGTGAAACAGAACTTGAAATATCCGTGACATATCTTTTGCCAGCCGGCTGTGGTGGCAGCCCTTCTAAAAATGTTATGTTAAAGGTAGTGTTGTTTTGTGCAGTTAAACTTGTTATGCTCATTGCTAAAAGATTTTCTAATTCCTGTTGACACTGTTTATAGGCAAGAGTTCTGTAAACTTGGAGTTTATTATCTCTGATTATATATAGATATGCTCCCATAGCGCTGATGAGTATAATAACAAGGATGGAGAATGAAACGAGAGTTTCTAGAAGGGTTGACCCCCTTTTTCTTTCTATTTTTTCTTTCTCTCTATATATTTTTTTCATGGCTTCGGCAACTGGCTACCATCGGAACCTGGCCACTCCAGGCTCCCTTAGGCCCTCTAGTTTTGCGCCGCCGCCTTTCGACGGTTTTGCCTTTATCGGCCATTGCATAATATGTATTGTATTTTTGAAATGTCAAGGGGGAGTAACAAAAAATCAACAGTTCGTCAAAGTGGATTGTAAAACTATAAATTTCGAATTTTTTATATCTTTTCAGAAACTACCACACTTTCAAATTTCCCTTTTGTAGTTTACCTTCCATCATTCATTCTTCATTTATTCCGAATTAGCGCGTTTAAAGCCCAACACATTGAAGTAGCACAGGCATTCTTGCCTGTGGAAGACAAAGATACACAGACAGGAATGTCTGTGCTACCTTAAACTTTCAAACCTTGAACATTTGACCTTTGACTTTTGACATTTAACTTTTTGATGTATTTCCTCTTTGTGGTAATTTCTGTAATTTGTTAATAATAGTGTTGAATTTGTTAAGAAAGATTGAAATTCGCTGTTCGGCGAACTATTGTTCATTAATAACCACTGTGAAGATAAATGATATTACTTTTCAAAAAGAACAGGTCTTGAACAATATGAGCTGAATATAAATAAAAAAGGACACAGGGAAATGTTTTGTGCTCCTTAGAAAGGAGGTGATCCAGCCCCAGATTCCCCTAGGGCTACCTTGTTACGACTTAGCCCTCCTCACCAACTCTACCTTGGGTGCCGTCCTCCATCTTGCGATGGTTAGACAAACAACTTAAGGTAGCTTTGGCTTGGGTGGCTTGACGGGCGGTGTGTGCAGGACCCGGGAACATATTCACCCCAGTGTGGCTGACCTGGGATTACTAGCGAATCCAGCTTCATGAGGGCGAGTTTCAGCCCTCAATCCGAACTAAGCAGATTTTTGAGGATTACTTCCCCCTTACGGGTTCAGGACCTTCTGTAATCTGCATTGTCGCACGTGTGTCGCCCTGGGCATAAGGGCCATGCGGACTTGACGTCATCCCCACCTTCCTCCTCGTTAACCAGAGGCAGTCTCCTTAGAGTGCATCACCAAAGGTGATTAGCAACTAAGGAAAAGGGTTGCGCTCGTTATGGGACTTAACCCGACACCTTACGGCACGAGCTGACGACAGCCATGCAGCACCTGTGATAGCTCCTTAGCGACTTTCGTCCTAAGGTCGTTGGCGTTTCCGCCTTCTACCACTACCATGTCAAGCCCAGGTAAGGTTCTTCGCGTTGCGTCGAATTAAACCACATGCCTCTCCGCTTGTGCGGGTCCCCGCCAATTCCTTTGAGTTTTAGCCTTGCGGCCGTACTACCCAGGCGGCCGACTTAACGCTTACGCTCCGGCACGAAGAGCCAAGCTCCCCACACCTAGTCGGCATCGTTTACAGTTAGGACTACCCGGGTATCTAATCCGGTTTGATCCCCTAACTTTCGGGACTCAGCGTCAATATAACGGTAGTAAGTCGCCTTCGCCTCCGGTGTTCTTCCAGATATCAATGGATTTCACCCCTACACCTGGAATTCCACTTACCTCCCGTTAATTCTAGATAGATAATCTTTACTGCAATTCTACGGTTAGGCCATAGGATTTCACAGTAAATACATCTATCCGCCTACTCCCGCTTTAAGCCCAGTAAATCCGAGCAATGCTCGCACTCTCCGTATTACCGCAGCTGCTGGCACGGAGTTAGCCGGTGCTTACTTTGGTGGTACAATCAGTTTTTTTCCCACCTTACAGGGGTTTACAACCCGAAGGCCTTCATCCCCCACGCGGTCTCGCTGGGCCATCCTTTCGGACGTTGCCCAATATTCCCCACTGCTGCCTCCCGTAGGAGTAGGGCCCGTGTCTCAGTGCCCTTGTGGCTGGCCGTCCTCTCAGACCAGCTACCCGTCATAGCCTTGGTGAGCCGTTACCTCACCAACATGCTGATAGGCCTTGACCCCATCCTCTAGCGCCCTTTCGGGGCTTTCTTTATCTATCTTATGATAGATAAAGGTATGAAGTATTAGCTATCCTTTCGAATAGTTATCCTTCTCTAGAAGGCAGGTTAGTCAAGTATTACTCACCCGTTTGCCGCTTTACTTTCCCGTATTGCTACGGAATTTCTCGCTCGACTTGCATGTGTTAGGCAGACCGCCAGCATTCGCTCTGAACCAGGATCAAATCCTCCAATCAAAAACGTTTCTTTTCTTTTATCCCTGTGTCCCTATCTTTTAAAGATCCCTTTTCCTATAATTATATATCAATTTATCAAATTGTCAATACCCCAGGGCCAGAAATTACCATATTTGCCGTTATTGCGAGCCCGAAGGGCGTGGCAATCTCATTTTCACCATTCACCATTCGTCATTTGTGTATTCATCATTTAATACTTATTATATTATATTATTATTTTATTCCGCCTTTGCCCATTAAAGTAGCACAGGCATTCTTGCCTGTGAAAGACAAAGATACACAGACAGGAATGTCTGTGCTACCTTAAATTTTTAAACCTTGAACTTTTAACCTTTGACTTTTTTGATGTATTTTCTCTTTGTGGTAATTTCTGTAATTTGTTAATAATAGTGTTGAATTTGCTAAGAAAAACTGAGATTCGCCATTGGGCAAACGATTGGGAACGAAAGGGATTAAGAAAAGTAAAATAATTTTATATAGAAAAAATTTGATTAGGAATTGTAAGAGTAATTCCATCTACGATGTATCCATAACCACTGATCGGGTTGGTTTTCGATAAACCTTGTAAAGGTAGAATTGATTTTTAATAAAATATCTTCTATCGGTTCTTTTTTATCAATTTTTAAGGAAACAAACTCAAGTTTAAAACTGAAATTTTTTACCCTGTAAGAAACGCCACATATAATTGGTATATTCCACCTTTTGTGTAATATTGCAGGTGTTTTTAAAGTAGGTGCCTCATCTTTTATGAACTTTATGTTCACACCTTTTATCCTTGTACTTTGATCCGTTAGCATTGCCAACACAAATTTTTTATTGTTTGAATTTCTAAATAAAGATTCTAACGCCCCTCTTTTGAATATTACTTCTTCTCCACATAAACTTCTAAAATCATTCAAATATTTATCCAGATATTTATTGTTTAGGGTGCCGGCGATAACGAACATATTGTATCCCAGTAGGGCTAATAAGCCTCCTCCAATTTCCCAATTTCCTAAGTGTAGCGTTGTTATCAAACATCCTCTGCTTTCTTTAGTTATATTCTCAAGATTGTGCATATTACCTTGTATCCACCTCGCCCAGTTGTATTTTCTTATCCTCCTTTTAAATAATTCGAGGTCCAAAGGTATCTGAAAAAAATTCGCATACATATTCCTTATTATTTGATTAATGCTGTATTTAATATGAACTCTGTCGAGATTTTTAGATATGTTTAAATATGCTATGTGTCGATGTTTCTTATCCAATAGATATGCTATATAACTTATAAGTCGAACTAAATTATATGAAATATTATCAGGTAATAGTAAGGTTATAAATATTATACCTTTAAGTATTAGATATATTATCATATACTAAAAGTCAAAACTAAGAAGATGAAAGAGAAATCTTGAATATTCAACTTTTTAATAGTTCGTAAACAAATGGCAAAAATCTATTGTCGATGTCTATGTCTATGACGGTATAAAATAGATTTGGGATTTTTTTTACAAGTTCCTTATGAATTCTTAGGATGTCTTTCTCTGTGGTCAGAATAGGGTATGAACTGTCGTTGGCGATCTTCCTGATGTCTTTTTCTGAGAAGTTATGGTGGTCTCTGAAGTTGTAAGTTTCAGCGATTTTTACGTTGTATTTTTGTAGTAACAAATTAAATCCTGATGGGAATCCTATACCGCTGATGGTTTTGACCTTTGAGTTTGAGAATGACTCTATACTACTTTTTTTATTTGTAGATACGCTGACTACATAAGAGATTTTGTATTGCATAAAATAGATTTTTGTTTGGTGATATTTGGCAAAACGAGAATATAAATCATCCTTTTCCCTATTGTTTAAAAATTCGGAATGATTTATTATAACTATATCTGCATATTTTATAGAATCCACGTTTTCTCTTAAAATTCCCAATGGAAATACAAGTGAAGAAAATATTTTCTGAAACGGATTAATGACTACGATATCTATGTTTTTATGTATTTTATGATATTGAAATCCATCGTCCAATATTGCTAAATTTGCACCGAGTTCGGATGCTTTTTTTACTCCTTCAACCCTGTTTTTATTTATTATTCTTATAACATTCTCATATCTGTATGTAAAGTCCTCATCATCTTGCGCATTTTGTGATTTTCCAAAACTATTATTTCTTATCTTTCCATAACCTCTTGTTAAAATAGCTATCTTTTTGAATGAAGGTAGTAGTTTATCTGCAAGATAATATACGAGAGGCGTTTTGCCACTGCCACCTAAGGTGAGATTTCCAACGCTTATTACGGGTATGGATGCTTTAAAACAGTTTTTCGTCGCTAATTTTCTAATAATATTGCCAAGATATCTAAACATTTTTCGTAAATTATAAATTGAGAATTACGGATTTTATTCATAATCGATGGTATCGACTTGACGAACTATTGCCAGAAATTACCACAAAGAGGGAATACCTTAAAAAGTCAAAGGTCAAAAGTTCAAGGTTTAAAAATTTAAGGTAGCACAGACATTTCTGTTTGTGTCTCTTGTCTTTCACAGGCAAGAATGCATGTGCTACTTTAATGCGTTGGGCTCTAAACGCGCTAATTCGGAATAAATGAAGAATGAAGGATGGAAGGTAAACTACAAAAGGGGAATTTGAAAGTGTGGTAATTTCTGAACTATTGCTGGCGCGTTATTAATCCATAATTTATAATTTATAATTTCCAAAATATGTTGCAGATAGGTCATACCCCTGATGCTGATGATGCCTTTATGTTTTATTATTTGTCAGAGAAACTCTGTAAAGAATATAACGTAGAGTTAGTTTTAAAAGATATAGAAACATTAAACAAAAAGGCAATGACCTGTTCTATTGATTGTACTGCTGTATCCTTCTATACATATTTTAAAGTTTGGCGTTATTACGATTTGCTAAGTGTTGGTGCATGTTTTGGTGAGAACTATGGGCCAATATTAGTGAACAAACTAAAAACCGAATCCGCAAAACCTAAAACCTCCTACTCCAAAATTCAAGGACTTGTAGCAGTGCCAGGCGAAAATACAACTGCTTTCCTTTTATTGAAAATGTATGATAAAGATTGTGAAACAATAAATTATTCTTTTGAAAAAATTCCGCAACTTGTCATAGATGGCAAAGTTCAGTATGGGTTGTTGATTCATGAAATGCAACAAACTTATGAGAATTTTGGATTGCAAAAAGTCGTGGACCTTGGAGAATACTGGTTTAGACAGGCGAAACTTCCTTTACCTTTGGGATGTATAATAATCAGAAAGGGATTAGCTCATTCGTTAAAGTTAGCTATAAAGAATTTAATAAGGAAAAGTTTGCAATATGCTATTAAGCATAAAAATGAAGCATTAAATTATGCAATGAAATTTGCAAGGTTTGCGGATAAAAAACAGACGTGGGAATTTGTAAATAAATATGTCAATAAGTTTTCATTAGACATAAAAGGTAAGTACAGGAAAGCGGTTGAACTATTAAATGAGTATGCTTTTAATAGTAAACTAATAGAAAAAAAAGCAGAAGTGAATATAATATAGATTTTAGATTATATGATTAAAGTGAGAAAGATTAATAAGATGAAGGTTTTATTCAGTGTAAGTTTAATTGTTTGTATATGTTTTGTTTGTGTCCAGGAGGAAAAGATGGATGTTATGAAGTTTCTGGAAAATATTAAACAGATAATCAAAGCTAGAATGTTAGAACTTAAAGCGCGAAAGTCAAAACGAAAAGATAAGTCCGAAATCCTAAAACAGAAAATTAAAATTAGGAAGAAGTTAATAGAGAAACTATCAAATCCTTTTCTATTGTTTAGGAAGCCAG
>CAZWFP010000003.1:0-59060 GCA_964633175.1 uncultured Planctomycetaceae bacterium | reverse complement strand
CCTGTTATCGCCCCGCCACTTTCATCATTCGTCTTCACCGCTATCTTCACAAATGCATTAACACTCTCATAGTTATTATCCGTATCTATCCCTGCATCATCATCTATCGGTGCCACATTGCCATCTATCGTATTATTATAGGTCAAATCCGTAGTTCCTACATCGCATGCTCTCGTTACAAATCCCGCCTTACTCACCTCAAATGAAAAGTTATCTCCATTTCCCGCCCCTCCTAAGTCAGCATCTTTTATTAATACTACCCCGTTTGCTGTTCCATCAAAATCCTCACCAACTACTCCATCTGTTACTGTCGCTCTCAATGGATTGGAAGCATCCCCACACACACCCGCACCCGTTACCTTATATACCTTTACCGTAGCTCCTGTTATCGCCCCGCCACTTTCATCATTCGTCTTCACCGCTATCTTCACAAATGTTAAGCTTGTAACGACATTATTATCCGTATCTAATCCAGAGTCATCGTCAATCGGCGGGGTTGCACCATCAGCAGTGGTAGAATAACTCAAATCACCGCTTGTTTGACAACTTCTTGTCACAAAACCGACTTTAAGAATTCTAAATCCTATGATAGTGCCATCATTAGGAGAACCTAAATCTGCTGCTGTAAACGTTTTTTGCCCCGAAGCGTTCGTAAGACCGACATTCGTAGGGTTTGCTTCATTGCAAGGATCTGTATCGGAATCATCGCCATCTACCCAAACTTCAACTGTCGCATCAGGCAGAGGGGCATCTATTTCATCGTGTATCTCTACAACAACATCACCTGCCGCTGAAAATAAACTGGCGCTACCTAATAAAGATAAAAGTAGAACTAACAAAATAAGTTTAGTATTCAAAGGTCTAAAGCTCAAAAATCTACCAACGAAACTATCGTTTTGCAATCTCACATCGTTTTTCATAACACACTCCCTCCTAAATAATTATTCTTTTTTATCTCCATTTAAATCGTTTTTTTCAATCTTTTTTCTAACCATTATAAAAAACTTAAATGAGGGGTGATTATAATATGAAATCCATATTTGTCAAGAAAATTTTTATTCGAAAAACAAGCGCCAAAATTCAGACGTTTAATTATACTTGAAAACCCGCTTTCTTTTCGTCTACAAATTTGTATATTTTTACTCATCGTTAACTAATAATAGCAAGGAATAATAACTTCAAAAAGCGTTTTGTCAAGTATTTTTTTACACATCTTAACCGAGCATTGCGAGGGACGAAGTCCTACTGCACCCTCATACCCTCTTTTGTCATACGGAGCGAGGTAGGTCAGATAAAACTATTCATTGCGACCCCGCTACGGCAGTCGGTCCTATTGACAAGGGCGTGGCAATCTCATTTTCTACACTTTTGAGTTTTGACATTTGACTTTTTTAGTTTTCCATATATAAGCTACAACGAAGCAAGAGCAAGAACAGACTATTTATTAAATAATTACAAATTACCTACTATTCCCACTAATCTTCTTGTGTAATAAGATATCTTGTCATAATCCCTCTTACGAATATGTTTCATAATTGCGCGAAAAGCATATAGCATTTTTAATATAACATAAACTACCAAGGCAAAATAATAAAGAACCCTGTTGCGGGGATAATATCTTTTGTACATCTTCAGCACTCTTTCGTTGGTAATTTCTGGGTCTTATATTATAATTGGATTTAATTTTATTTGGTATGTATAATATTATATATATATATAAGTGGCTAAATATATACTATCTTTAGTTCTGGGCTCAATAGTAGGAGGACTGTTAATCTCATACGCTAAATACAAATCCACGGTTGCTATGCTTAAACAATTTGAAAGAGAAAAAAATGACCTCCTAAAAAAGAATGAAGAACTAACAAAACAGTTAAAAGACAAAACATTTATAGATAAAGATAAGGAAGAACTGATAAAAGAAATTGCAAACTTAAAATCCCAATCTTTACAGTATCAAACCGATAAAGCTAATTTAGAAATCGATGTTAATAAAATTAAAGAGAAATATAACAGCGTATTAGAATTCCTAAAAATAGATGAAAAGAAAATATTTCAATTAATAGAAAAAAGTAAATCACTAAATATACAAAAATTAAATAAGATTATAGATCCTGAAAAGTTAGATTATATAGAGATTGAATTAGTTATATATAACCATATATATGAATCGTTAGGAGTTGACTTTCCTAAATACATTGATGATTTACTTAAATTTCGTGATATACGAAGTTACCCGACTATGGAATATTATGCTGATGGATATAATATAATATCTAAACTTTACAATGTAATCGTTCAAGCATTATTGAAACACCAACAAAAAGGCATATTCTTTAAAATACATGACATACCCTTAATGTATGAAATAGACCCTCAAAGGTGGCGTATTTTAAACGCTTTATATTTTTCTGAATTATCTGAAAGCGCAAAGAAGTCAATCGTTAAAATTGCAAAGAAGTTGCATTCAAACCCAAAAAATAGTGAGTTCATCACTTTTCTACAGAAAAAGCATAAAATCTTTTATCTATATAACCGTATTTTTGATTTAATAAAAAATGAAGCGCAGAACACACAATATAAATTTTCCTTATATTTTATTATTGCTGCTGGCAGAATGATTTTTCTAAGACACACACTAAACACATATCCCGCTAGCAAATCACTTGTAGTTAATTGGATAAAAGCGTATTACGAACGATTCTACGAATTAGAAGAAGGTCAATTACTAAAAATTACTCCATATATAAGAGTGTTTGTATCTGATGTAGTTAATAACTTACAAAAAGATAAAGGTATTAAAAACAGTTTTAACAATAAAACTTTGCAGTATTTTTATAGTTTAACAAAAGAACTGTTTCATATTACAAGAGAACAGATTGTTTTAGAAGAAAAAATAAAGCAGCACCTGAATAATGAGCAACTGTATAAAGTAAATAATAGAATGTTGGAAACATTACCGTTGGAACTCAGTATAAAGCCAGATTAAGGAATTGAACGATATAAGAAGAAGCAGATTGACAAATTATGAATATCCACAAAAACTTAAAAGCCGAAACTCAAAGGCGCTATGACCGCCTGGCACTACCAAAATACATGTCAAAATTCAAAAGTTTAATGAAAAAAGTTATTAGTAATCAGTTATTAGCTATTAGACAGAAAGTAAAAGAAAATAAGAATCTGACGACTAACTGCTAATGACTAATAACTCATCAAACTCGCTAAACTCACAAACTCGTAATAAAACAAAAATGGTTTTCAATAAAAACCAGCTTGTGTTGCTTTATGTGGTGTATAACATTATTGTTTGGTTCTCCTTCCTTGATGGAAGGAACAAGTAAAGGTGAATATTTTAAGACCAATTTTTCTCTTAGTTTATACATAACATAGTGTTATACGAGAATTTTTATAACATAAGAAATAAGAAAGCAATATTAGTTAAAGTGATCTCAGAAGGCGATAAAAGAGAAGATATATTTAGCGAAATATGTAGTTTACTTAAAGTATTAGAGGCGGAAGTTGTAGGATACATAAATCAAAAAAGAGGAATACCGGACAACAAATATTTTATAGGGGAAGGTAAGGTTAACGAAATAAAAAAGGAAATTGAAAGCACTAATGCAGATGTTGTAGTATTTGACAACAATCTAAAACCATCGCAACTATTTAATCTTGAAAAAGCATTAAATAAGAAGATATTAGATCGTTCTGAGGTTATATTAGAGATTTTCAGAAGCCATGCTCAAACGAGGGAAGCGAAACTTGAGATAGAACTTGCGCGCTTAAAATACATATACCCGCGCCTTAAGAGAATGTGGGGACATATATATCAGGAACAAATATCAGGAAGAATGATGGCAGGTCGCGGTCCCGGTGAAAAACAGTTAGAATCAGACAGACGGCTCATAAAAAAAAGAATTGAAAAAATAAACAAAGAAATAAATGAAATTACTAAACATAAAGAAAGAATTATTGATAACAGAAATAAACTATTAACCTGTGCACTTTTAGGATATACCAATGCGGGCAAAACCACTATCTTTAATTCTTTTACAAACTTGCGTCAGAGTACCTCCACTGAACTTTTCACTACCTTAGATACAAAGGTTTCATTAATAAAACTACCAAATAAACTTGAATTATATCTTATAGATACGGTTGGATTTATTAAAGATATGCCCGAACACCTTTTAAGAGCATTTCATACAACTTTAAAAGAAGCAATATATAGCGATATTTTGCTACTTGTATTTGATGTATCAAAAGAAAACTTCGATGACCAACTTATAAGCGTTGAAAAAACGTTGAATGATTTAAACGTACTTGCAAAAGAAAAAGTATATATATTCAATAAAGTAGATAAAGTTGAAGATGAATTACAACTCATAACATTAAATAAAAAATATGAATATAAAAACCCCATCTTTATTTCTGCAAAAACACAAGACGGTATTAATAAAATAATCCAACAATTACAGCTAATAACTGATTCTTTACTAAAAACTTATAAAATTAACGTTGATATAAGAGAAGGCAAACTAATAAATTTCATACACAACTACACACAAATATTGGATGAAAATATTAATACAAAAACAATAAGTTACAAAATAAAAACACATCCATTGATACTACAAAAAATATTAGACGAGTATAATATCGAAGCAGAATTAGTTGAGAGAAGCTAATAATACTAAACTAACAATGGTTTTGAAGCCACTCATTACCAGTCATTGCGCACCCTATGAGCGTGGCAATCTCATTAAGCTTGAGAATCAAGTGCTTTTTAGTATATCAAAACCTTAAACCTTGAACTTTAAACATTAAACTTAAAAACAGTGATTAACACAAGTAAACTGAGAATAATAGACGCCAATTACAACAGAATTAAAGAGGCAATAAGGGTCTTAGAAGACATAAGTAGATTTTATTTAATTGATAAAAATTTAACAAAAAAATATAGAAAATTAAGACATACACTGGACAACCTTATTGATAATACTACCGCCTATGTTCAAATGATTAATTCAAGAGCGGGCAATATTGATCCGGGTAAAAATTTTTACACCAATAAAATCAACGATATTTATGCTGTATCAATAGCAAATTCCCAAAGAATCCAAGAAGCATTAAGAGTATTGGAAGAAATATATAAAACCACATCCATTAAAAAATCTAATATTTGCATGAAATTAAGATTTGAATCATACGACATAGCAAAAGAATTATTATCAAATTTTGTGAAGAAAAAATTACCTGATAAATTCTTATATATTATAGGCAACTATAATGATTGGTTTACTGATGACTTGTATAAAAAAATATTAGAGCAAAAATTATTCTTAGTCCAGTTCAGAGATGACATTATATCCGATTCTTTATGTTGGAAGCATCTGACAAACTTTATAAAATATGCGCATAATAATAATGTAAAAGTTATTATAAATAATAGAGCGGATTTATGTTATATCACCAATGCTGATGGAATACATATAGGTAAAAATGATTTACCACCAAAGATAGTAAAAAATATTATAGGTCATAACAAATATATCGGCTACACTACTCATAATATAAATGAGTTAATAAAAGCAGATAATAATCCAGACATAGATTATCTATCCTTTGGCACGATTTTTAAATCATTTACAAAACCAGGTAGACCATTTTATGGTGAACCTATTTTAGAGACGCTCCGCAAAATAAAACTTCAAAAAGATTTAGTTTTAATTGGCGGTATAAATTTAGAAAATATTGACATTATAGTGAAAAACGGATTTAAAAAAATTGCGGTTAGCAACTCCATTTTCAAAAGTAACAATCCTTTAGCAGCAATTGATAAATTTCTCAACAAACTACATAAATGACGGCTTTATCTAATACCATCTTTACTTATTATTATTCCCATCCGTCATTGCGAGCGAAGTTTAATTTGCGTGGCAATCTCATCTACAATTAGCAACATTGATTTGTGGGAACGGTATAAAGATGCTTTTATGACGCAAGTTGTTACTAAAAGCAACTAACAAAAGCATATGAACAGGGTCTTTTTAGGTTTAGGCAGTAATAGAGGCAACAGATTACAATATATACAAAAAACTATAAAAAAGATTTCTCAACATTTTGGATTGAATAATATTTCAAAAATAATAGAAACAGAACCGATAGGTCCATCTAAAAGAAAATATCTAAATCTAGTTATAGAAATATTAACGATTTATTCGCCTGATAGTATTTTAGAAAAAATAACAAAACTCGAAAGGAAACTTGAGAGAGAAAAGTTTGAAAAATGGGGAAGTAGAACTATCGATATAGACATATTATTTTATAACAACATTGTTATGTCAGGTTTAAAACTTACTATCCCTCACAAGGAAATTCATAAAAGAATCTTTGTATTAGAACCATTGTGCCAGATAGCTCCGTGCCTTTATCACCCTATTCTAAAAAAAACATGTAAAGAATTATTAGACGAACTACGAGTTACACTGAAATAGAAATGGTTTTCAATAGATACAAACTCCTTTTGCTTGCTGGGGAAAAAAGATAAGGATGAAACTTGCAAGTACTTACTTTTTCTGTATAATTAAAAATTAATAAGTATGGATTTACAAATTTGCAGAACAATCAAAGAGACAAGAGATATCATTAAATATATAAAAAGAAAAAATAAAACTATCGGCTTTGTACCAACGATGGGAGCACTTCATAAAGGACACTTGTCGCTTATAAATCAATCTAAAATAGACACTGATTTTACAGTAGTATCAATATATGTTAATCCTATTCAATTCGGACCTAATGAGGACTTTAAACAATATCCAAGAAATTTGAAGAATGACATAAAACTATGCAAACAAGTAGGTGCTGACCTGCTATTTTTACCTTCTGATAGTGAAATGTATCCCCAAACCAAAGAACAGAGTGTAAGCGTAAATGATTACTATATAGAGACGTATGTAGATCAATTAAAATTGTCAAAGGTTTTATGCGGTAGATTCAGGAAAAATCATTTCAGAGGCGTGATGACTGTAGTTACTAAATTATTTAATATAGTAAAACCAGATATTGCATATTTTGGAGCTAAAGATTATCAACAGGCAAAGATTATTGAAAAAATGGTTGCGGACTTAAACTTTGACATCCAAATTAAAATAATGCCAACTATAAGAGAAAACGACGGACTTGCTATGAGCTCAAGAAATAAATATCTCACTAGAAAGGAAAGAAAAGAGGCACCTTATATTTATAAAACATTATTAGAAGCAAAAGAAAGAATCTTGAAAAGAAAACTTACCTCAACAAAATATATAAAAAAATTTATAAGAGAACAACTAACAAGATTTATAACTAGTTTAAGAAAAATTGATTATATAGAAATCATTGACCCTGATAATCTACAAAGTTTAGAAAAAGTACACAAAAATTGTATAATAGTGATTGCTTTACATACCAGAAATGCGCGACTTATTGATAACATCATGGTTTCTAAATAATCGCAGCTTTAGCGACTTTTCTTCTTTTAACGTTCCCACAATAGAGAAAAAAGGAAACTCAATCCATATAAAAGCACCGGCTAAAATAAACTTATTTCTAAGAATAAATAATAAATACAAAGACGGATACCACCATATTGAAACCGTCTACTCCTCCATTACTTTATATGACTATATAATACTCTTTAAATTAAAAAAACGTGAATATGCACTCATTTGTAATGTCCAAAAAATCATTAATGCAAAGAATGTTGCTTTTAGAGTCGCAACCTATTTAATTAATAAATATAGAATAAAAGGAGGGATAGGTATATATATACATAAGGGAATTCCCATAGGTAGTGGGTTGGGAGGAGAAAGTTCTGATGCCGTATTTACTTATTTAGGATTCCATAAGTTGTTTTCTATCCCCGTTAATGTTGAAACGGCTCAAAAAGAACTATTAGAATTCGGAACAGATACACAATTTTTTCTACATGGCGGCACTGCATTAGGTATAGGTAAACCTGATAAAATCATTCCTATTGACCCAAATCAATATATTACGAACAATAATTTATTATTTCCCTATAAACGCTTTAACTCAAACATGCTTGTTCTCATAATTTATCCATTCATAAACAAAAAAACCAAAAAAATGTATGAAGAATTCGATTCTCAAAAGTTCAATAGGCAAACAAAAACAAACATCTTTTTATACAATGATTTTAAAGATATTCTATGTACCAAATATCAAAAAATAAAAATTATATTAGATATAATAAAAAATATGGGATATAGTGAATATTGTAACATAAGTGGAAGTGGTAGCACAATATATGTATTATTAAAAAACTACAAGGAGGTGGTGAAAGTATGGCAGGATATATGTAGAAAATCTACAACAGAAATTTCAGGGGCATGTGCAAGGTTTACAAAAACCTGGGAAAACATATTTTACTAAGGAAGGAGAATAAAAATGGAGATAACGGACACGTCTGTAAAGTTGATACAGCCATTAAGAAGAGGAAGGGTATTATGTGTTGCAACAGTAACTTTTGATAACTCTTTTGTTGTTAGAAACATAAGGCTTTTAGAAGGTCCAAAAGGGTATTTTCTGGCTATGCCTTCGCAAGTATTGTCTACTAAATGTAGAAGGTGTAACAGGAAAAATCCCATCCGTTCAAATTATTGCAATTTATGTGGGTCGCGATTACCGGAAGAACGAATACCAATAGACCCTCAAACCGGTAAAAGCAGGATTCATCAAGACATTGCGCATCCTATAAGAACTGAACTCAGAGAAAAAATACAGACAGCAATAGTAGAAGAATATAAAAAGGCTTTTGAAGAATTCCAGGCGCAAAGAAAAAAGGAAGAAAGCACCGCTACTACTAATACACTAGAACAAACGTATAAAAATATAGAAACCCAGATAGACAAACCTAAAAGATTTACGTCAGATAACCCACAATAATCATATATTCCGGGTAGGGTTATTCACATACCCTACCCTAACTTAAAGGTCAAAAGTCAAGTGTTAAAAGTGGGAAAGAGGGGGTTGCCACACCTTACGAGCCAGCAATGACAAATAGCCAAAAACTTATAACTACTATAATACAAAATCCAATATATTATGAGTACATGCACTAACGATAAAAAGTCGCAATGCCAGTATATTCCACAATTAGATAAGTTACTACATCACAATTTAATTAAACAGTTAGAACATACTTATAATGCATACTTCTTACATAACCAACTACGAAGATTTGTAAATCTATACAGGGAGGGGGCGTATACACTCAATTCAAAAAACAAAAATGACGCAATAAATGAAATTGCTCAAAACTTTTATACCTATTGGGAGAATGTTACAAGAGTAAAACTAGCAAGAGTATATAATAGCACTGGTACCGTCTTACATACTAATTTAGGAAGAGCGCCTATTTCAAATGAAATTGAAAACATCATTGATGAAATATGTGAATCATACCTAAATTTAGAAATAGACGAAGAAACCCACAAACGAGTGAAGAGAGAAAGATTCGTTTTAGAGAAAATAACATTACTTACCAATACAGAATTTGCAGTATTTCTGAACAATAACGCCGCGGGCGTCTTCCTCCTATTAAAAACGCTAGCAGAAAATAAAGAAATTATAGTAGCCAAAAATGAACTGATAGAAATAGGAGAAGGATTCAGATTGCCGTCAATAATGAAAGAAAGTGGGGCAAAATTAGTAGAAGTAGGAACAACCAATAGAACGTATTTATCCGACTACGAACAGGCAATAACGGATCAGACGGCCTTAATATTCAAGACACACCATTGCAATTTTTACCAGAAAGGATTTACTCATAACGTAGAGATAAAGCAACTTTCTACATTGACCCGCAAATACAAAATTCCTCTTGTATACGACATAGGGTCTGGCTACTTATATAAATTACACTCTATAGACATAAAAGAACCAACAGTTCAACAGACAATAACTGATGGAGCAGACATAGTATTGTTTAGTTGCGATAAATTATTAGGTGGCCCTCAGGCAGGAATCATAGTTGGCAAAAAGAACTTATTGGAAAAAATAAGAAAGCATCCATTATACAGAACGTTTCGATTAGATAAAATTTCACTTCTTTTATTAGAGAAAATCTTATCACTATATTTCCTACGAGAAGATAAAGTTATTCAAATGATACCTCACTTTAAATTAATAAGCGAAGACAATGAAAGATACGTAAAAAAAATCGAACCATATATAGAAAAATTGCCTAAATCAATCGAATGTGAGTGGGTAAAAAAGAGCGTAAAAATAGGTGGTGGCGCCTCACCATCATACAAGAAAAAAGCATTTTTTTTACGACTACAAACCAACTCAACTAATACAAACTATTTAATAAATACTATAAAAAATTTTGAGAACAAAATTATTTTCAAAATTAAAGATGGAACAATTTATTTACACGTAAACTACCTGAACGTAGAAATCATTTGCAAATTATTAGAATATTTAACTAACAAATAGGATTAGGCAATCGACCCTGCCGATACCAACTTATTTTTGCCAGTCTTTTTAGCATGATATAATGCCATATCAGTTTTTTTAAAAAAGTCAACGCTACTATCCACTCCTTGCGACTCACTTACGCCCAAACTTATGGTAATCTTAAGTTTTTTACCATTATCCAGACATACATTTAGCCCTTCTACTTTTTTGCGTATCCTTTCAGCAATCTGCACAGCCCTCTCCTCCTTACAATTATGCAGTATTATGGCAAATTCCTCGCCCCCTATCCTGTATGACATATTATAACTCCTTACACTACCCTTAATAATCCTGCCAATTTCTGCAATTACCTTATCTCCAACCTGGTGACCAAAACTGTCATTGATATTTTTAAAGTTATCTATATCCATTACGATAAGACATACCGGTATATTCTCACGGTGGGACAGCGCCGTAAACATTTTTAAGTCAGTTTCAAATTGTTTTTTATTATACAAACCTGTCAAAAAATCCCTCGTAGCCCGTTCATAAAACGTTGGTGCTTTAAATCCTAACGAAATAAAACGAATCAGTTCTTCTACTTTTGACTCTAAATTACTCAAACGAACATCAAGATTGTCCACGACAGAATTCAATCTTAATACAAGAAAATTAGTTAATTTACTTTCAACATAAATAGGAAATAATAAAAATATATTGTCATCCTTTAACAGTTTTGTTTTAGATGTTATCCCGTTAAAAAATATACCATCAATTTGAGATATCGTAATATCAGGATAGGCATACAAGAATTGTGGTACCTTTGTATCATCAATAATAGAATAAAATATGACGTGCTCATTCGCATGTAGATTTAAAGCATTATGGATTATTTTTGAAATATTTGATATAACGTTATTAAGTTCAATTTCGCTATTTATTATCCCCACCAACTCTTTAAAGCATAAAACAAAATCAAACTCAATCATCATATCTTTCAATTTATTAACAAGGAATGAGCGTTCTTTTTCTAATCTCTCCACCCTTTTATAAGATATATATATTGCCATAATAAACCCACTAATAAACAAAAGTATAGATATAGTCAATAGTATAACTACTTTTTCCATATCTCTATTATCGTATATAAATATTCTTATTTTATCATATAAGTCCTTTTTAGAACTGACGGGGTATTTGCAAATACCACTTTTCAAAAGGGAAATCTGGAACTGTGGTAATTTCTATGAATTGATACAATAAATTTACTTTCTATTTTATGTTTTTATAATTAGAAATGATTAAATGGAACGGGTATATAGAGTATCAATTATTAAAATAATAAAACTAGTAACATAAATTGATATGGGACTTACGGTTGCACAAAAAATAATAGAAAATCATCTGATAAGCGGTAAACCTGTAGTTGGAGAAGAGGTTGGAATCAGAATTGATCAAACTCTAACACAAGATGCGACTGGAACCGTTGCTTATTTAGAATTTGAAGCTATGGGAGCAAAAAGAATAAGAACTGAGTTATCTGTAAGTTACGTAGATCACAATTTATTACAAACAGGGTTTGAAAATGCAGATGACCATTTATATTTACAAACAGTGGCGCAAAAATATGGTATATATTATTCAAAAGCAGGGAATGGTATATGTCATCAGGTTCATTTAGAAAGATTTTCACATGTAGGTAAAACACTTTTAGGTTCAGATAGTCATACTCCTACGTGTGGGGGCTTAGGTATGTTAGCCATAGGAGCTGGTGGATTAGAAGTTGCTTGTGCGATGGCTGGAGAACCGTTTTACTTTACAATGCCAAAAATAGTGAATGTTGTATTGAAAAATAAACCTGCTCCATGGGTAACTGCAAAAGACATTATATTAGAAATGTTAAGACGGTTAACCGTTAAAGGAGGTATAGGTAAGATATTTGAATATACAGGAGAAGGCATCAAGTACTTATCAGTTCCGGGAAGGTCATCGATAACAAACATGGGTGCTGAATTAGGAGCATTAACCTCCGTATTTCCATCTGATGAAGTTACAAAAGAATATTTAGAGGCACAAGAAAGAGGGGATTGCTGGTATGAATTAAAACCTGACCCAGATGCTAAGTATGATGAAGAAATAATAATAGATTTATCTCAGTTAGAACCACTTATTGCATGTCCTCATAGTCCTGATAATGTAAAAAAAGTCAAGGAAGTTGAAGGAATAAAACTAAGCCAGGTTAACATAGGTAGCTGCACAAATTCATCCTATATGGACTTAACAAAGGTAGCGAGAATTTTAAGGGGACATAGAATACATCCTGACGTAAGCTTTACTGTTTCAGCTGGTTCATCACAAGTATTAGCAATGTTAGCACAGGATGGTAGTTTAACAGAAATCATACGAGCAGGTGCGCGTCTTTTAGAAGCAGGATGTGGACCATGCATAGGGATGGGGCAGGCACCCCCTTCTAATGCTGTCTCGCTGCGGTCATTCAACAGAAATTTCGAAGGAAGAGCAGGAACAATAGATGCAAAAGTTTATTTAGCAAGCGCCGAGGTTTGCACCGTCAGTGCCATAAAAGGAGAAATTACTGACCCGAGAAATTTCTGTCCTGATTTTAAAGTTTCTTTACCTAAACATTTCATAATTGATGATTCACTAATATTAAAACCCAATGCAAATCATGGCAGTGTGGAAATAAAAAGAGGACCTAACATAAAACCGTTACCGGCATTCACAAAACCAGATAATAATTACAAGGGTACAGTATTGATAAAAGTAGGAGATAACATTTCTACAGATCATATCTTACCCGCTGGTGCTAAAATTCTACCATTGCGATCCAATATACCCGCTATTGCTGAATTTGTATTCAACAGGATTGATCCAATCTTTGCTAAAAGAGCAAAAGAGAAAGGAGGTGGCATTATTGTAGGTGGAGAAAACTATGGACAGGGTTCCAGCAGAGAACATGCCGCTATCGCGCCATATTATTTAGGTATAAGATTTGTTATAGCTAAAAGTTTTGCAAGAATACATTTTACTAATCTAATAAACTTTGCCATATTACCACTTCAATTCATTAACGCAGATGACTACAACAAGATACTACAGAATGACCAGTTAGAAATTCATAACATCGTCGATAATTTAAAAGACAGAAAATTAGAATTCGAGGTAAAAAACACCACACAAAACATTACATTTATAGTAAAGACGTCTTTAACAGAAAGACAAATAGACGTCTATTTAAATGGTGGATTGTTAAATTTTATAAAAAATAAACATGCGATTAATTAAGGAGGAAAGATATGTCCGACAAAATAAAGAGGAAAGAGGTAAAAGCAAGATTGATAGAAATCAGAGATTGGCAAATATACAGAAAAGCGTTACAAAAGGAGTTTAAATTCGCCGACTTCAAAGAAGCATTTCGCTTCTTAGAAAAGGTAGCTAATCTGTCACAAAAAAGCGGTCATTACCCTGACTTTATATACTCAAACGGCAAATTAACCATAAGATTAATTACGCACGATGTCGATGGAATAACGGAAAAGGATATAAATCTAGCCAAAGACATTGATAATGTAACCAGATAACCCGGAAACTTAAAGTTTAGATTTTAGAATGCAAAATAAAAAATGAAGAATCCAGAATACAGCAAGTGATTACCCGTTGTTACTGTTGGCTAATGACCATTACCTTATTAAGAAATTGATTGCGGGTGTAGTTCAGTTGGTAGAACACCACCTTGCCAAGGTGGTTGTCGTGGGTTCGAGTCCCATCACCCGCTCCATAAAATGGACTTTTTATTATAATTCTCAGCGTAAACCCTTTTAAAGGGAGTTAAAAGAGGATGGGTGGTGCTAACCACTAATTTAAACAGTTATGGATACTAAAAACAACAGAATGTATACTTATACTATAGAAAAACAACAAAATAATATTCAAAAAATTACGATACAATTTAATAAGGAAGAACTAGAAAATCTATATAATCAAGAAGCAAATACCTTAAAAAGCAAGGTTCCTATAAAAGGATTTAGGCCAGGTAAAGTCCCTGACCACCTATTAAGAAGGATATTTTATGATGACTTTATTAAATCAAAAGTCATGGAAATGATAAATGATATAGCGAAGGAAGTTTTAAAGAACGAAAACCTAAAACCATTAAAGGATATAATGGCATTATATAAGAAAGAAGATGTTGACAACTTCATAGGAAACAATTACAAAATAGAGATAGAGGTACCAACTCTACCAGATTTTTCCTCTCTAAACCTTGAAGAGATAACAATTAAAAGGGAAAGGCACAAAGTAACTGATGAGGAGGTTGAAGCGTTTATAGAGGTAGAGGAACTAAGACATTCAGCAATACGTACACCGAAACAAAATGGCGTAAGCGAAGAACATAATGTGTTAGAAGTAGGCTTTAATCTATATGAAACAGAATCCTCAGAAACGGCGAGCAATAATAAACCCCTCATTTCGCAAGATTCATCATTCATTCTTTTATCGGATGGATTTATCAAGTACTTTTGTGAGACCGAATTAAACGGATATAAGATAGAAAAGAAAGACCTCTTAGGATTAGAAAAAGGCACATTCAAAAGAATGGTAGGTGCCAAAATAGAAGATAATATAATAAAGAAAGCATATGTAGATTTATGGGTTAAAAACATATTGTCTATAGACAAAGATAGAGCGATGGAACAGATGCTAAAACTGTGGAACGTTTCAGATATCAATCTTTTAAAGAACTCAATAAGAAATTTTTTGAAGGAGCTGGAAGAGTTTGAAGCGAAAATAAGAATGTTTAGAGTGCTTTTAGACATAATTATAAAGGAATATAAAATAGACATAAATTACCCTCCTCTAGTAGAAAAGATGATTGCGGAAACTTATTTGAGAGATTTCACCTATGCTGCCACTGCCGAAGGTATTCCTCGCAATATTATAGAAAAACGACTACAAGAATTTTCTATAACTGATAAAAACTTCCTCAGATTTAAATTAGAGATGCTCCTATTCAATTATTTCTTAGATACAACTGTAAAACCTTCTAAGGAAGAGCTATTAAAAACTTATTCCTTGATAGAAAGAACACCATATTATGCTCTTATAAAAGGCGAATTAGCAGAAAATAGTGCCTTATTCAAATTTCTGACGGATAAATTTTCTGAATTCAAAACAATAGATAAAATCTTGGCTAAAATAAAAATTGAAGAGATTGAAGAAGAAGATACAACATCGCCCATAACAAAAAGCCATTAGCCACAAGCCAAACTCCTCTTTAATATGCTCTTGATCTGTCGTGGCTGATGCAAAAAACTCACAAGGCAAATGTCAAAACTTAAAACCGCAAGTTAAAATTCAAGGTTTAAGGTTTAACGAGAAATCTAACTCCCTAAACTCGCAAAGTCGGAACAAAATAATAAATAGTAAATACTGATAAAGAGGAATTCTGTAATGTGGTAATTTCTGAATATTCACTGTTAAATTTTCAATAAAAATTTCCTAAAATATTATACCCACAACATCATGAATAAGGGCAGTATAGTAATTGTTAACCATTGGTAGCATTTGAAGACATTTACTAATCCCATATTTGTATTAAACCTGATAAGTATGCTATGGGGGATGAACTTCATTATGGTAAAAATAGTTTTAGCAGAAATGCACCCTCTATTATTAGCTTTTACAAGGATATTTTTAGTATCCATAATATTTATATTCCTATATTGCATTTTCGGCATACCTAAACGTATTAAAGAAAACTTTAATAAAATTTTCCTCCTATCCATATTAGGCATTGTTGGCAATCAATATTGCTTTTTGATAGGATTACAATACACTCAACCAAGTAACTCAGCTCTCTCTATGTCATTCATACCTATATTCACTCATATCATCGCTTACATATTTAAAGTTGAAAAAATTTCAAAAAAAACGTTACTATCACTTATTATAGGTATCATAGGATTTCTAGTTATTCATAATAATTTTCATTTAGAAATTTTTATCGGGGACATTCTAACTATCATAGGTGCATTATTCTTTGCAATATATATGGTTTTATTCAAGAGCTATAACATTAATATGAATTCATTTTCTATAAGTTCATTAACATACATTTTTGCAACTCCGATAGCTTTCATTTCAGCGATACCCTATTTAGGAGAAATACCACATATACTATTTAATACAAAAATAATAATACCCCTTTTATACATTGTAATATGCGCTTCGATAATAACCTACATACTACATTTATGGGCAATGAAGAAAGTTAAAGTATCTACCGTCTCACTTTTTACCTTTTCACAACCCGTATGGACAACACTATATTCTATCTTATTTTTTAATAAAACCTTTTCATTAGAATTTTTTATTGGCGGAACACTTATAATTTCTGCTATTATTATTTCTGAATTATAAGGGAGGAGATATTTTTTGTTTCCATTTCAACGCTTTTGTATAATCGGGTTTTAATTTCAACGCTTTATCAAACGAATTTAGGGCCTTTTCATAAGATTTCAACTTTACATACATTTGACCTTTACAATACCAGGCATTAGCATTAGCAGGTTCCAATTTTATTATCTTATTGTAGACTCTAAGTGCCTTATCATATAATTTCATCTTTCTAAAAACATTAGCTTTATCATATAACGTTTTTACATCATCTGGCCTGAGTTGTAAGATTCTATCATAGGTTTTAGGGATTTCGTCATATTTTTTCAGTTTCTTAAGCACTGATACCCTCTCATACAAGGCATCAACATTTGTTGGATGTAGTTCAGTTACCAAAGTAATTGATTTTAATGCTTCTTTATATCGTTTTAACTTCCTTAGGACCGTATATTTATAGTACAAGGTATGCACATCTTTAGGGCATAATTGTAAAATAGAATTTATCGTTGATAAAAGTTTTGTATGATAACCTAATTTATCCAAAACATATCCTATATTTCGCAGAATCTTTACACTGTCAGGTCTTATTTTTAATGCATTATTATAACTAACCCACGCCTTTTTATAAAATCCAAGTTTTTCAAAAACAAAACCTTTATTACACCACGCTTTAAAGTTATTTGGATCGAATTCAATGATCTTATCATAAACCTTAAGCGCATCATCATAGCGTTTTAATCTTTCCAGAAGAAACCCTTTGTTAGAAAGTATTTTAATAGAAGTGGGTGCTAACCTAAGTGCTGTGTCATAATTTTTTAAAGCATCGTCGTACCTACCAAGTTTTTCAAGAGCAATTCCCTTCTTAAACCAAACCTCAATATGATTAGGTTCTAACTCTATAACCTTATCAAAACATTTAGAAGCATTGTCAAAGGAACGCCTCTTTAATAGTTCAATACCCTGCTTAAACCAAAAATTAACATTCATAATAAATAATTTTATTTTCAATTAATTTTAAAAAACCTCCAATCAGAACTATCACAGTTTCAGATACCCCTTTATTCGGTATTCATCATTGCGGTAATTATATTTATTATTTTATTACGAGTTGCGAGTTAGATTTCTCATTAAACCTTCACTTTTGGCTATTGGCTTTTGGCTGACAACTGGCTATTTCTTGTTTCGTCTTCTTCAAGAATTATCATTATTCTTCCAATATATTTGCAATACAAAATGAGGAAGTTATACTTATACAAATTTTATCTTATGATACAAACTATTGGCAGAAGTGAATGGATAATAATAGTAATAAAACATAACAGTTTATGCCAATAATTGATTCAATACAAGTAGAAAAAATTACTGTGGGTGTTTTTGCAATGAACTGTTATACAATATATAATCTCGATAGTAGAAACGCCGTCATTATAGACCCTGGCGATGAAATAGATACTATTAAGAAGTTTATAGATAAGAAAGATTTAAACGTAAAAATTGTATTAAACACTCATGGGCATATAGACCATGCAGGAAAAGTAGCAGATTTTTTAGAAATATACAATGTTGAATATGCAATTCATAAAGGCGATATGTTTTGGCTAAATAAACTGACAGAACAAGCGAATATATTTGGATTAGAAACACCTAAAATTCCAACACCACATAAATTCTTAACTGATGGAGAAGAAATTGATTGTTCTTTAGGATATACGATAAAAGTAATACATACACCAGGTCATACACCTGGCAGCACCTCTTTTTTAATAGGAAATCACGTTTTCACAGGCGATACCCTTTTTAAAGGTAGTATAGGCAGAACCGATTTTCCAAAATCCAGTTTCAAAGAAATAATGCATTCCATCAAAGAAAAATTACTTAAACTTGATCCTCAAACAATTGTCCACCCTGGCCATGGAGAAGATACCACAATTAGTTATGAAAAGTTTACTAACCCATTTTTAATATAAGTGTTGAAAGTAAAAATAAGCATTGATTCAATAGTTGTTGTATTATGTGTCATATAGAGTGGTAATTCAAGGAGAAATATATGGATAAAAAGAATATTTATGATTTTTATGAGACGGATTCACTTCTAACAGAAGAAGAAATATTAGTTAGAAATTCAGTAAGAAAATTTGCAGAAGAAGAAATAAAACCGATAATAGCTGATTATTATGAGAAGGGAAAGTTTCCCACTCAATTAATTCCTAAAATAGCCGCAATGGGTTTGTTAGGTTGTAATTTACAAGGTTATGGATGTGCAGGATTAAATAACGTTGCTTATGGACTGGTAATGCAGGAATTAGAATATGGGGACAGCGGAGTAAGAAGTTTTGCCTCTGTCCAATCAGCACTGGTTATGTATCCAATATATACTTTTGGGACTGAAAAACAAAAGGAATACTATCTACCAAAATTAGCAAGGGGTGAAATAATTGGCTGTTTCGGACTTACTGAGCCCGACTTCGGTTCTAATCCCGCCGGCTTAAAAACAAGAGCGAAAAAGGCAGGAAACGATAAATGGATACTGAATGGAACAAAGATGTGGATTACGAACGCAACGCTTGCTGATATTGCAATTATCTGGGCAAAAAACGAAAATGACATTATCGAGGGCTTTATAGTAAATACCAAATCCAAAGGATTTAAAGCAATTGAAACAAAAGGGAAATTATCCCTTAGGGCCTCCGATACAGGTGAATTGGTATTAGAAGACGTAGAAGTTAGCGAAGAAGATAGATTACCAAAAACATCCGGCTTAAAATCTGCTCTTATGTGTTTAACACAAGCAAGATATGGAATAGCATGGGGAGCCGTAGGCGCTGCATTAGATTGTTTCAAAACAGCCGTGAAATATTCTGATACACGAATACAGTTCAACAAGCCAATTGGTGGTTTCCAGATTACACAAGAAAAATTAGCATATATGATAACAGAAATAACTAAAGCACAACTTCTTTGCCTACAATTAGGAAGATTGAAAGATAAAGGGAGAGCTGACTTTGCACAGATATCACTTGCAAAAAGAAATAACGTTTTTATATCTTTAGAAATTGCACGATTGGCACGGGAAATTTTAGGCGCAAATGGCATTTTATTGGAATATCCTGTAATGAGACATATGGCGAATTTAGAATCTGTTAAAACGTATGAGGGAAGCCATGAAATACATACATTAATTTTGGGAGAATATATTACAGGATTAAGTGCCTTTCAATAAGCCAAATGCGAGTATTTTTCGCCCTTTCGCTTGATGAGAAAATAAAAAATACTATAGATAAATTTAACAAGGAAAACATCTTACCTGTGTTTAACAACATAAAAAAAGTTGATAGAGAAAACTTACACATTACACTAAGATTTATTGGGGACATTGATGAAAATATAGTTGATCTAATGCGAAACAAAATTATGCAGCAAACGTTTAAAAGCAACTCATTTGATACACAAATCCAAGGATTAGGCGTATTCCCTTCCGCACAAAAAGCAAGGATTATGTGGATAGGATTAAAAAATAACATAGATAAAATTATTAATCTATATAACCAAATAAATAACCTCTTAAACGAATTAAGAATAACGTATGAAGTGGAAAAAAGTTTTCACCCCCATATAACAATAGGTAGATTTAAAAAACCACCATTCTTTAATAAAGTAAATGAAATGTTGGTCAAACATAAAGACACTACGTTTGGAACAACTAACGTAAATTCAATCACATTATATAAAAGCACCTTAACTTCAGAAAAACCCATATATACGCCTCTTTTCAATTTCAGATTCAATAACCATCAGCCAAAAGCCAATGACCAATAATAAAAAGTGTAGTGGTCAGTGAACAGTGGTAATTTCTGACAAAATTTATTGAAAATTTAACATTGAAAATTAGAAGAGGGAGTTGGAGATTTAGAGATTTATAAAGAGGGCTGCACCTAACAAACGAAGTATTTTACTCCCCTATCTTTTATTTTTCACTTTTAATTATATAATACGCTGCTGTTATGCCGACATTTAATCAGTTAGTAAAAAAAGGAAGGAAAAAAGCAAGAGCAAGAACTAAATCACCGGCACTTATAAGAAATCCATTTAAAAAAGGGGTTTGTTTAATTGTAAAAACAATGACTCCAAAAAAGCCAAATTCAGCTCTAAGAAAAATCGCAAAGGTAAGATTATCTAATGGCAAAGAAATAACAGCATACATTCCAGGCGAAGGGCATAACTTACAGGAACATTCTATAGTATTGGTTAGAGGTGGGAGAGTAAGAGATTTACCAGGGGTAAGATACCACATAGTAAGAGGAGTATATGATTGCCAGGGTGTAGAAGCAAGAAGGCAAAGTAGATCTCTATATGGAGCAAAAGCACCAAAACCAACATCATAATCAGTTCTCCGCTATCAGCTAATAGTTATCAAGAAGAACGCGAGAGTTAAAGGGCAAAACTCAAAAGCCAAGAGTTTCGAAGAAATCTACCGCTCTAAACTCGTAAGCTCGTAATAAAATAAAAAATAACAAATGTTAAATACTGAATAATGAAAAGTGTAAAAGAGATACAAGCTTTAGAGGAGGGAAACAGAATTCATCAAATAAAATATTTAGCATTAAATATTAAATTTTCAATAAATTTTCCTAAAATTAGAGTGGCACCATTCCGAATAAGGGCGACATTCAATTATGAGATTGGGGGGTGGTGTAACGGTAGCACAACTGACTCTGGATCAGTTAGTAAAGGTTCGAATCCTTTCTCCCCAGCCAATAGCAACAAAATATATGGAGAGGTGGCAGAGTGGCTGAATGCGGCGGCTTGCTAAGCCGTTGACCGAGGTTTTTCTCGGTTCCTGGGTTCGAATCCCAGCCTCTCCGATTTTACAAGATTCAGTTAGTAGTAAGAGTAGAATCAGGTTCTGAACTTATAGAATCATTACTAGCTAGATCGTTATTTTTATTAGACATTCGATTTTGCAAATCCTGATGCTTTGCCATCGGGCAATGTCTTTTGTAAACCTTATCCAATACTGCATTTATAAACTTGTATGAATTCTCTCCACTGTATTTCTTAGACGTTTCAATGGCAACGTTTATCACACTTATAGGATTAATCTCTTCAAAATAATATAAAATAAGAGAAGTTCCAACTCGTAAAATAGTATAATCGACTACACTGGTTTTTTGAGCGTTCACCTTATCCAGATAGACTGAAAATATACCATCAATATGTTCAGTGTTACTTTTTGTATAATCTATGACCCTCTGAGCAAAGTCAAGTAAATCTTTAGGCAAATAATTTTTCTCTGTAAAGTTTAGATACAAACCCTTATAAAAGGCGTATAAATCGGTATTCTTTTTCTTCGTAACTTCATACTGATACATATAACTCATTATTAACCCAAAAATCTGGCGCAAAACTCCTTTTGAATTAATCTGCACCATTATTTATAGTGGTTTAATATGATCTATAATGGAAAGAGTATTAAGTAAAGCATTAGCCGCCTCACTGCCACGATTACCAACTTTGCCTCCTGCCCTCTCAATCCCCTGTTGTTCGTTTTCACAAACAATTATTGAATTGGTTATTGGAACTTTAAATTCAAGAGATAAATCCAATATTTTAGGAATAACAGAATTAGCCAAAAAATAATAATGTTCTGTTTCGCCTTTTATAATGGCTCCTACAACAATCACCCCATCCGGCTTTTTGTGAATTAATACCTCTTTTAAAACTATGGGAATTTCATAAGCCCCATCAACATAAACAACAGCATAATTATCTTCGGTAATACCATTTTTATTAAGTATATCTATTGCACCTTTTAATAAATTCTGACTAATAGAAAGATGGAATTTACTAACGATTATAAAAATTTTAGGAATATCCGCCAACTTAGACGCCGAAATCTTCATTATTATTATTATAATTAAAAAAATATAAAATTAAGCAGGTAGGGGCTGTAGCTTAACTGGTAAAGCGCCAGAATCGCACTCTGGAGACCGTGGGTTCAAATCCCATCAGCTCCACCATAAACAATTTGCCTCACCCTCGCATCTTTGCTTCGCTCCGGCGGTAAATTCTTTCTTACTAACCATTTTATTTATACCCTTAAGGCATAATTTGATTAGCAAGCTTCCATTAAGAGAGGAGGCATCGTTTGACTTCTCTTTCCATACCACATTTACATAACAGCAAAGGCAAACCCCCCGTGAACCACACCTTTATGCGAAACTTTTAGTATTTCATATTGATAGACTATATTTTATTGTCTTTTTATTTTTTATTAAGTGTCAAAAAGTTTTAAGGGTGCCTGTATTTCTTGTTTATTATTTTGGCGCCCATATTTACCAGTGAATTCTCCTTTTTGTTTCCTTTCTTTAAATGTCTTAACTACAATATGTTTTGCAATTTCTTCTTTAGCAAATTTCTCTTCATTTTTATAATTTCTAATTCTTTCTTGGGCAAACTTACAATAATCTTCTGATATCTCTATACCAATAAAATTATATCCTAATATTTTAGCAGCCACTAATGTTGTCCCACTACCACAATAAGGATCAATCACTAACCCATTCTTCTTATCGTCCATAACAGAATAAATACACCGTATGGGTAACTCTAATGGAAAAGGTGCTGGATGGGGATTGTTTTTTTCAGGGGGGAAGCGCCAAATGGAGGTTAGCAAAGCATGTTTTGGCTTTAATTCTTTACCTATCAGTTTATTTTCTATGGGTTTATATAACCAATAAATTCTTTCATCTACTTGCCAAAAACGCCAACCTCTGATATTCGCTGCAATCATTCTGTCCCAAATCATTTCTTGCCTTATTATCCATTTAGTCATTCTTAACCAATCCATTGGATGTAATAATTTTCCTCTTTCCCACCTAAGTTTATGGTTATAGAAAAAAGAACCACCGGGTTTGGTTATTCTATAAATTTCGTCTAAAACTTCAATTTGATTTTTTTGATACAAATCTTCTGGTAATTTATCTGATGCTCCACTATATTTAACATTGGCAACAAGCCATCCTTTTTTGTTTTCGCCTTTGTTATAAGGAGGCGAAGTTACCCCAACATCAACTATGTCATCGGGCAAAGATTTTAAAACCTTCAGAGCATCGCCACAGATTATTTTGTTTAAATAATTTTCATTCATTTTTTGCATGTTTTAATAAAAATTCATAAAAACCATTAGATATATATTTTCTATACTTTGCCAACTCTTTTTTATTTAAAAGAAAAATAATTTTTAAATCAGGGCATTTAATAAAATTTCTATAATCAAAAGTAGCGCTTCTTAGAAACTGCCCCTTAGTGGTTTTACTACCTTTTAATTTAGCACTCCATTTTTTAATTTGTATTTTAAGGTTTTCTACAAAATCTGAGCAAGTAAATGGAAATTCTAATATATAAATAAGTTTTCCATCAATAAAACCGCTAACTAGCATATTTAAATCTTTCTCTTTTTTATCTTTTTCTAATCGTGCAGGTGTATAATCGGTAAAATTTCCACCACCATTGAGTTTAGCCGGTGGCGTCTTTCTTTCTCCTTTGGCATATTTTTCAAACTCTTCTGTGTCTATATTTTTGGGTTTCGCTTCATTTTATAGTTTTGCCAGCAATAAAAGCATCTTGTCTAAAACCATTGTATCCTATTTTGCCTTGCTTATGTTGATAACCAGCCAATGTAACAGTAATAAATTCTCTTATAGTAGAAGAATTTTTATCATTTATATACATTGTTAATAAATCAACCAGCATCCCTATAAGAGTATATTTAGATTTTTCATCTAAATAGCTACTCAATTGTTTATGGGTACCCGTAGTATAAATTTTTATAACATTAGCTAATTCCTGATTCATAATTTTATTTTAACTCAAAATTTTATTATTTATTATCTTATCAAATCACCTACCTTAATATCCAAAACTTTAACTATCTTTTTAATTGTCTCAATTCTTGGATCGGATGTTGCCCCGGATTCAATTTTTGTAATTATATGTAGAGTGATGCCAGCAGGTTTTGATAACTTAGTTTGATAATTTATCTTGAGAAATATCTTACTTTTCTTGATACTTCTTTATATTTTTTGCTATTGTGGAAATCCCTTTTGGCATAATAGTATATTTTTACAGCAAGTATCTTCAACCGTTATTATTTAGTATATGAAACTTTTAATGTAAGGGCAAGTAAAACTAGCAAATTATCCGCGAAGCGCACAAAGACGAGCAAGCAGTCAGTAAGCGTCGGGATTTGTTGATAATAAAGATCTAAGGTTGTTCAATAGTTGCCCAAAATTTAATTAGAAAATTATAATTGTGCATAGAAAAAGAAAGAGTGTTGTTATAATAGTCAATTACTAATGGCTATTTTTAAGGGCGGTTAGCTCAGCCCGGATAGAGCACTTCGTCGACACCGAAGGGGTCGGAGGTTCAAATCCTCTACCGCCCACCAAAACTCCTCTTCTCTTATGGACCCCTCCAATCATTTATCCCTCTCACCCTCCATACGCTTGCCCCATTTTGATATACATCTGATTTTTCACACACAATACGTTATTTTCATACGATAATTTATATAATACCCACTTTATGAATTTGATGTTTAATGTAATACCTCCTCCCTTAAAGTGGGCTGAGGAAAAGGTCAAAAGAAAAGCATACGAAGTTGCTAACGTCTTAAAAAGTAATAATATTAAAATTGTCGGCATACCAGAAGTAATAGATGAAACTACAAGAGGAACAAGAACGTTAACGTATCAACCAAAAATAGATAATAGGAGTTTTAGTAACAATATAAAAGAATTCTACCCTGATGTAGAAGTTATTGCATATAAAGTATGTCCTGTCATTACGGAAAAAGAATTAGAAACATGGTTTAACGAAACAGTTAATCAATATAAAATACAGCAAATTGTATTTGTAGGAGGTGAATCAAGCAGTAAAAAGTATCCTGGAATAGGTCCTATTAAAGCGGCCGAAAGGTTCAGGAAACATAACGTAAAAATAGGGGGTATAACCATTTTTACGAGAAAAAACGAAATAGAAAAACTCATAGAAAAAACAAAAGCAGGTATGGAATTTTTCGTTTCACAGATTGTATTTGAATTAGAAAATGCAAGAAAAGTAATTGAAGGGTATTGTAACCAATGTAGCAAGAAAAATATCATACCCAAACCTATATACATCAGCATTGCCCCACTTGCAAGTACAGAGGACTATGAGTTTATGAAATGGTTAGGTGTTGAATTTCCTCCTGAAACGGAACAATATCTAATGGAGGACAGAACAAAAATAGAAGCCAGAACCACAGAATTATTAGAGAAACTTATCAACCAATTAATAGAATTAAAATGGAACTGTGGTATAAATGTCGAACACGTCCTGTATAATAATTTACAATTAGCATCATACTTAATGTATAGATTAAATAAAATACTGGTATGAAATTATTAACAAGTTTAAATGGCATTTTTCCAAGAAGTCAGAATCTGATTGAGAAAACAAGAAGATTTGAACGTAAAAAAATTACTATACTTCAACTAGAAAAAACATTTGATAAGGATTACGACAATTTAAAAAAGATAACAAAAGACATTGACCTGGTTTCTGATGGCTTACTTTGCTGGCAGGATTTATTAAGACCTTTCTCTGTTCTAATAAAAGGGACAGAAGTCAACGGACTGGTTAGATACTTTGAAACTAATTGTTTTTACAGACGAATATTATTACCCAGAAAAATAAAATTTAACTTTAAGAAAATATATCCTAAATATTTTAGATTTGGTAACACAGCATTCCTACCCTCCTTAGGTATGTTTAAGTTCTTCTCTAATGCTGATTATAGCACAATAGTAACCATATTAACAGAGACGATAAAATACCTGTGTTTCAAAAAAACAGGCGTGGCTGATGGCCGTCCCTATAAATATATAATACTACAGGAACCATACATATTGTTTAACTTTAATTTTGAACTTAAGAAACATTTCACGATATTAGTAAATAAAATCAGAAAGGAATGTCTCCCCATCAATTTAATAGTAAATACTTTTTTCAGGGCGATAGAAAAACAAACATTGCAGTTTCTTTTGGACCAGAATATAGATGGGATAGGCATAGATTTTACCTACAACAGTTTAGAAGAAATTGTAAAAGTAAAATGGCCACAAGATAAAGGAATATTTGCGAACATACTTAACAACGCTTCTACAAAGATAGAAGATAAAGAATCAATAAAACAATTCATAGTAAATTTACAAAATAGAATAAATCCCTCCTATATCATCATTTCAGGTGCCCCTGACTTTGAATTTTTACCCTTGGAATATGCCATTAGAAAAATAAACGTATTGACACAAGTCAAAAAAGATTTACAGCAGGCAGAAAAGAATGGAAAGTATAGAATAAACAAGCAAATAGTAATTACAAAATAATAATAATGCTTAGCACATTTGAAATAGGGAGTTTGGCAAAACCGTTATGGAGAACTAAACCATTTGCAAGATTAGCGATAAACGATGATGACATTAATGAAGCAAAGAAATGGGGCAAGTTTTTAAATATAGAAAATGAGGAATTGCTACAAATTCTTGCCAAAAAGAAAAATTTTACGCCAGAAGAAAAAAGGAGGATAATTGATTATTCCTCTCTTTACGCCGTCAGATTGCTAGAAAAGGCAGGGTTGGACTGGATTTTTGACGGTGAGCAACATAGAGTAGAAATGTATCAATATCCGTTAAAATTCTGTAATGGATTTAAATTAATAGGTGAAGTAAGATCATTTGACAATAAATACTATAAAAAAGCAACTGTAACGTGTCCTGTAAGTTTAAAAAAACCCTATCACGTAGATGAATTTTTAAAGATAAAGAGGTATACCAGCAAACAAATTAAGATTCCTATTACAGGACCTTACACACTGTGTGATTGGTCATACGACGAATATTATACAAACGTCAATGAGTTAGGAAGTAAAAACAGCATAGAAAACGTAGAAACGGGACGTAAGAAATTTTTAGAGGATGTTTCGTTCAACATCATAAGAAAGAATATAGAAGAATTAGTAAAAAGCGGAGCTGAATGGATACAAATAGATGAACCGGCATTAACAACTCATAGTGATGAAGTTGGCTGGGCTATTGAAATAATAGGCAGCAGTTTAAATAATTTAAAATGCACTTTCAGCGTTCATATATGTTTCAGTTTATATGAGAAGTTATTCCCCCACATTGAAAAATGGGAAGGCAAAGTTAAATTATTTGCTTTAGAATTTGCCAATAGAGATACAAAATCATTAGGAGCACAAGCAGAAAAAAGAATTGGTTATGAAATATTAAGAAAATTTAAACCTTATGATTTTGCATTAGGCATTGGTGTATTAGATATACATACTGACTTTGTTGAATCACCAGAACTTATAAGAGACAGAATATTATGGGCTGTTAAACTGTTAGGAGATCCCAAAAGAATATACGTAACGCCCGATTGTGGGCTAAGAACAAGAAGCTGGAACATATCATATAAAAAACTTGTCAATATGGTTGAAGGTGTCAGGTTAGCGCTTAAACATCTGTAAACCCATCAATTTCAATGTTTAATAAAAAAAACTATTTATAATAGCGCTTCTTTTATGGAACAAAACATGGAAAAAAGCAAGCAACAGGGAAGGAAAGTATTAAAAGGCATAGTAAAAAGTGATAAGATGAACAAAACCAGAGTGGTAGTAGTAGAAAGAAGGTTATTACATAGCAAATTCAAGAGATATTACACAAAAAGAACAACTTGTTATGTTCACGATGAAAAAAATTTATCTAAAAAAGACGATTATGTGGAAATAATGGAGACAAGACCTCTAAGCAAGTTAAAAAGATGGAAACTAATAAAAGTAATAAGCCATGCAAAACAATATGGTAAAACTAATGAATTAACGGCGAACAATCAACAGTAATAAATTATGATACAAATAAAAACGCTATTAGTCGTGGCTGACAATACGGGACCTAAAATAGTTCATTGTTTTGGTCCAATCGGATATTCAAAGAAAAAATATGCATACGTAGGAGATATAATAACAGGGTCCGTAAGGAAAGTGGGTAAAGGTTCTAATATAAAAGAAGGTGAAAAAGTGGTAGGATTGATAATAAGAACTAAATTCCCCATCAAAAGAGCGGATGGTAGTTATATAAGATTTGATGATAATGCAGTAGTTTTAATAGATAAAGATGGTAACCCTAAAGGAACGAGAGTATTTGGTCCAGTACCAAGAGAACTAAAAGAAAAATACATGAAAATAGTATCACTGGCTACAGAAGTAGTATAACAATGAACATTGAATATTCAATAATTAATATTGTAGAATGTAAAAGAAACACAACCATTGCAATAGAAAATCAGAATTCATCGAATATAAAATATTCAATGTTCGATATCAAATATTCAATAAATTTTGTCAAAAACCACCACTGCTCACTAACCACTTCTTGTTGCTATGGGCTTTTAGCCATAAAAATGGTGTAATATGAAGATTGTAGCCGGAGATATAGTTAAAATTATAACAGGAGACGATAAGGGAAAACAAGGGAAGGTATTAAAAGCATACCCAGAAAAAAATAAGGTGATTGTGGAAAACGTGAACGTAAAATTTAAACATCACAAACGCTCGCCAGAATACAGGCGTGGAGCCATATTACAAGCACCTCATCCCATAAGCATATCAAACGTAATGATAATATGTCCAAGTTGTGGAAAACCAACAAGAATAGGATATACAACAACTGAAAATCAAGAAAAACTCAGGAAATGTAAAAAATGCCAGCAGATTATACCCTACCCCGCTAAGAAATAAGAAACGATGAAGGAAATAACACCTCCAAAGTATATCTCAAAATCTAAAAGTTCAAGGTTTAATGAATGGAAATGGGTAATTTAAGATTATTAGAAAAATATAGAAATGAGGTAATACCTTACATAATGGAACAGTATAAACTAAAAAATACTTTACAGGTACCTTATATAGAAAAAATCGTAATTAATATGGGAACGGGTAAATCAAAGGAACAAAAGAACTTTTTGGAACAAATGGTAGGTGACCTTGCGTTGATTACCGGACAAAAGCCAGTCGTTATAGGAGCCCGCAAATCCATCGCAGGGTTTAAATTAAGAAAAGGAATGGAATGTGGATTGAAAGTAACTTTAAGAAAAAAAAGAATGTATGCATTCCTGGACAGATTAATTAGTATAGCAATACCAAGAATCCGGGATTTCAGGGGGTTTTCCATTAAATCATTTGACAAAACAGGTCATTATAATTTCGGAATACCGGAGCAATTTATATTTCCAGAAGTGCCAAGGGATAAAAGTGAATTTTCAAATGGAATGGACATTGCCATAGTATTTCGCAATAACGGAATAAAGAAAAGTTTGAGAAAAAAAATATGCTTTGAAGTACTACAAAAACTTGGATTCCCATTCAGAAAGGATGAAAAATGGCAAGATTAGCAAAAATATTAAAGGACTTAAAGGAACCGAAATACAAAACAAGAAGAAAAAACAGATGTAGATTATGCGGAAGAACAAGAGCATATATGAGAAGATTTGCCTTGTGCAGGATATGTTTCAGGGAATTAGGTTCAAAAGGGCTAATACCCGGAGTAAAAAAATCAAGTTGGTAACATGGCAAGTATAGACCCAATTTCAAATTTAATAGTATCCATAAAAAACGCAAGTGATGCTAAACATTCTGCTTTAAACGTTCCATATTCAAAATTCAGTGAACGGATAGTGAACGTTTTAAAACGAGAAGGGTATATACAGGATTACAAGGTTATAGAATGGAGAAAAAACGTTAATCTTCTGAGAATATATTTGAAATATGGACCCAATGGGGAAAAAATTTTCAATGAAGTAAAAAGAATCAGTAAGCCTGGTAGAAGGGTCTACGTACCATTAGAAAAGATACCACGGGTCAACGATGGATTTGGTATTGCAGTATTAAGTACAACCAAAGGGGTATTCAGTGATAGAGAGGCGAGAAAGGAAAAAGTTGGTGGAGAAGTGCTGTTTTATATTTGGTAAGTATGAGTAAGTTAGCAAAAAAACCAATAATAGTGGCGCCGGACATCAACTGCCAGTTAGAAAATAACTTATTAAAATTGAGTAATAAAAACGGCAACCTGCAATTTTCTATACCAGAGGGTATAACAGTCAGCATAGACAATAACAATTACAGTATATTAGTTAATAGAACGTCAGATGAAAAACAACACAAAGCGTTACAAGGAACTGTATGGTCAATAATAAGAAATATGGTTTTAGGATTACAACAAGGATTTACAAAAGAATTAGAAATTATAGGTGTTGGATATAATGCAAAAGTAGAGGGCAAAACACTTGTTTTAAATGTAGGGTATAACCATCCTATAAAATTACAAATACCTGATAACATAGAAGTAAAATGTTTAACAAACACGTTAATATCAATAAAAGGAATAGATAAACGATTAGTAGGGCAATTTGCAATCAACGTCAAAAATGTAAGACCTATTAACGTCTATACGTTAAAAGGGATAAGATTCAAAGGTGAAGTAGTAAAGCAAAAACCTGGGAAAGCAATTGCGGCGGGCACAGGCGGGGCAGGTGGAGGACCGCCAAAAAAATAATGGTAAAAACTTTAGCAAGAAGAAAGAGAAGGATATTAAGAAGAAGGAAAAAGATTTTTGGTACTCCTGTAAAACCGCGACTTGCAGTCACACGAACTAATAAACATTTTTACGTTCAATTAATAGATGACGTACACCAACAAACGGTTGCCTGTGCCTCTACCTTGTCAAAAGAATTGAAAACGTTAAAAAAAACCAGCGATATCAATGCAGCGAAAATGGTGGGACATCTAATTGCTGAAAAAGCAAGAAGCGCAGGCATTATTGAAGTAGTATTAGACATAAGACACTATCGCTATCACGGTAAAATTAAAGCATTTGCAGAAGCAGCAAGAGAGGGAGGACTTAAATTCTAAATTATGAATAATAAAAAATTAATAATTAATGAAATAAGGTAGAAATGATAACTAAACAGTATAAAACGTATACATATAGTGAATTAGGACTTGATCCAGGAATACTTGAAGAAATAGTATTAACCATAAAAAGATGTGCAAAAGTAACCGCAGGAGGTAAAAAATTATCATTTTCTGCTCTGGTTGTGGTTGGTAACAGAAATGGTTACGTGGGATTTGGATATGGAAAGGCAAATGAAGTTCCCTTTGCAGTTCAAAAGGCAATAAATAAAGCAAAAAATAATTTAATAAAAGTAGCAGTTACTAAAAACAATACAATCCCACACACGGTGGTCGGGAAATTTTGTGCATCAAGAATATTAATAAAGCCAGCCGGACCTGGTACAGGAATCATAGCAGGTGATACTGTAAGAGCAGTGCTTGAACTGGCTGGAATAAAAAACGCTTTAAGTAAAACGTTCAACAGCACTAATCCAACAAATTTGATAAAAGCAACATTTATTGCATTATCTAAGTTAAAAACAAAGGCAGAAGTAGAAGCATCAAGAGAAGTGAAAGTCGTATAACAATGGCAGAACTCTGGCAATTTAAAAGATTAAATTACAGGAAGCCAAAAAAGTTTATATGGGGAAGAGGTAAAGGAAGCGGCGGAGGTAAAACGTCAGGTAGAGGTTCTGAAGGTCAGAAAAGCCGCTCCGGGCATTCAAAGCGTCCTACATGGGAAGGTGGAACAATGACGTTGGTGAGACAACTACCAAAAAAAGGGTTTAGTAATGCAATGTCCAAGAAACAATTTACCATAGTTAATATAAATAAACTCAATAAGTTCGACGATGGAACAGAAATAACCCCACAACTTTTGTTAGAAAAAAAGGTAATAAAAAAAATTGAAAATAACGGAATAAAAATATTAGGTAAAGGTGAAATAATAAAAAAATTAAACATAAAAGCACATGCTTTTTCAAAATCAGCAAAAGAGAAGATTGAAAAAGCAGGCGGAACAGTAACTATACTTTAGTTACTATCCATTAGCGATTAGTTGTCAGATTCTTATTCTTTTTTTCTTCTTAATTTATTTCTTCCTCTTAATTTTTTAATTAATCACTGAATAATATTTATAATATACGATAATTTCCATATAGGAAGCGGTAGAGGAGAAAGATAAATAAATGCCTTCAATGATTAACGGTAAAAAATGAATAATAACATTAACCACCTATGCCGCAATTTCCCTTTTGTAAAAGAAAGGTGGCTGCCACGCGGTCGAACCTACAGACTGTTATACTTTCAGGATATTCGCTGATTTCCATATTGCAAAGCGGAAATAATATAGTAAAAGAGCGATGAATCTAAAAGATTATTTATACATACTAAAGAAGAATTTCTTATATTTTCTTGCTATATTCCTCACCACATTCATTGTATATTCTATCTTCGTATATACACGACCTATTCAATATAAGGCATACTGCTCAGTAATTTCTAATCAGACCATTTCCGACATCGCGCTGCAGGTTGCAACTGGCATACCACTAGTGGGTGAAGCAGAAACAACACCAGATAAAAGAATACTCAAAGCAAATAAATCATCATTTTTAAACACCGTCAATGAGTTTACCAACGTAATATTTGAAGGAAAATCAGACATGGAAAATCTACAGGAGCAATTCGCTCAGTTTCAGGAGGAAAGAAAAAAGCTGGTAAAGCCAAAAAACTTCCTTAAAGAAGTTAAATACGACTTACATTTGGCTGGCTCAAACGAAATAGTTATCAACGTATATTCTAAAAACAACATAATGCCCGTCTATGTGTGCGCTGGATTTACTTTGGCATTCTTAGAAGATGGATATAAAGATGCGAACCAGGGGTTTAAAAATCAACTCGAATACCATAAGAAACAGCATACTGAATTAGAAGAGAAATTACAAAATCTCAGGAAAAATATACCATATGACTATACAGTATTACAGAATGAATTAAAACAGTTAGAAACTTTAAGAAACGGCGTTCAACAAAAAATTGATAACTCAAAAAAAACTCTCGAAGATAACACAGATAAAATAACGGTATTACGCAACATAGCTAAACAACGATATATAATGGACGATTTTTTTGATGAATTCGCATCGGATAAAACCAAAAGATTAAAAAATAACTTAGATGAAATAAAAATGACAATGGCTGCCGAACTTCTTTATAAAAAAATGGAACACCCAGATATAAAGAAATTACAAATAAAAATGAATGCAATACAGGATGCACTGTTCAAATCATACGAAACGGATATACTAACCTCCATTATCAAAACCGATAAAGCTATCAATAATTTAAAACAAGAGATTGATAATTTAGAAAAGAGGTTAAGAATTTACGACGATAAAATAGGAAAAGTAAAGACCTCTCTTTCAAGCGTTAATAAATACATCAAAGAAGAAGAACAGATAAACAGACAATTGGATTACGTAATAGACAACATAAATAAATACACCAATTTATTGGAGTTAAAGAAAGGTTTCGTTGAAATAGGAAGTATTCCCAGATTATTACCGATAAGAGAATTCCGGTTTTCTAAATATTTACCAATTATGCTACTATTAGGTATAGCATTAGGACTGGTTGCCGTATATATAAGAGAATATATGGAGCCAAACATAATAAATGAAGTAGATGTCAAAAAATACATGGGTTATGAATGTCTCGGTATGGTTCCCTTAGACAAAAGCAATGATGAGAGTAATATAATACTTTACAAAGATGAGCAATTAGACACCCCCTCAGGAGAAATATATAAATCTATCTCATCTTTAATAATAAAGAAAATGAGCGATTTAAAAACCAATATGTTTATAATATCAGGGACAGGAAGATATGTAGGCAAAACAACAATATCATTGAATTTATCTTTTGTATTATCAAAAGCCGGATATAGATGCGCCTTAGTAGATTTAGACCTTAGAACAAAAAGCTTAACAAGCAAATTAAAAAAGTATTTTGATTTAAACCCTCGCAATCCAGACTTTGCAAACAAGATAAGTTACATAGATATCCCATGGAAACACAACGAGATATTAGAGAATGTAACTACCGGTAAATTAGAACAATTACTTAGTGAATTAAGAAGTCAATACGACGTTGTAATATTAGATGCACCACCATTAGTAAACGTAGGTGAAACGCTATTTTTAGTAAGAATCATAAAAAATTTATTATTAGTAATAGCCTCAGGAGAGGTTTCCAAAGCAAAATGCAGATGGATAAAGCACCTAATAGATACCTTAGGCACAAATGTGATAGGAGTAATTCTAAATAAGTCGCCTCTTGAAATTACGCCAACCTATTATTATTACTACAAATACGGCTACTATAAGAAATGACCTGTAACTGGTCGCACTCTTGGAATTTTGCCATTTTATGACGATTCAGTCGAATAATGCATAATAAAATTAATATCTTTTGTATTACTAAAACATTAGAGAAACCGCGCCGTCACCCTTTCAGGATATGGAAGATATTCCTTACTCCCATTCAATAGTAGCAGGCGGTTTGGAAGTAGTATCAACTAACACCCTATTAACCCCTTCTACTTCATTAACAATTCTATTGGATATCTTTCGTAACAATTTTTCATCTAAATAGAACCAATCAGCAGTCATACCATCAATGCTTTTCACAAACCGCAGGACAATTGGATACTGGTAAGTTCTTGCGTCACCCATCACGCCAACACTTTTAGTAGGCAGAAGAACTGGGAAATACTGCCATAAACAACTATGTAAGCCGCTTTTTTCTATCTCTTCTCTCACTATGGATTCTGATTTTCTTAATATATTAATTTTTTCTTTAGTTATATCACCGACAATCCTGATAGCGAATCCTGGTCCAGGGAAGGGCTGGGATTTTATAAATTCATCATTAATACCGAGTTCCTTTGCAATAGTTCTCACTTCATCTTTAAATAACCATTTTAATGGTTCAATAATTTTTAACCCCACTTTTTTTGGTAAGCCACCCACGTTATGATGTGATTTTATTTTAGACGACGGTGACCCAAAAGGAGAAACGCTTTCTATAACATCAGGGTATAACGTGCCCTGCACCATATATTTTATAGAACCATTTTTCTTAGCAAATCTTTCAAAGACCTTTATAAATAAATTTCCTATTATTTTTCTCTTTTTCTCAGGGTCGCTTACAGCTTTTAATTCCTTCAAAAACAGCTCAGAAGCATCATATTTATATATAGGAAGTCGCAATGTCTTAAATTTATATTTCACTTTTTCAAATTCCCCTTCACGTAATAAACCTGTATCTACAAACAAAGGATAAACACTACGAGATACCTTAGTAGCAAGACAAGTTGAAACCAGCGAATCAATACCCCCAGAAACGGCACATAAAATCCTATTACCATTTACCGTTTCCTCCAACTCTTTTATAATCCTTTTATACTCTTGCTTTATATCCCAATTCCTCTGCGCATTACAACATAAGAAGAGGAAATTTTCAATAATTCTTTTTCCATATTCAGTATGATAAACCTCGGGATGAAACTGGACGCACCATATTTTCTCTTTTGGATTGGCAAATGCACCTATAAGATTATTATTTGACTGCGCTAAAACACTAAAGCCCTTAGGCACTTTTTTTATGTGGTCTGAATGACTCATCCACACCTTAAAACTACTCGGTATGTTTTTAAATAAAATGCTTTCATTATTAGTCAGTCGTATAGTATTTGCTCCATATTCTCTTATGACACTTTTTTCTACCAAGCCACCTAATTTATTAGCAATCAATTGAGCACCATAACAAATACCTAAAATAGGTTTCCCTGCTTTTAATAATGCACACTTCAGTTTGGGGGCATTGGAATCATAGACACTTTGAGGACCTCCGGACAAAATTATCCCCACGGACTTTGCCAACATACTATTAAGATTAGCGTTATGAGGAACAATTAAAGAAAAAACGCCTAATTCCCTGATT
Organism: uncultured Planctomycetaceae bacterium; assembly: GCA_964633175.1. Lineage (GTDB taxonomy): Bacteria > Planctomycetota > MHYJ01 > CAZWFP01 > CAZWFP01 > CAZWFP01. Next base: position 22,186 of record CAZWFP010000003.1, on the reverse strand, counting down.
CTTCGCGCTATTAACTGAGTATATTGAGAACCATAATCTACAATAGTTACTATGCCGTTCATTTCACAGCTATTTTACAGAACTTTTGCAATTTGCCATTTCTGTAAAAGGCTCTACTCGCAAAGGCGGTCGCGGGAATAATAAGATAGAAACAATAGTGTCATATCATTATAATCTCTCAATGTCGGAGTAAACTCATACATTACTCGTCGCAAGATTTAGTTGTCAGTTATTAGACAAATTTCATTTCTCTATTCGCCATACCGTTTTATATCATTTAGAAATAATTGCACTTAATTTTTCGTCAATTGTCTTAAAAATTTGAGTAGTCCAGTCATGCGCAGCTGGGTCTAAAGCCGAGCGTCTTTTCCATGCAACCTCCACCTGGGTGAAACCACCATCACCACTAATCCATATACCAACAACCTCTCCGCTTTGGAAACCGAGTATACCGCGACTTGGAGTTTCACCAGATAAAAAACCTTCACTTTCATTTATCTCACCCAGCGCAAATCCAAGAGAAATTAACGATTCTTTTGCAGCTTTAAATACCACATTTTTAGAATAACTATACGTTCTTCTCTGCCCTCTGCCTCTATCACTTCTTATATCAGTTACGTCTCTACAGCTTGGCGCAACAAGTAATATCACTGCTAAACAAAATATCCTTTTCATACAGAAATAATATTATAAAACTAATAAAAAAATTTCAAGTATTCCATCCAGAAACCAGAAACTACCACAGTTGGAAATTTCCATTTATTCAGTATTCATCATTCAATATTTAAGATTTATTATTTTATTACGAGTTCGCAAGTCGGTCTTCTTTGAAACTTTTGAGCTTTGAGTTCTTTTAATCTTCTATCTTATAATTTCATAAATATGATTAGTGTAGGAATAGACATTGTAGAAAACACAAGAATAAGAAAGATGGTGAAACAGTATAAGAAAAAGTTTATAGAAAGAATATTGACACCAAAAGAAATACAACAATACGTTGGTTTAGGGGGAAAATTAGAATTTTTAGCAGGGAGATTCTGCTTAAAGGAAGCATTTTTTAAAGCTACAAAGAAAAGACTTATATCTTTCCACGACGTTTGTATATTAAATGATAAAAACGGGGAGCCGCAACTTAAAATTCAAAATAAAAAATTAACAATTAAAAACGTTTCTGTTTCCATTTCCCATTCAAAAAATTACACCATTGCAATTTGTATAATATCGAATTAACTACCTCCGTCCAGAAATTACCACATTACAATTCCCCTTTTGTAAAGGGTATTTGCAAATACCATTCTATAAGTGGGAATTTTATTAGTTATTTTATTACGAGTTAGATTTTTCATTAAACCTTAAACTTTTGAACTTCGACCTTTAACTATTGCCTTCTGGCTCAGAACTTACCACTTTTTTCTCTTGGCTCTATTTTTATTTTTTCAGGTCGCGGCGGATGGAGCGTGGCAAACGGTCTAAAATCGGTAGAATCGTAAATGCCTCACGATTGGGTAGCCACAATAAACCTTCTACAGCTGCATCGGTAAGAGAACCATCATTAATCCATCTAATAAAAACTTCTGGATCTTCACATACAAGCATAAAGTCAACATCTTTAGCAACATCAGTCTGAACTTTCATTTGATTTTTAGAAATATAAATACTGAAATCACCACCTGCTGTTCTTACGCCTATGGTATATTCCTTACCTGCTAAATTATCCTGCGCTCTGGAGCTTTTTTTTATGTTTTCACACATCTGGTCTAACGCTATCATAAGTTTATTAAATAGAGGTTCTAGTTTGACATTATGCTTTAGCTGTGGTGTCTTAGGGGTTTCAAAACTCAATTCGGACTCCAATAATGTTTTTTTATCTTGGAGATGTGGTGGCACTTCCGACATAGGAACCCAGAAAATATCCCGAATTGTTCCCTCTCTTCTATCTTTAAAAACCAGTTTAAGTTGAATTCCTTTAACAAATATTCCCGGCCTGGGTAAGCCAGTTGTCGTGCGAAGTCGGGAAGGAAGAAAAGACGCTATTTTGTGGTTTGTTGCAACATCAACATAACCTCTGCAAAATGGTGCCTCCCCTATAAAAGAGGCAGAAGGAAAAATAGTTATTGGCGCAGTTGCAGCTAAAACACCCTTCTGCGGAAGTTCAATTTCTTTCATTTCAGCAAAATTACAGTTTGGACAATGCCACGTAGCAGCAGGAACCATAACCTGATCACATTTGCTACAGTGACTACCAATTAATCGTCCTTCTTTTATAGCAAGGAAAAATCTAGATAGTTCTCCATACGTTTGCTTATATAAAGTTAACATTGAAGTATTAAACTGTAAATATTTGTTACCATCTCTTCCTGTAATTTCAGAAACCTCTTTAGGCAAATTAAATTCCGCTCTGATGACAGTTTGTCCTTCTTTTTCAATCATCTTATCTACCCCCCTTCAAGTTCTAAAATTATAACACCACCATAAACAGCATTAATAGCACCTGTGCCATGAACTAAACCATATCTTAAGTTTCTATTAATCATTTCTCTACGAGCTGACCAGAGAGAGAAGATATTAGAACCACCAACAAAATGTCCACCGAATATAAGACCACCGGAAGGATTAACAAGAATCTGACCATCTGGAGGCGCTTTATAATCTCCCAAGTCACGAATATCTGCCATAATATGTTTATCAATAAGAGAGCGTGTTTGTCCAATAGGGACAAAGCCCAGCTCGCCCATTGTTATCATAAGTTGTGCGACAAAAGCATCGTGAAGTTCAACTATTTTAATATCAGACGGTTTTACTCCTGCCATTTTATATGCTCTTTCAGCGGCAAGGCGATCAGAAACTATTCTATTAAGTGGCTTATAGTATCCCCCTCGCCCTGGTGCGTATGCCTCATTAGCAGCCCCAACCCCCTTTACCCATATTACTGGTTTGCCTGTTCGCTTACTAATCTCTTTCGCTTTTTCTTCAGAAGCAAAAATTACTGCCCCTGCTCCCTCAGTATACATACACGCCTCTAATAATCTCAAGAAAGGAGCAATTATCCATCGTGATTCGAGAACATGTTCTGCCGTAACCTTTTCATCCCTACGTTGCGCATAAGGATTACGGTTACCCTGTCTGCATAACATCTCGACGATTTTTGCTCTAATAAGAGGGTCATCAATATCACCAGGGTAAGTATCATTATATGCCATACATATTTGCATGTATGAATCACTTGCCGTAGCACCTAAAGGATATTCAAAAAAAGGGTCCCATGATTTTGCAATTGTGTCAATAACCATAGGCGTAGGAGTTTGGGATATAGGATCAAAACAATCTGTGGCTTTTTCACCTCCAACGCATAATACACAGTCTGACATACCACTTGCAACTTCCGCTATGGCAGCACGCATAGCATAAAAACCTGTTGCTCCACCCGTAGTAACACGAACACCCGGTTTATTTGCCATACCTATTAAACCTGTAAGACAACTTTCAGGGATTGCCTGATGTTCAAAAATATCATTGTATATTCCATACACCACAGAATCAATCTCATCAGTTGAGATACAAGCATCTTTAATTGCTGCGCGCACAGCCATTTGAAACAATTCCCAATAAGTCGCTTCTACCCACCTACTTCGACATTCTGTAATGGCAGCACCTACTATTCCAACTCTTTTCATTTTATGCCCTCCCCATAAAACTATCTAAGAAAATTGATTTTCACGTATTCACCCACACCCCACCCTTTTGCCTTAAACAAGAGTAGGTAGTTTTTATTGAAAACCATTTTTACATCAATATAGCCAGTATGCCCAATTATATAAAAATTTAAAGATTGAAAAATTAAAGATTTAGAAATTGCCACCGCTTTACAATTCTCCCCTTGAGTATCTATTTCCAGGCAGCTTTTTTATTAATCCTTTCACCTCAAGGTTTAATAAAAGAAGATTTAACATCTGCATAGGAATCCCCACTTTGTAACAAATCTCATCATAAGTCAGAGTATCACTTTTTATTATGTTAAGTAACAATTTTTCATTATCAGATAACTTAATGTGCGCCGATCGTTTTGTATCAACTGCTACTGTCTCTTTAAACAAATCAGGAAATTCCTCTAAAATATCCTTAGTAGATAGAACTATTTTAGCGCCTTCTTGGGCTAATTTTAAGCATCCTACACTCTGCTCTACATTTATATTACCTGGAACAACGAATACTTCTCTGTTTTGTTCAATAGCCCAATTAGCAGTTATGAGAGCACCGCTATCAATAGGCGCCTCAATTACCAATACGCCTAACGATAAACCACTTATAATTCTATTTCTTGCGGGGAAATTCTGAACCTCTGGCTGAGAATGCAAGGGATATTCGCTAATTATGGCACCTCCCGCTTCTATGAGTGCTTCTGCAACTTTTCTATTTTCCGACGGATATATATTAAGTAATCCTGACCCCAAAACAGCGTATGTCTTGCCTTTGGTCTTTATACAAATTTTATGAGCAATAGTATCTATACCTCTTGCTAAACCACTTACAATGCAAAACCCCACTTTTGATAATTCATAACTAAACTTCTCAGCCATTTTTACACCATACTGACTTGGGTTGCGAGTCCCTACTATTGCGATATTAACTGAATCAGTTGCAACATTGCCCATTACATATAAAACCACAGGAGGACTTTGCAACTCTTTTAAAAGAGGTGGATAATTATCATCTTCTACTGTAATAATTTTTACATTATATTTATTTGCTTTTTCTAACTCCCTTTTACCAAAAGACATATCTTTTTTATTTAAGAATTCATCAACAAAACTTCTTGGAAATTTATTTTGAACAAAATAACTCAAGGATGCTCTTAAAAATGAATTATACAGTGAACCAAAATCCTCCTTTAACTTATAGTAAAATTTAGTTTTTTTATAACTAAACGAATTAAAGGTTAGTATTCCTATTAGTTCCTTTTCATCCATTCTCGTATATGGATTGTAAAAAATATTTATAAACATTTTTTATGGGAACGTTAAAAAATAGTTTATTTTTACCAAAAGACGTTGGGATGGATAAAGTAAGGTATGTCTTACACTCGTTTTTTTTATCTTGTGAAACAATGTTTTTAAATTGCTGATAGGTAAAGTTAGGTATATTTATTATTTGTTTAGGTTTAAACGCATGCAATAGATTATAGAAACGTTGTAGGAATCCATCTTTTATCAATCCATATTTATTGCCACATAATAGTTCCACTTTCATACCTACAATTATTGCATCACTATGGGATATTTTATAGTTTGAAATACTTTCTATGAAATGTCCGATAGTATGTCCGAAGTTTAAAATGTGTCTTGCATTATTGTCGTTGGGGTCTTTTTCAACAATTTTTAATTTAAATTTAGCACATTTATATATCACCTTAAACAAAATATTCTTGTTATAATTCATTAAGGCATTTGAATTATTAAAAATAAACTTATAAAGGACGTATCCACCTATCATTGCATATTTTATAAGTTCCCCTACCCCATTAAGAATTGAATTTTTATCAAGAAAAAAAGTATCAATTATAATGTATTGTGGCTGATTTATAGTTCCGATTATATTTTTAATACCCTTAAAATTAATGCCATTTTTGCCACCTATAGCTGCATCTATAATTGATAGGAAGGTTGTAGGAATAGTTATAAAAGGAATACCTCTTTTATAAATAGAACAGGCAAAAGCAGCCGTGTCAAGCAATGCTCCACCCCCAATAATTACTATATAATCGTTTTTTGTTACATTATGTTTTATAAAAAGTTGTAGAAGTTCTATTACATTCTTAAACGATTTATCCTTTTCAGTAAATTTTTTATTGAATATAATTTTAGAAAAGTTTTGAAATTTGGATAGATATTGATAAACATTATTATCACAAATGACGAATAGTTGGGATGCGGTTTTACTTATATTTTTAAGAGTTTTAAGCAATATGTGATTACCAATAAAGACAGAAGAGAGTTTGGACTTAATAATAAGCATTACTTAATTAAATTTTGTGCTCTTTATTTTTATTTCTTTCTTCTAATCTTGCTTTTAGCATTTTTTCTCTTATTCCACCTTCATTGATAAACTGTTTTTCTAATTGCCTAAGTTGCTGGTCAAGAAGATAATTTGTCTGCTGAATGATACAAATAATAGCATTGGCAACAACCTCTACCGAAGGATTTTTTAAATATGTCGTATAGGACTTATAGGACCTATTTTTCCTTTTCCCGATCTTTCGTATTTCCTGCACCCTTGGGTCATTTTTATCCCACAGGGTTAATTCTCGCTGACGTAAAAAATCCTTGTAATCCAATAGTAATTCTTCCAAGCTAGCTCTGGCAACGCCAACCAATTTAATTTCCGTTTCTTTAGAAACGGCTGATGCCATACTTGCTTCTACAATGTTTTGTTTACCACTGCGGGCTGCCTGAACCATCTGGTCAAACGTAGGGGAACGTTGCCCAACGTATTTATTACAAAAGTATACCGTGGCATCATACACAATCTCTGCCATCTGATAGGACATCAATTTCTGATAACCTCCATGTAGTGGGATAAAACCGCTTTGTCCTTCCTGCTCCATAGTTACCTTATGTCTACATGTCTACGTTATTTTGGCGGAGGAGGAGGGATTTGAACCCTCGAGGCGATTTTACTCGCCCACGCGATTTCCAATCGCGCCCGTTCAACCACTCCGGCACCCCTCCATAACAAGGTTTCAAGCTTAAAAGTCCCAAGTTTAATGTTATTACAAAAATTCAAGTTTAAAAGTTAAAAGTTAAAAAACTATGCTCGGTAGAATATTAGTTTGAGTTGTTAATCACGTAATAGGGGGAACGCAAAGAACACCTTGCAGTTATTTGAAAAATAGTCGGAGATTCAAGACGAATAGGCAATTTTGATTCAAACTGTAAATCAATGGATAATTTATCACCTTTGTTAAAAGGAAGTACTGAACCATTGATATTTTTATCATTAAGATAATATGCAACTACAACATCCCATCCATCAGGAAGATAATATGCAACGTCCAGATTATCCAGGTTTAATAAACATTCATTATAATTATTAGTTATATTAAAGACAACTTTTGCATTATCAGGGTAATAAGAAACAAAAGGCATTTTTTCCTTTAGCCCTATTTTTACGTTTGAAAGTGAACTATTTACGTAGTCCGTAGAATCGGCAGAACCCAACGTAAACTTTAACTTACCGCTTTTGGAAGTAATAGAATCAGTTGCAGTAAGCATTATCTGCTCACTGGCATCTATAAATTGGGACGGATTTGTCTGTCCCAATGATTGAAATAACTTTGAAAAGAAATCAACATCAATTTTAAATATCTTATTGAGTCCTTGTAAAATACTGAATAACGAACCTACATCTTCTTTTATTATCATTAAACTTTCACCATCTACCAATAATTTATAAAGTAAACCGGCACCATCTTTCCCATATTTTTTGTTAGAAAATTCTACCCAGCCAATTACATAATGCCAGGTTCCTTTCTTCCATTTTATTACGTTCTTTATCGCCTGAACAAATCCAAAATCAGCAACGAAATTACCATCCTGAAAATAATATATGTCATTATCAAAAATTCTTGCAACGGTTTTCTTTTTCTTAAGAAGTTCTTCGCCATCCCATGATGGTTTTATCCAGAATGAAAAACTTAAAGAAGACAGATTTTTCATACTGAAATATACATAGATATTGTTTGGCTTTATTAAATTCTCGTGTAAGAACAGTTCATTATTAGACGGCATAATAGCAGACGTTTTTAAACCTTTAAAACTTGACAGCATATCTTTTGATTGCGTTTTAAAGTCAATCTCATACTCAGAATTCTTTATCTGGACAGGTCTTAGTTTGACCATCCCTGACAAAAATTCAAAGTCAGGAGCATCCGGGAAAACCGTTACATTCGTACTTTTTTTGCCGTCTATGGATTTTTTAAAGTCCGATATGGTTGCAAGGTTAAATACTTCCTCAAGTTGTAATATGGAATTAACCGATTCTCTTGCTATAATCTTACCTTTATAATAGGCAAAACTTTCAAGGTTAACTCTATAAATACCGGACTGTGAAAATATACCTTCCGTTGTATAAGAGGATAATGAATATTTATGAGGATATCCAAACCCATCTACATAAACGGAAGTATCTGGGTTACTACAATTAAATACACTATATGGATTCAAATCTGCCATTATCAATCCTATCTCGTGAGCGTTAAATATATTTTGTTTTTGTAAATACTGCCTGAATTCCAGAAAATTTTTTACAAATGGGCGGTTCCCCTTCCACTTTTCTATTAGTTTTTCTATTTTTGAATCATCAACTTTTAACATTTTGGATTCCCCGTTTTCCCATACGTATCCTGATATTCCATGTAAAATGGCATATATAACTTCCAGAGGAGCATAATTGAGATTTATTACCGGTCTATACTCTATCAAATTTGCCCTATCTTCTATTTTTATGTCACAATAGTTTGCCGGATTCAGGTTAGCAATAGCTGGAACTTCTAATTCAAGTCCTTTTGTCGTTATGTAATTTTTTAAAATTTCAAAGTTCTTTCTCTTTTTCTCAAAAGTATCACCTAAAACGTTAACAACTTCTTCTGATTGTAACTCCTCAATATTTATGATATCCCTGCCGATTATGCTTTTATATAAACTGACTTTATCACCTAAATCCAACACGTCAAAACCATACGGCTCTAATGCTCTGGCTAGGTTATTTAATATTAATATAGCCGATGGCTTCAGCGTGAAGTCAGGATTTGCAGGATGATTAACGTTTACTTTAGTTGAAGTATCTTCTACTTCAAGTGTATAACCGTAGATTAATGCCTGTATGTTTTGTGCATACTGCTCAAACTCGGCAAAATTATGAAACTCTGCTGGCATCTTGTAACCAGGAACGTCTTCTAAATACAGCATCTTTACAGATTGCTTAATGCCGAAGTTTGGCGTTTTATTCAGAAATTTCAGGGTTTCACTCATAGCGGACTGCAGATTAAATTTAACGCGGGTTAATATTATATATCCCTTACTTGTAATACTATACATAGCACCCACCTGTATAAAAAGCAATGCTATGGCACTTATAACTGCCAATATACCTACTATAAAAAGCAGTATAATACCTTTGCTCTTATTCATGGTGTTGTGGCTATAATCTTAGGAAAATTTATTGAAAATTTAATATTGAACATTGAATATTTTATATTTGAATCCTGAACATCTTTGTCGTAGCTATATAGCACATACTAGTCAAAAGTTGCCATCACTTATTAATGCAATTATCGAAATTAATGGCAAACAAGGAGATATGGTTTGCTCGTTTGGTTCTCCTCCCTTGATGGGAGAGGGTTGGGTGAGGGTGAATACTTGAAAATCAATTTTCTTTTGGTATAATTATTCTATTCAGTATTTAAAAAACTATCTTACTATCTCACTCTCTTCGAGTTTTGACATTTGAGTTTTTTAGATACGTTGTTTTATTTTTATATACTGTAGAAACTTTAGCAGGAACAATGCAAGGCATGGGAAAAGTATTGCAGTTAAGAATATAATATCATTATCTGAATGATTTGAATGTTTAGGTGGAACAATTCCACAAAAAGCTCCTTTTCCTGTAGCGGCAAAACAACAACCTTTATAAGCACCTAATTTACTGCTTAAATTATCTACCGCCTCATTATACGCCTTGCCAACATTCTCACTTGTAGGTGGTTTTCCATCGTTACCATCAAGTCCATTTATTCCAGGGCAAGCATTTTTAGCATCACCGCAGGACTTGTTCGCCTTATCCTTAGCTTCTGTGGCTGCATTACATGTTTGCTGTTCATCCTGTTGCGCACTTGCACATTCTGGAGAATCTGGAGAAGAGGGGGTCGTACATGCACTTTTCGTTTTCTCCTTAGCAGCATCACAGTCTTTCTGCTTTTTTTCATAATCCTCCGTATCTGCCTTACATTGTTCTGTTTTTTCAACACACTCTTTTGCTGCCTTCATACTATCAAACTCTTCCTTGCATTTATCATTACAACTACCATCTTTAATAAAACCGCTTGCTTGGTCTTTTAATGATTTTGCTTTATCTTGTGGACTTTCTTGTGGAGGGCCTCCCGTACAACATACGCAATTAGATGGTGTGAGGCAAACTCCGTCACTACAGATACACAATTGGGCATTCATATTCAGACATATAAATAAATATATCGCACACCATATACCCCACAACCTTTTACACATATGTATTTCTCTCAAAATTTTTAAATTATTCTTCCCTTTTGTAATCTATAGCAACGTCTATTCCTCATTTATATATAAAAAGATGCTACCTTTATGTAACTTTGTTACGAAATTGAAACATGCTTAATTTCAAGCCCGGCTTCAGTGGCTATGGACTTGAAGTGTTCTAAATTATTATACGCTACCTCAGCCAATGTTTTTCTATTTAGATTAATATTTGCTTTTTTCAATGCGTTAATAAAAGCGCTATAGGAAAAACCTAATAATCTACAAGCAGCTTGAATTCTAGTAATCCAAAGTCGTCTGAAGCTTCTTTTTCTTAATTTCCTGCCAACATAACTTGCAGCAAGTGCTCTTTGAACGGCCTCTTTTGCGGTCCTGTATAAGCGTCTTCTACCCATTACAAAACCCTTGGCTCTTTTGAGTATTTTCTTACGTTTTTTGCGGGCAGTATATTTTATTCTCATTAAAAACTGGTTAAAAAGTAAAGATTAAATCGTTCTTAAATTGCATAAGGAACCTCTGCTTTAAATCTTTTTATTTTTGCTTTTAATCGCAAGGTTGCCTGTTTTCTGAGTTGTCTTTTGGTCTTAGTGGACTTGGTTTGGAGTAAATGTCTCCTTGCCGGTTTATTGTATTTTACTTTGCCCTTCGCCGTTATTTTGATCCTTTTTGCCACCGACTTGCGGGTTTTTAACTTCGGCATTTACATTTCCTCCTTTTGACAATTTTTTCTGGGGGGCAAGCACCACCATCATTCTTCTACCCTCTCTAACTACGGGTTTCTCTATTATAGAAATATCTTTCAAATATTCAATACATCTTTTTAATAATTCCTCTCCACGACCTATAAGCCCCATTTCCCTACCTTTAAACATAAGGGTAAATTTAACTTTATCACCGTCCTGTAAAAATTCTTTTGCTCTTCTAATTTTTGTTCCTAAATCATGGTCACTTATTGCAATACCAAGTCTGAGTTCTTTTAATTCAACTTTTTTTTGTGCTTTCTTTGCCATTTTTTCCTTTTTTTGTAATTCGTATTTATATTTACCATAATCCATCATTCTGCAAACAGGCGGAACAGCCGACGGTGATACTTCAACTAAATCATATCCTCTGGATTCCGCTATTTTCAGCGCTTCCTCTATATTCACAATACCTAAATTTTTACCTTCTTCATCGATAAGCCGAACCTGACGACTTTTTATGAATCTATTTATTCTATGTAAGTTCAAATCTTACAAGTAAGGTAGTTTCTTAAATACTTCAATGATGAATACTAAATATTTGATATTTTATTACGAGTTTGTGAGTTTAGCAACTTAGAACTTCTTAATCCTTGAGTTCTGACCTTTGACTTTTGGGTTTGCGGTATCAAATGTTGGGGACAACTAATTCTAATTGAATCTTTAATAAGAACTCAGGTATGGAAAAATTCCCTATATGCCCTTCTTTTAAAGTCCTCACCGCTACTTTTTGCTGCTTTTCTTCCGCTTCACCTATTACCAGCATATATGGGATTTTCCTTGTAATACACTCTCTTATTCTACTTGAAATATTTTTTTTATCAAATATTTTTTCACATCTTATGCCTTGTTGAGTAAGTGTATTATATATTGATTCAGAATAATTTAGTTGCTTTTCACTGATTGGCAAAATAGCAATCTGTATGGGTGATAGCCATAATGGAAATATTCCTGCAAAGTGTTCTATTAAAATACCAAAAAACCTTTCGAGTGAACCTAAGATGGCTCTATGAATCATAACGGGTCTATGTTCAATATTATCCTTACCAGCGTATTTCAACTGAAATCTCTCGGGCAGGTTAAAGTCAATCTGGACTGTGGAACACTGCCAGAAACGGTTCATAGAATCTTTTATACTAATATCTATCTTTGGTCCGTAAAATGCCCCTCCACCTTCACTTATTTCATACTGTAAGTTTAGTCGCTGTAGTGCTTTTTTTAATGCTTCGGTTGCTCTATTCCACCTCTCAACAGTTCCTACAAAGCGTTCCGGTCTGGTGCTTAAAAGGAGTTTATAATCCTTGAATTCAAATAATCGCAAAACCCTTTGCATGAATTCTAATACGTGGATCACTTCATCCTCAATTTTTTCTTCTTCACAAAAAATATGTGCATCATCTTGAGTGAAGCCCCTGACGCGAAATAATCCTCCAACTACACCCGCGCGTTCATATCTGTAGACAGTTCCAAGTTCGCATAATCTTAAAGGTAATTCTTTGTAACTTCTTGTTCTTGATTTATATATTAAAATATGCCCTGGACAATTCATTGGTTTCAACTGCACTTTATGCGTATCAAGTTCCATAAGAGGATACATATTCTCCTTATAATGTTGCATATGTCCCGAAATCTCCCATAATTCACTATTAGCGATGTGTGGTGAATATACAAATTTATAGCCGTTCTTCAAATGCGCCTTGCGCCATATATCTTCAATGATGTATCTCATTATAGCACCGTTGGGATGCCAGAATATAAGGCCTGAGCCAGCATCTTCCTCAATACTGAAAAGTTCCAAACTTTTATTTAGTATTCGATGGTCTCGCTTTTTCTGCTCCTCGTGCCTTTTCAGATATTCTTCTAACGCCGCTTTAGTAAAAAACGCCGTCCCATAGATTCTCTGCAACATCTTCTTCTTTTCATTTCCCTTCCAATAAGCTCCTGTAATCCGTTCAAGTTTTACGTTTTCAAGATAACTTGTCCGTGGAACATGGGGACCTTCGCACAGGTCGATAAATTCACCCTGTTTATAGAATGAAACCGTATCTGCCTGGATATCTTCCTGTAAAAGTTCAACCTTATAATACTGTCCTAACTTTCTACATAAATCAATCGCCTCTTTTTTAGGGAGTTCAAACCTTTCTACGATAATATTTTCTTTCACTATTTTTTTTATCTCTTCCTCAATCTTCTGCAAATCCTCCTCACCTATATTTTGTGGAAATTCAATGTCGTAATAATAACCATTTTCTATAGGTGGTCCTACTCCTAATCGTGCACCTTTATATAAGCGCAAAACCGCCTGGGCAGTAATATGTGCGGCGCTATGACGTAAAATATCAAGAGCACGTTCGTTCTCATCATTACATTCTAAAAATTCTATTGTATGCGCCTGACCATCAGGAGTGAATACATAAGAAAGGTCTACTGGTTTGCCATCTATTGCCGCCCCTACATAATCCTTATATTTTTTATTAAACTGTTGTAATAAATCCATTAATTTTATCACCTTATCTATTTTTAATTCCTGCGAAAAAACCTTGATTAATGAATACACTTAAAAAGAGGTTGTAAGACAGTAAGCAGGAACACCAAAATTTATTGAAAATCTAACATTGAGAATTGCATATTTTATAGTCGAATTTTGACTATCTTTTGTCATATTTAGGTTTCTTTTACATTTTTTATTATTCAGTATTTATTAGCTACATCAGTTTACTTGACGTCGGAAAGAGAAGAGAGAATCTTGCCGACAAGGCCATACTCATATGCCTCAGCAGCGGTAAGCCAAAAATCCCTGTCTGAATCCTCAGTTATTTTTTCAACTGATTTACCCGTTTCTTCTGATACTATTTTATTATATCTTTCGCGCAGTTTAAGAACTTCGTTAGCGGTAATTTCTATGTCAGATACCCTACCAGAAATTGCCGTTGATGGTTGATGCAAAAGAAATTTTGCATTAGGAAGAGCGAATCGGTTGTTTTTAGGAGCAGACAGATAAATCAGCACTGCGGCGCTGGCGCATAAACCTACTGTAACCGTTTGGACTGGGCAACCACTATATTTTAATACATCGTAAATAGCAAAACCATCCGTTGCACTCCCTCCCGGCGAATTTATAAATACCTTTATGGGCTTTGTTGAGTCATGCTCCTTCATATATAAAACATTGGTAATTATGCTTTTAGTAATGGACGGCTCTATCGGTTCAGAAAGTATAATGATACGCGATTTTAATAACTTTTTTAAAATGTCAGGACTACTTTTCTTCTTCTTCATCAAAGGTTAATAACAGTTTTCGTACACGATTATATTTAGCAACGAGAATAAAAAAGCTTGGCAGCGACCTACTTTCCCGAGCAATGCTCAGTATCATCGGCCCTGGAGAGCTTAACGGCCCTAGGCGGAATGGAAGGCGTGTTTCCTCTCCGGTATAGCCACCAAGCATAAACGCAGTATTTTAAAAACCAAATTGCAAATTGCAAACCCCCCTCGAATTCCTTTCTTTAAAAGGGGGTGTATGTAAATATCACAAAGTATAATGGCGGTAGAACCGACTATCACCCCTAACAAATGGGAAAACAGCAAAGAAGGTATTTTATTATTCATCTTTCATTATTAATTATTGATTTTACTACTGACAAGGGGTTCCAAATTGGCGTCTATACGGGTCTCTGAAAATTCATAAGCAGCACCATCTATTATACCTATAATATAAACAGGTGTCGCAAGAAGAGAATATATCTTAAAAAAACGCGATTTGAACCCTTCTTTTTTTATTTCAATGGTATAATTTCTTCTTTTTGATAATGCTACAATCAATGGGGTCTTACCATAATATACACCATTTATATAAACGTCCGCAGCCGACGGATTAGATAATATCGTTATGGTACCGGCTGTTCTATAACTTGAAAAAGCGCATCCTCCATTGAAACAAAACAGAAAAAGTAAAAGGGTAAGGCGTTTTAGAAATTGAAAATTGTTACAACGATTTACAATTAAAAATTTAGAATAAAGCATCAATCCCTTATCTTTCATCTTTAATCTTAGAATCTTTCTTATTACCACATCTAATGCTATCTTGACTATTATGAAGTGAGCAAAAAGAGTTTTTGTTAATCTTTAAATAACGAATTGAACTACTTTTGATGTCCACAGTAATAAAATTCAAGTTGCACTCATCTGGGTGTATAATTTCCTCCATTACCTTTGTTACGGAAAGCAACCCCACCAAACCCGGAACAGTTGGGAAAACACCATTATCAGCACAGGTAGGTAGCATCATAGGGGGTGTAGAACCTTCCACTTCAAATATACATTCCCAGCAAGCATCATCAGCATTAAAGACAGTCATAACATTACCTTTATAACCAATTGCAGATGATACAACAAACTTCTTGTTTAAATTCATACACACCTTGTTAATCAACCGTTTTGTTTCTAAGGAATCACTACATTCCATAATAAAATCATATTTAGATAAGACATTATCAGCGTTCCTTTCATTTATTGCTTCAGACAACGATGTTATTTTAACCTCAGGATTTAAAAGTGATAATTTCCTGTATGAAACTTCTGCCTTTTTCTTACCAATGTCAGTAGTATTATATAAAATCTGGCGAGTTAGATTATTATCAGAAACGAAATCAAAGTCGCATATACCAATTCTGCCAATACCGTTTGCTACTAAATAAGTGCTAACAACAGAACCTATACCACCTAATCCTATAATAAGCGCGCTTGCATCTTTTAATCGTTTCTGCCCTTCAAAACCAAAGCCGTCTAACACCAGATTACACTGATACCTATCTAAATTCATGCTAGGTAACCATTAGCAGGAAGATTTAACTTTTGGTTTTTTCGTCATTGTCCTTTCCTTATCATCCATCATCTTCTATCATTAACCGCTTATTTATAATTGAAAAAATCAATAAACTCCATAGCCACAATATTATGCCAATATATAGATTATATAGATTTTTTGCTAAAAGGAAAATAAAAAAATATATAGATATGAACAATATAGTTAATAATATAAAATAAGTAATATATTTCAAAAACTCTACTTTGGTAATTATTACTGCAAATCCTTTTATCAATATAAAAGCAACGAATACACCATTTATAATGTAACTTATCCTTTTAAACAGTTCAAACAAAAAGACCTTATTACCGGTAACGTTAAAAAGTGTCAATAAAGACACCATATTTAGTCCCTCTATGGTTGAGAACACTTTAGAAAATTTATCCCGGATATTGTCAATACGCAATACAAGTGTTTTTCTCAACTTTGACTTTTGCCCTAAAAGCAATTTTACGTTTTTGAATAAAAGTATGTCTTTAAAAATATAACATTTTTTTGCAAAGACCTCAATCTTTTTTTGTATGTTATAAAAATATATGTCCTCCACTGTATTATCTCGCAAGTTATAAACTTTACCTATAATAAAATAGCGAGAATTATCTTTAGATTCAATCTTTAATATGGGATAAAAATATTTCTGATTCTGTTTAAACCTTACCATTAATCTTTTATCTTTGACTAAAGCATCGGTAAAAATAAAATCATAATACACAAAAATTGCCATCGCTAAAATTATAAGGGTAATATACACCATTTTTTTAAATGGAACACACTGGTATCCCGTTATAAATATGGATACGTTTTCTCTTCTAAGGTAGAAAAATAAATACAACAATATCAGTGAAAAGATAATGGCAAACGGGAATATATAAAATACGGACATTACGGCATTATGTTGATAGAGGGTAATTAAATTGGTGATATTATCTTTTGCAATTAAATACAATCTGCCCAAATTATCAATCGTAAATCCTATAACGTAGAGCATAATAAAAACAATATAAATAAACAGGAAAATCAAGAGAAACTTTTTAAGGATATTCCTATCTATCAACTTTACGTTATATGTCATATACTACTCAATCATATGTATTCTACTATTACTTTATTCATTTACTACGAGTTTAGGAAGTTGAAATTCTTTGAAAGTTTTGACATTTGAGTTTTTATATGAGTTGTTTATACGCTATGAATAGAATAAAACAAATGAGAAATAATGTCACGTTAGGTGCAAAAGGAAGAAGAAAGTTTGCCAAAACGCCTGTAAATGCAAAGTTACTGGATAATACCATTACTGAATAGAAAGAACCAAACACTACTATAAGAGCAATAATCTGGGAAAAAAGGAATGAGGTTGTAGGTATGAGAAAAGCAAGAATCAGCCCTAAATAATAAAAATTAAACGGTGTTAAAGACAACGCAAATCTTTTACCCAGTTCATAAGACGTTCTATTTACAAATTTACTATCGCCAGCATTCTGTTGCATCCTTCTTAATAAAGACAACGAATTGTTTTCTTTCACGCTTTTTATAAATCTGGATATCACACTGGATAAGTCCAATGTATATACATATTTCTTTTTCCCACCATTTAATACTATCTTGTTGTTCTTTATTATTCTTATATATGCGTTATCAAGCTTTATGGTTAAGAATCGTATGCTTCTTCTAAAATATCCTCTTTTGCTTGTTACTATTAAGATTCTATCTTTATCCCAGTCGATTATTTTTATATTTAGCAGATAATTATTCTTAAATTTCTCATAAGAAAGAACAGCATTTGGCAACTCTATGGAATTTTTCCATATAAGTCGTGGCTCAAACATATAAGAGATATTTTTCACCAGAATAATACTGGCATATTTATTCGTAAAAGGAACAAAGAAGTGAAAAGATAAGAATAAAAATAAAGTTAAAAAAATAGATATTTTGACCAATATTGACTTAAAGATTTTATTATTATATCCAACGCTATAAAGTGACAATAGTTCTCTGGACAAACGCATATTGTTTATTACATATATGATGGTAGATAAAAAACCTATTGAAAGGGTATATACAATGAACTGATAGGTAGTAAGAAGAAATATAAAGAATATGAGATATATAGGAAACTGAGAATATTTAAATACAATCTGTAAAACAATGGCACTACTCAACAGTATAAAAGTAACTGCAACGGATAGCAAATAACTTCTGGCTATCTTTTGAAAAAAGTAATTCTTAAGTGTAATAGAATTCAAGATTTAGAATTGAAGATGGAAAGGAAGATTTAAAATTGAAGATGGAAGATAAATTTTTAATCTTCTATCTTTCATCTTGAATCTTTAATTTTCAATCTTAAAATCTATTTATAGCAGTGATTATAAAATCCGCAATCCTTACAGATAGTCGTGTCAGTTATTTTTTCTGGTGTCACCATTCTTTCAACGATACTATTGACCACTCTTGCTTTATTTAAAACATTTTCTATTAACCTTTTGTCATAAAATACTTTTATAAATCTCCCGTGGGAGGTATTTTTATTCCGCAGATAAAAAAAGCCCGTTTCACTTTTTGTAGCGAAAAGATACAATTGTAACTGGTAAGGATACATACGCACATAATAATATTCACTTTCTAAAAAATCCTGATAAGTATAAATCTTATTCCAACCACTATCTGACACACTTTTAATCTCACACGGGTATTCTATATTTGCATATCTTATTATGCAGTCAATTTTCCCCGTTATCTTATACTCTTTCAGTTCAAATCTCTTTTGCAATTCAACTATTTCAAATCCCTGTTTTTTAAATTCATCTATGACTATTTTTTCAACTTCTATACCTCTCTGGAACAAGAGTTTTTTTTCTTCCGGGATTATTTCTAATTGAGGAGAAGTGCGTTTTAGGTATAAATATCGCAAACACGGATGGGCAATGTTAGAGGCCCAGTTATTTTCATTTTTACTTAACATAAGAAGAAGTAAAATAGAGAGATGGTTTTTAAATAATAATGAATAATGAGTTTATTAGTCATCTATGAGCGAGGGGCAAAACCCATAGCAATCTCCTCCTTTGAACTTTTAAACCTTAAAAGTCGAAACCTTGTTTGCTACCTCGTGCCTCATACTTCTTAGATTCTTTCTGTTGAAAATTATTTTTAGTTCAGTATACATTATTCATTGTCAATTTTTCATTTCGTTATGGTTATCCATGACTTACAACCCTTGATGGAGTCCGTGTATTCTACCAATATTTCTTTTTCTAAAGTGTGTGGTTCTATCACTAATACATTCAATGGCTCATCCTGCCTATAATTAAACCGCATTTCCAAAAATTCATAGGTATAAATAACATATTGAAGTATATCTTTTAACTGTTTTTTATCCGTTATTTGTTTACATTCTTTTAGTTTGCATAGTAAGTTAATCTTATATTTTTCCAACAAAACTTCGCCAACCTCACACTTTGAAACCTCTGGTTCTTTAAAAAGGTAGTGAAACTCTTTTTTAACATATTCCTTTTTTTGATGTTCATAAGTAGGAAAAATAAGAAATTCTTTTTCTTCAGGTGGAAAATCATTTATTGTATCTAATATACCGCCTTTACGAACTAATATAGATTGTTTACCTTCTAATATAGCGTCATTGACAACCTGCCACTCTTTTAGCGCCTTAAATTGTCGCATTGTTTTACAATTCTAAAAACTAAACACCTTCCTCCTACACCCTCTATACTATGTTATGGAGTAATTACATATATCCTGCCTCGCTCACTACCAACATATAAATTCACTCCATCATAAGACAAATCCAGTAGTTTCTGATTTCCTACATTTAGCATCGTGACAACCGACTGGTCAGTGATACTCAATCTATATATCTTTCCACAACCATCTGCAAGGTAAAGGTTTGTTCCCACTAAAATTGGCGAACCTGTAAAACCACTGCTACAAGTGCTTACAGAAGTCCACGAAGCATCTATATTCGCACCCCACTTTTTGTAAGCATCTATATTAGCACCGTTTTTGCCGTTAACGAGGTCATATCCCCATACTTTCCCATCTTTACCACATACGTATAAATTGAGATTTCCTTGATCAGCTCCAAAGTCCGAATTTAACCACATTGTCTGCACCGACCCAATCCCACTTCTTGACCTATCGTTAAAAGGTCCATCATTACTTTCTGTGCTGGAACAACCCACTCCGCAACTACCACCTGCTGTATTACAATATGCCTTACAAAAGTTTGTATCTATACTTTTTCTTGCAATTACCTTCGCTTCATTGGTGGCGGGTGTTCCCGAATCATCCTGTGACCCCGTAAATAATTCACCACTTAGCGTGATAGTTGCAGCACTAATGTCAAAACCCAATGTATCGGAATTAGCCACACTCCCAGCCCCTATATCCACTCTTTCTATATAAGAGTTTGCAGGTGTTTTCGGTCCCTTTTTTGTTCCGACATATATATATCTGGTCGTTCCTGTTTGCGAAAATGATAGTGGAGTAAATACAGGATTATCTGTTGCTATGAATTGATTTGTAGTAGCGCTTCCCGGGCAAGAAGCAGGCATTGTAATTTCGAATATTCCATAGTCAGGGTCAGGTGTCCCTCCCGTTGTCTTACATGCAATATATAATCTGGAACCATCAAATACACCGATCGTTGTTACTTCAGAGCAGGTCTTCAATCCACTCGAAGGTTGAAATGGTGCAACACAATCTGAAAATGCTGTGCCCGAATCCCTAACTGCATAAACATACCCTGTGGTCGTACCAAAAAATAGGACCGGATCAGCCCCTATAAAATCATCCCAGATGCCCCCTGCCGGTGAACCGTTAGTTATTGTATATGTATATGATTTCTTATTTAAAGAAGCGTCATATCCTACTAAAAGTCCATTTCCGCCGCAACCACCGCATCTTGAAATTCCATACCTCCCCGCAAACACAGTTGGAAATCCTTGTAAACCGGCATTTCCAGGGTTTACACATCCTACACAGGTGCTACCCCCATCGGGTACTATTATTGACGTTTTGGTAATAAAGTTTACAATAGCCCCTCCTACTTCTGATTTAGTGCAGTTGGATGCTAACCCTCCCGGACAGGCATTGATACTAAAATTTAAAACCACATTATTTCCTATTCCATCTGAGTCCGTGGCGCAAACCAGCGTCGGCGCATCCGCATCAAAGATTGATGAAGTCGTTTCCACATCTAAAATACCCTCCGCATTTATACTACTCCCATTAAAAAGCAGATGACATCCTGTTCCTCCTACATCTTTTGTAAAATTAACGTTCATCAAACTCGTTATAGTTCCAGTAACATTCATACCATTGCCGTCTGTATTATTTATCGTAGTGGTATTATTGCTGGTTATATTTACATTACCCGTTATAGAAAAGGCAAAGCCGGGAAGAGCAGGTTTAGAAAAGGTAAAATTAGCGCCATTTGAATTTACAAGATTCCCAACAACCAAAGACCCGCTCGATATATTCAATGTGGTCGCGCCAGTATTAGAAAGCGTTAACGTCCCCCCAATCCTTAATTCCGTCCCGCTGAAACTAAAGGTCGCAATTCCATTTAAAAATGTAAGGTCATAAAAATCATTACTTCCTGCTGTAGCCACTAAATCCGGCATAGTTGATGCTGTTGAATACCATTCTACCTTCCCTGTCCCTGGATTCCATGTGCCAGAATTTGTCCAACTCGTCCCTCTGAACTTTATAACATTTCCTGATATGCCACCATCCATAGCACCTGAAATGTTTATTGTAATATTACCCGTAATAACATCCACACCACCCGTCCCGTTAGCAAATACCACCTTCCCGGTAGAGTTTATCACAATAGAAGCAGACATTGCACGAATAATGAATAATATGAAAAAATAAGTCACTATTTTCTTTTTCATCATTGATTATTATATATTAATTAACTATTATTTTATTGCGAGTTTGTGAGTTTAGCGCGTTGGAATTCTTCCATCAGTTCCCTACCCTCGCACATATAACATACGCTCTGTTACTGGTATCAGCCGTGCCGAACCGACAACTCCAGGAACAAGCAGCTGTTGCACCATCAGTCACAGCAGTTCCTACGCTAACATCTGAATCTGTACATTCAGTTGATGGATATGACCCTCGTATCGTATTATTACCATTTGTATCCTCGCAACTACCAGCAATAGCTATACCTGTCGCACAACCAACGCGAATTTGAGTACTTTTAACAGTTAGTGTGTTTACATAATGAATATAACCGACTGATAGCGTCCCTGTTACAGTTACATTAGTATTAT
>CAZWFP010000002.1:41137-68877 GCA_964633175.1 uncultured Planctomycetaceae bacterium | reverse complement strand
AAAAAACATAAAAAATTCAAAATTTATCGTTTTACAATTCCCTTTGGCGAACTATGGGTATCTGAAAGAAAAATAAGAAATATAATAAAAATTATCTAAAATGATGATATGGAAGTAGATTTTAGTAAGTTATTTAAGCCCGCTAAGGAATTTCCAGATGGTTTATGGACCAAATGTGCCGAGTGTGGATGTATTCTATATAGGAAAGCAGTAGAACAAAGGTTATATACCTGTCCGGAATGTAACTTTCATTTTCCTTTGGCTCCCAATGAAAGAATAAAACTGCTTTTGGATGAGAATTCATTTGAAGAAAAGTTTGCCAACGTTGAGTCGGTAGACCCGCTTGATTTTAACGTTGAACAGTTGAGTTATAAAGAGAAAATTATTGAAAATCAAAAAGTAACTGGTAATAAGGACGCTGTAGTTACTGGCACGGGTACCATCGGTAATAAAAAAATAGCGATAGGGGTGACTGATTCACGGTTTTTAATGGGCAGTATGGGCTCTGTGGTAGGTGAAAAGATTACACGACTTGTGGAGTTGGCTTGTAATGAAAGAATACCATTAATAATAATTTCTGGTTCGGGTGGTGGTGCAAGAATGTATGAAGGATGTATTTCATTGATGCAGATGGCAAAGACGGTTAGTGCTATAAAGAGGTTTCAGGATGGGGGTGGATTATATATATCTATTCTTACTCATCCTACTATGGCTGGGGTTTTAGCGAGTTTTGCTGGGATAGGAGACGTTGTATTAGCAGAGCCGAAAGCATTGATAGGATTTACAGGTCCACGCGTAATTGCACAAACTATAAAACAAGAATTGCCTGAAGGCTTCCAAAGGTCAGAGTTTCTTTTAGAACATGGTTTTATTGATATGATAGTTGAAAGAACGCAATTAAAAGGTACGATTATTAAGTTGTTGGATTATCTATCTTAAAAGTAGAAGAATTCAAGATTAAATATAAGGGATTTATCTTAAATCTTAAAATATGGAATATAGAGGTTTAGAATTAGATAAATTTCAGGTAGAAGCGATAAAGCTTTTAAAGTCAGGGGTGTCTGTCGTTGTGTGTGCTCCCACAGGTTCCGGGAAAACATTAATTGCAGAATATTTAGTGGAAAATGAGTTATCAAAAGGGAATAACGTTATTTATACTGCTCCTATAAAAGCAGTAAATAATCAGAAGTTCAGGGATTTTTCAAGAATTTTCGGGGAAGAAAAAATAGGTATTTTGACAGGTGACGTTACTGTAAATCCTCAGGCAAATTGTTTGGTAATGACTACGGAGATTTTGAGAAATATGGTTCTGGATAAGGACGAGCGTTTGCATAACGTTTCTTACATTATATTTGATGAAGTTCATTATATGGACGATATGGAGCGTGGTAGTGTTTGGGAAGAAAGTTTTATATATGCACCTAAAAACATAAGGTTTTTGTGTCTTTCTGCTACAATTGCAAATATAGATGAATTGTGCAGTTGGTTAACGGAGTTGAGAGAAGAGAAATTTTC
Source organism: uncultured Planctomycetaceae bacterium (assembly GCA_964633175.1). Classification (GTDB taxonomy): domain Bacteria; phylum Planctomycetota; class MHYJ01; order CAZWFP01; family CAZWFP01; genus CAZWFP01. Next base: position 67,362 of record CAZWFP010000002.1, on the reverse strand, counting down.
TTATATACTGAAAACAGAAAGACCTGTGCCGCTAAAAATATATGGGTTTTGTGATAATAAATTTATATTGCTTAGTGATACGAGCAAAAAAAGTATATTTAGTGGGAACATTAAAAAAACACGTAGAACGGACAGAAGTGGTGAGTTATTTAAATTAATAAAGAATCTTCATCAGACAGACAAACTTCCGGTTATATCTTTTGTATTCAGCAGGATGCGAACGGAGATTTTGGCAAAAGAGTTTTCCTCTATGGATTTTTTATCTGAGCAGGAAAGAAAATTGCTAAAACAAACATATTATAGGCTGATTTCGAGGTTGAATATAGAAAAGCAATTTTTGGAGAACTTGGAGCGTTTTATATTCAGAGGTATATGTTATCATCATGCAGGGCTTTTACCATCAGTTAAGGAACTTATAGAACAGTTATTTACGACGGGTTTGATAAAAGTTTTATTTGCAACGGAAACTTTTGCTCTTGGTGTTGACTTTCCCGCAAGAAGTATAATATTTATCGACCTTTTTAAAAAGCAGAATGGACAAGTGAAAATTCTGCAGAAGAGAAATTTTTTACAGATGGCAGGTCGCGCAGGCAGAAGAGGTATAGATAAGGTTGGGTATGCTTACATTCTTGTTACTAAAAACGTTAGTTCGGAACTTTTAAGAAGTTTTGTAATGGATAAGAACATAGAACCAATTAATAGTCGTTTTAATTTGACTTATGCTACGATATTGAATTTATATAAGGATTTAGGGGAGAATATTGTAGATGCGTTTGAGAAATCGTTTGCATATTTTATGTTAAAGAAAAACGCTCATTTTCTAAAACATAACAGGATAAAGGAGAATTTACAAAATAAATTACGTCTTTTGAAACATTTAAGATACGTATATAATTTTCAACTTACATCTAAGGGTGTTTTTGCAAGTAAATTATACGGACATGAACTTTTTGTTACTGAAACATTTTTTGATGGATTATTGGATAAGTTATCTTCCCAAGAGATTGCAGTTATTTTTTCTGCTTTAATATATGATTCACATATAAGATGTATGAGGAATTGTTATGAATTAAAATCGGACATAATTTTAAAGATAGAAAAAAAGTGCGCGGACATTATGAAGATTGAGAAGAAATATAAGATATCTAATCTATCATTTAAGGGGTTAAATTATGCTTTAGCGAAAGAGACGAGTATATGGTTTAAGGGAGGGACATTAGAAGAACTTTATCGTGTAACTGACGTATACTTGGGGGACATTATAAGGCATTTTAGACAGATTATTCAGTTATGTAGGGAGGTTTTGGAAATTGTTAAGGATTATAAATCATTTAGTGATAAATTGGATGAGGTTATTACAAAACTAAATAGAGGAGAGGTTGATGCGTATAGACAACTTAAAAGCGTGGATTAGAAATTGCCCCAAAGAGGAAATACATCAAAAAGTCGAATGTCAAAATTCAAAGATCAAAAGTTCAAGGTTTAAGGAAAGACCTAACTCGCTAAATTCGAAATGAATGGTGAATTAGAAAAGGAGGGATTGTAAGGATGTGGTAATTTATGGGCTTATACAGCGAATTGATTTTTTTATTTTTGCTTTTACAATCTACTTTTTATGTTAGATAGAACGGTGAAAGCGGCGATAATGGATAAATATAAAAGACACCCTAAGGATACGGGTTCTCCAGAAGTGCAGATTGCTATATTAACGGAACGGATAAGAGAAATAACAGAACATTTACAATCTCATAAAAAGGATTTTTCTTCGAGAAGGGGCTTAATAAGATTGGTTGGACAGAGGAATGCTTTGCTTAAGTATCTGAGTAAGAAAAATTATGATTTATATAAGAAGATAATTGAGGAACTGGGTCTTAAGAAATAATATATTTGATGGTTTATAGTTATAGCATAGATATAGAAGGGAAGAAGGTTTTTTTTGAATTTGGGAAATTGGCGACACAGGCGACGAGTAGCGTGGTTTGTCGTTCTGGTGATACCCATGTATTGGCAACTTTATGTATAGGTGGAGAGGTTACTGATTTTCCTGTGGGTGAAGAGTTTGCGCCGTTGACCTGTGAGTATAGGGAAAGAAGTTCATCGGCAGGGAAAATTCCAGGGGGATTTTTTAAAAGGGAAGGTAAACCTACTGATAATGAAATACTTGTTTCACGACTTATAGACAGGCCTATAAGGCCACTAATACCGAAAGGTTATTTTTACGATACGCAGATAATTTCTTTGGTTATTTCAGTATGCAAAGATGTGCCTGCTGATATGTTGGCGATGAATGCAAGTGCTCTCGCATTTCTGTTATCACCCATTTCAAAAAAACAGCCACTAGCGGCCGTTAGAGTGTCTAAAATAGGTAGTAATTTTGTTATAAATCCTTCGGTAGATGAGATCAAAAGCAGTGTGTTAAATATTGTGATAGCAGGGACTAAAAGTGGCATTGTGATGTTGGAAGGAGAATCAAAAGAAGTATCTGAAGAAGATATGATTTGTGCAGTGGAGTTGGGGTATAAGAACATATTAAAGATTATAGATTTACAGGAGAAGATATTATCAGACGTTCAGAAACCGCTTGACAATAGTATTAAATTGGTTGAGTTAGATACAAAGTTATATGAAACGGTAAAGAGTAGATATTTCACGAGTTTGAAAGAGGCATTTGTAGTGAGTAAGAAAAAGGAAAGAAACGAGGCATTGGACCAGATTAGGAAGAATATAATAGAGGATGTAGTGAAAGAGAATCCGCAGCAGGATATGATGCAATTATCTTTAACTATTCAGAAACTTGAAAGGGAGATTTTTGAGCAAATGGTTCAAAAAGATAAAAGATTTGATGGCAGAGGATTAGACGAATTAAGAGAGGTAAAATGTGAGGTAGGGCTTTTACCAAGGACTCATGGTTCCGCTTTGTTTATAAGAGGGGAGACGCAGGCATTAGCAACAGTGACTTTGGGAACAAAGTTTGACCAGCAAATATTGGATAGTTTGTATGAAGAAGAAGCAGAAAGGTTTATGTTTCACTATAATTTTCTACCGTTTAGTGTGGGGGAGGTAAAACCTTTGCGTGCGCCTTCGCGCAGGGAAATAGGACATGGAACATTAGCAAGGAAATCATTAGAATCAATTATACCTGATGAATCGGTATTTCCGCATACAATTAGAATTGTATCAGACATATTGAGTTCTAATGGGTCAACTTCTATGGCATCTGTTTGCGCAGGCTCGCTTGCTCTGATGGATGCCGGTGTTCCAATAAAAAAGCACATTGCAGGAGTAGCATTGGGACTTATTACCGTCAATGATGCTCCATACATACTTACTGATATAATAGGAGCAGAAGATAGATATGGTGAAATGGATTTTAAGGTGAGTGGTTCTCGTGATGGTATAACTGCTATACAATTGGATGTAAAAAATTCTGGCTTAGAAATTAATTTATTAAAAGAAGCATTTGCAAAATCTAAAAAGGCACGATTACAAATAATAGACATTATGGAAAAATGTATTAGCAAACCACGCTCGACAATATCTGAATATGCTCCTCGAATAAAGAAGATACCTATCCCTTCTGATAAGGTTGGATTGTTAATAGGTCCTGGTGGTAAAACTATAAGACAGATTCAGGAGAGGACGGGTAGTAAATTAGAATTAGACCCTGAAAAGAATGAACTTTTAATATCTTCTCCAGACGAAAAATGCATAATGGATGCATTGAATGCGGTGAATAATCTGATAGAGGATTTGGAAGAGGGTAAAATTTATAAAGTTAAGGTTAAATTTATAAAAGAGTTTGGAGCGATTGTGGAAACGTTATCAGGGAAGGAAGGTATGATACATATTTCAGAAATTACCAATGGTTTTGTAAGAAGAATAGAGGAATATTTATCAGTAGGGCAGGTTGTTGATGCGATTTTGATAGGTTTGGACGAGTCAGGCAGAGGGAGGTTTTCTATCAAACAACTTTCATCTAGACGGGAATCTGGGCGTTAGAAACGTTGCGAGTGGGCCTGTATCTTGTCGGTAAAAAAGTTAATATCTATAGGGTTTAAGGTTTAAAATAGGAGTGTATAGTTTCTATTTCTTGTTGTATGAATGATTGAAGAAGGTTAGCGACATTATTATAAAGGATATGATGGGAGTATTGTTGTAATCTTTGGCAAAATTTTGTCGCCCATTTACTTAAATGGTCAGTGAAAAATTTTTGTTGGGCATCTTGACAAATTTCTTGATGCTCGATGTTATTATTTTCTACCGCATACATTTCTTTTGAGAGAAGGTAATGCATAAATTCAAGTTCTAATGAAATATGGTCTAATTTTTCTTTAGTGTCTGCTGCAATTTTTAAGCCAAATGCTTTGTAAAAAGCGCCAATATCAGCTAATCTCTGGGATTCTTTAAATACATTATCAGGGAAGTAATTGGATTCGTATAATGGAATGTCGGCGGTTATATGTCCAAATGTTTTTGTGTAAATTTCCTGCCATTCGCTTGTTGTAATGTTCATTAATGAATTAAGTAAATTCATTAGTTGTTTGTTATCAGTTTTTAGATTTATATCCTTTTGACTAATGACTTTTTTTAATTCTTCTAATGTTTTCTCGGTGGGATACATAAAAAGGAGTGAGAAGAATTTGTAGAGGTAGGCGCGTTCTGATAAAACTGCTGCTTTTGTGGGCTTTGCAGTTTCCACCTTTAGAAGTTTAAAGTTTGACTGATTACCTTCTATATTCATTTAAATTGAGTTATAGTGTTTTTTATCTCTTAAAAAGAATGGTTCTTCTACGCTTGTTCTTACAATTTCTTTACCACTTTTTGAATAACCGATAACGGTGTCATTATACAACTCCCATTTTTTGCCGTTTATTTGTGTTTCAAATATTTTCTTACCTTCGATTATATCATATCTGAAAATAATCTTTTGTGTAGTTCTGAAAAGTTGCAATACAGCCATCAAAGTTCTGGATGGATAGGTATATCTTTCTATTGCTTCATCAACGCCTGGTCCGAACATTTGCCTTAAATAATTTTTATGAGCCCATCTTGGAGGGATATAATAAATATTAGGTTGAGTTCCGAATTGTGGATAAAGTGGCAGGGCAACTCTTTCTGTTTTTACAAGGTAGTAGACGGGATTGGATTTATCTTCCTTCCAGTCACCATTTTCAGCTAGTTCAACTAAACCTTGCAGTCGGATTTTACCGACACAGGATGCCATACATCTTGTTTCCATTGGTTCCCCGTCTGAAAGAGGGTCCTTTCCTTCTATTCTGGGGTAGCAGGCGATACATTTTTCTGATACACGTGTTGTACCTCTATACATTGCTTTTTTGTATGGACATGCTTCAACGCATTTCTGGTAGCCCCTGCATCTATTTTGGTCTATGAGGACGATGCCATCTTCATCTCTTTTATATATTGCTTTTCTTGGGCAGGCGGCTAAGCATGCGGGATATGTGCAGTGATTGCAGATTCTTTGAAGATAGAAAAACCAGACCTGATGTTCTGGTAAATGAGTTTCTTTTGTAAATTCTTTGGGCGGCTGAAAAGGCGTATCTTCATAAATATTAGGGTATCTCCATTCGGTATCTTGTGGTATATAGCCCACAGCTGGATTATGACCATCTCTTTTATAAGGTGGGACCGCTTCAAAGATAGTCATTCCCTCATATTTACCATAGGGCGCTTTTTTGCTATCCTTTGATTTTATGTCCCATTTCATTTTCTTGTTCTCCCTTTTGTGCGCTTCATCTAAAAGTTGTAATAATTTTACATCCCAGAATTGAGGGTATCCTCCATAAGGTTTTGTTTCTACATTGTTCCACCACATATATTCCTGCCCATCTGAAAAAGTCCAAGTAGATTTACAAGCCATAGTGCATGTCTGACAGGCGATACATCTATTGATATTGAAAACAGCAGCAAACTGGAATTTAGAATGTTTTTCTTCATAAGGATATTCCATTTCTCTGCCTAATTGCCAGTTATATACTTTTGCCATTATTTAATTCCTCCAATCCATTTTGCCTTAACTTTTTCTATAGATTGCTTTATATACTCTTGACCTTTTAACTTATACACATTATTTGTAAATTTATAAAAAGGGTGTTTGAAAAGGTAGATAATAGTTTTTTCATCGTAACCTAACATTATGTATTCTTCTATGATATTTTCTACCATCAGGTCAAAGTCAGCGCCAGAGATTTGAATTCCTTTTAGTTCCATAGGGTCAGCTATTTCCAAAGGTTTAGGTTGAGAGGATAGTATTTTTTCTTTTTTCATTTTACTTCAACAAGATTGCCGTTTAAGTAATTTAGCATAAATTCGCCTTCTTCAGATGGAGAGAAGGTTGATTTTGCGACTTCCCAGACGCCGACACCACCAAGTCCACCAGCTTCTGCTTTTGTAATTTTTACGAGAGTTTCTTTCGGTGTAGTATTAACCGCGTGATTATCTGCTTCTCCACCGAAGATGAATCCCATTTTTATTTTTGCTTTATGAAATAGTGAATCGGTTTGATGCATTGGCATAAGCCATCCACGGGTGATAGATTGCTGTGAACCATATCTGAAACTTGCTTGATAACCTGTTCCTTCGGAAAGCGCTCTACCATCAGGACGAGTTTCGTGTGCTTTTACGCTTTTGTTGGTTGCTATGAAGCCACCATGTTTGGTCATTACTATATTGTAAGGGTAGGCAGGATTAAATTTTATCCGTAGCATAAGGCGTGAAACCTTGTAGAACGGGTCGCCTGGTTTTGCTCCTTTGTAAGGTCTATCATCAGGATTTGCATCTACATATACATAATCACCTTCTTTGAGCCCGAGATCTTTTGCTGCTTGCGGATTTATATGTAATACTGCTTCTCCCACCCCTGGAGTACGTTTATCCATTCTATAGGGGTCACCATATTGATTATTCCATATAAATTGCCAGTCCGTTACCTGCCAGGATGAATGCGTGGCATGCCTTGTTTTGGGTGTAAGACAATAAAAGGTGAATCCTTTTTCCCAGAGAGGATTTTTTGTTTTCTTTACTTCCTTCCAAGGAAGTTTTATATTTCTAACCTGTCTTTTATCGACATCCATATCTTCTGGTGGTATGCCATAATCGTCTGGTTTTATATAAGGATTAGAACTTACTATAACATTGGGTAGATAAGGGGTTGCTTCAGGTCCTTCTCTATGAACAATGAAATTCTCTCCGTATTCTATAACTTCTGGTTCATCATTGTATGATTGTAGTCTGCCGGTTGGGGTAAAGAAGGGTTGATTATTGTTAATCTGTTCATAGAATGGGACTCTTGGATAAGTTCTAAATAGCATTAATGCCGCGCCTGGCTCACCGTATTTGCCTGCAATAATGTCATCAAATTTGTATCCCTTCGTTGTTGTTGAACCGTCCAGTAATCTTTGGATATAAACCTCTGTTTTTTTGTTTAGGGCAAATTTCCAATAATTTTCAAAACGCTCGTCTTTTAAAATTTCTCCTAGTTTCTTTGAAAATTCAGCCATAATAAGCACATCATCTTTTGTATCATATATGGGAGCGACACTTCCCTTCCATATTTGTAAGAATGGATTGGAACAGGATGCCGTGATTTCATAGGTTTCGGTTTCTATCCACGAATTTGCAGGAAGAATTATATCGGAATATTCACAGGTTGATGTCATTTCTATGTCCTGACTTATTATGAGTTCTATATTGGGATTGACATTTTTTATCATTTCGTAAACCCATTTTGCATTATTGATAAGGTTTACGTTAGTGAACCACATTAATTTAGTTGGAGTTGGCATATGAGTTTTTCCGGTAAAACATTTTTTACCATATTTTGGCGTATCAACAATTAAGGGTCTGTCGTCGTAATTCCAGTATGCTGGTTCTTCGTCGTAGGTGTATTTTTTTAGTTTTATATTTTCGACGGGGGTATTAGGGTCTAACGATGGATTAAAAGGGTCTTCTGCAATCCAACCCAAAAAGCCAGGTCCTGACCATTCGCTTCCTTGAAACAGGGCTGCCTTGTAATTTCCTGCCCATGTAAAACCACCTGCGCCGGGTTGGCCTATGTTGCCTGTTAGCATAAGTGGTAAATATATGGCTCTGTTTATTTCAGTAGCGTGAAACCAATGGTTTATTCCTTCACCGATATGTATTGCAACTGGTTTTATGGTGTAGATATAATTAGCAAGTTTTTCTATCAATTCCTTCTTTACACCCGTTATTTCTTCAACAGTGTTTACATCATAATCCTGTAAATGTATTTTGTAAAGTTCCCATATTGTTTTAACTTCAACTTCCTGTCCATCTACTAATTTTATCTTGCCGCTGTAAGTGAGAGAAGGATTTAGATTATTTAAGTTACCACCTACATTATCTCTTGTGAGGGGTTTTAATTCTTTTGAATTTTCATCAAATATAACATAATCACCTAATTTTTCATATTGTTCTTTTGTTAAATGTTGGACCTTAAAAGATGGTCCCTCAGGGGAGAGGTTACCTTTATAATTAGCAAATACCTCGCTTGCTTTCAATCTTTTTAAGGTATCTGTTCTTACTAAAAGGGGAAGGTCTGTAAACTTTTTAATGAATTCTTCATCATACCATTTCATATCAATGATAATTTTTGAAACGCCTAAAAGGAGAGCGGCATCTGTTTGAGGTCTGATACTAATCCAGAGGTCTGACTTTGTAGCGGGGGGGCTATATTCAGGGGTAATAGTGACGATTTTGGCGCCTCTTTCCATGCTTTCAATGAAGAAGTGTGAATCGGGGCGTTTATTTTCAATTAAATTTTTGCCAATCTGTATGTGAAGTTTTGTGTTGCGAAGGTCATTAAAATCGCCATCAGATGCTTGTAGTCCGTGGACAAATGGAAATCCCGGTGCCTGGTCACCGTGCCAGGTATAATTTGACCATGTTCTTGCCCCTTGTGCCTGTTCAGGTTTTATATCTCTTATATGAACATCTAAAAGCGCTAACATATTTGCGAGACGATACATACCGTATTTACCTATTACCCCTAAAAGTCCCATTCCACCTCTTAATTTAAACGTTCTTACTCCTGAGCCGTTCCAATGTTCTAACATTTCTTGCGGATATCCTTGTTGAAGTAATAGTTTTTTCCCTTCCTCTCCTGAATACCTTTTTGCTATGGCTATCATACCCTTAGCAATATAAGTATATATTTCATCCCATGTTAGTCGCACAAATTCATCGTCTCCTCTGGAACTAAATTTATATTTCGCTTTCGTTTCTGGGGTAAGTTGTGGGAACCCATCATCTGCCCATTGCTTCCAACCTTTTCTTATCATAGGATATTTGAGTCGATAGGAACCATATACTCTTCTGTGGAAGGTAAAACCATTGGAGCAACCTCTTGGATTCCAATGATAAGTTGCCTGATTACCATATAAATCTTTTAATTTGTGAACGTCATAATTCTGTTCACTTCTAATCATAACTCCATTTCTGATGAAACCTCTCATTCTGCATTCGTGCGTGCAGTTGGGAGAGCAGACCCATGTAAAGCTTTTGTCATATTTATATTGGTCTCTATAAATTTTCTCCCAATCGCGGTTAGGATAATAAGTTAAAGGATTATCAATATCCTGTGCTGGCTCTAAAAATAATAAATTTGGTAACCCGCTAAATAATATTGCTCCCGCTGTAATACCTTTCCCCGTCAGTTTTAAAAATTCCCTTCTACTTTTATTAATATTGTTTTCTTTCATAGTGTTTTTCTCCTATTTAATAATTAAATAAAACCATGTAGAAACAAGTTTCTGGCCGTTTCTATCACCTTTTGAACCATCCCATATGGCGAATGCTACAGGGATTTTTTTATTTCTTTCAAATTGAACATCCCATTTATATGATGTCTTTAATTCTCGGATAAATACAACTTGCCATCTACCATTTTGCCATCTACCAAAACCATTAACATTTTGTTCTTCGGGCGGTTGACTTGTAATGGTTTGCGCTCCTATGGCGTTGAGGTCTTCTATCTGGGTTGAGATAGCATCAGGCATACGGAGGTTGCCGGATGCTTTAGAAGTATAGAATATGCCGTTCTCATTAGGCACTGTTTCAGGTAAATCGTTTGCTATATTTGGATAAATAGCAGATGCTCTCACAATTTTTTCCTGTCTGTCCGCTTTGTATAACCATATATTAACAGGATGTTCTTTATCACCCATACCTAAAAAAGGAGGTTCTTCTTCTTGAGCGAATTGTAATGCTATCATATCCTGAAACTGTCCAACTTTGAGATTGTGATAATCGGGTGTTTTATCTTCCCATTCTATTAAAAAACCGATTTTGTTGATGGTATATAAGATTTTTAAGTATGCAATTTTGTAATTGCTGTCAATCTGCCACAATCTATTGAGAGGGATTTCATAGGTGGCAGCAGTTTCCCACTCTTTTGCATTGATAGCGAAGTTAAAATCAGTTGAAGCGACGTTGTTAGCATAGATAATGTTGTCTTTTGGCGGATTAGCTATTTTTACATCTTTTTCTTCCAAACTTTTTACATAATAAACCAATCCCCAGAGAAGTTGCTTTTGTTTTTCGGTATTTTCTCCTGCCATTTCCTTTATACTGTCTATGAAAGAAGGCATAGGAGAGCCGTCCATTCCTGTAAGGAATCTTTTTAAAAGGTCAGTTTCGGTATTACTGCCTAAATATTCTCCTTTTGTGAAGTTTCTTACTTTTATTGGATAACCCCATCTGTCTTTTAGGTCTTCAGCAGAAGGTCCATCGCCTCTACCTGAGTCGCCGTGACATTTTCCGCACTGAACTTCTTTATAAAACGATTTTCCTAATGCTAAAAGTTGCTCTGTTTTTTCAATTTTTGGTGGTATTTCCATAGGCGCAGATTTTCTTGCTTCAAAAAATTTTATACATTTTTCACCAACACATTTGACTGCAAATTCCTTTATATACTGAACAATACTTTTTATGAGTTTCTCATCTAAATAAGCAAAAGATGGCATTGCAGTGCCTGTCATTCCTTGTTTTATGGTTTTTTCTAAGTCATTGTCAGTTGGAACTGAACCGGAAGGAGTAGAACGCAATTTGAATACACCAGCGGTAAAGTCCCTCGGTTTGGGATAAACAAATTTTGCGAAGATACCTTTGCCATCGCCTTTTTCTCCATGACAGGCAGCACAATATTTTTGGTATGCTTTCTTACCCTGCGATAGCGTCTCTTCCATACTCTGTTGGAATATTTTCCCTTTCCCTTCTTTACCAACTTCTTCTTTCTTTGCGTTAAGAAAATAAATCAATAGGAACAGTCCGATAACGACAACAATGATTATACCTAATATGAGGGCATCTGCTTTTTTAATATTGCGCACTTTTCTCTCCTCCATATAAGTTAATTTAATTTCTTATAATGGACTTTTTTATCCATATTGGACTTTTTCATCCAAGAAAGAGGGCAAATTTTATGCCTTTCTCTGTTTTTTAAGAAGACCTTATTTTATATGAGTTATCTAATTATGTTTTTCTCAATTTTGATAAAAACCGCTTAAAATCGCATTCAATATTAAAAGTTTAGTTCAAAAGATATAAAAGAAAATGTAGCGGTTTTGGAGAAGCCGGTATCTTTTATAAATCCGCCCGGGACAAATGCACTTGCTCCTAGCCAGATAATATAATTTTTTTTTGGATATACCTTAAATTCCAAATCTACTTCCTTGCCAATTTCTTTATGGGTGGTGGTTGTGGTTGCTGTTCTTGTCGGCACTAACCCTACACCATACCATTTGTCTTTCAAAGTGTCCAGAACAAATAAATAGAAATCTAAGTATATGTCTATAAATCTGGATTTTTTCTTGTTTATTGTCCATTGATTTCTTAAACCATAAGAAATTAAATTTCTAAACCCTATAAGGTCTATATGTCCCCAATATTCATGTCCAAACGGATATAATGGGTCGAATGTTTTTAACTTTCCATCTGAAGAGTTATTATCACCACTTGCCCAACTTATTTCAATAAATCCTTTATAGTTATAAAATTTTTCTACCTTTAATCCTGCAATCGCAATTATTCCTGCTGAATCTATTGTGTCGGATGAACGCTTTCCTGATTGCTTTGTAATTTCTATTTCAAAAAAATAATGGTTTTTTTCAAAAGTTATGTTTGCGCCATAGGTCCAATCATGTAAATTACCGCTTATACCTGTTTCCGATATAAAATTCCTATCGTTAAATATTCTGTTAAAAAGATAAAAACCCACATTTAAATTATGACCTCCAATCTTTTTGAACTGATAAGTTATACCATTAAAGATTCTATCTTCGTAATCAAATTTTTTAGGAACATTAAGATGCGCTTCACTGGCAAAGGAACTAAAAAGGTTAAACTCCATTTTTTCAGTTAAATAGCAAAGTTTTACTGCATCCCATGTTCTTGATACATTATGCCATTCTAAGGGAGAGACCAACCTTTGACTAAAGAAACTTAATTTTTGTCTTCCTATTTTAAGAGTTAAGTTATCAAGGAAAATATTTTTAAATTCTAAATATCCCTGAATAATAAAAGGGGCGTTTTTCTTTTGCGGGGTAAATAAACCATCTGGTTTTCTTCCTAATATTCTGCTGTCCTGGATTTGCAAGAATGTCCCAAACTCTTTTGATGGTCTCCATTCGAACCCAACTCTTAATCGGTTGAATAGGTAATCTGAACTTACTGGGGCTGGGGAGCTATAACTTAATACATTTCTTGCCTCGTAACGAAGGCGTTCGTTTATTTTGAGTTCAAAATTTTCACCTTTAAGTAACGATTCAGGAAACATTTTAGCATTTAGCAAGAAGATAAAAATAGGGATTAAATATTGAATAGTAAAAAGTAAAGACCCAGACCGCTTTCCACGCTTATGAGGGATTGCTTTAATTTTATACAAATATTTTATTGCGCTAAATAAATTCAATTTACCACTCAAAGAATGAGTGTTACTAAAGTTTCTCTTCCACATAACTTTCTTACAACAAAATTATATTGTATCTCTATATTTTTTAGAATTTTTATATCTTATCAGAAACCAGAAATTACCACGATTTGATGTTAAGTAGCAAGCAATGGTTATGAATGATGAATACTGAATTATGAAGGGAAGAGGAAGGTACGGGAAATGAGATTGCCATGCCATGGGGGTTCGCAGTGACGGCGAATGTGTAATTTTTAGCGAGATAGATTTCTCATTAAACTTTAAGCTTTTAAACCTTGAACTTTTGAATTTTGATAGCGTTGGGCGGCGCTAGCGCCTTGGCTTTTGACATTTGAGTTTTTCTTTCATTTGGGTTTCTGAAGGTTTGCATTCCTTTGCCGTTTGAACCAATCATGGTATCAAGTTTTCCCAGAAGATTTTTATACAGTCCTGCTCTATTTGACATTGTAAATTCATGGAAGGTTGCGGTATAGGGCAGGATATAGGTAGTTTTATCCGTGGTTTTGTTATTAGATGTTTGAGGATTGCGTAGCAACAAAGAAAAAGGAAATGAAAATCTAATAAATAATTCATAATTGCTGCAATCTGCAATCTATAATCTGAAATTCTATTACATCATACTACATATAGTATAGTTTGTAAAATAGGGATACTATACATAGATGTAGGAGATTTTGTCAAAATCACTTGACAAAACAAAATTTAAATGTATTTTACGCTTTTGTAAATTACGAAGATGAAGAGGGGGTTAACGAACAAAAAAAAGTTAAAGGATAAAAATAAAATCTTTCAATCTCAAAATTCTCAACTTTCTAAATCTATAAATTCTGATAAATCTTGCGTTATGGACCGCCCAGACATTATAGACAAAATCCTTCAATATAAACTCGGTAATGGCAATAACATATATTACAAGGTTAATGAAATTTCTAAATTAACGGGACTCTCTCGTCAGCAGATTCATAATTATACTCAACTTGGGCTCATTAAAGAATCTTACAGAACTGATTCAGGTCATAGATTATATTCGAAAGAAACCATTGATAGGATATTTCTTATTGAAATGCTAAAAAGACATAGAACACTAAATGAAGTTAAAGAGTTTATTCAAACCAAATACAATGCTGAAAAATAAAATTATCGACTTTTCTTTTCTTAAAACAGTCTTGCAAAATCGCCCAGTTCGTATTATGCTCTATATTTGTTCCTCGGTTTTTTTTGTTTATGTCCTTTTGATTTCTTTAAAAGTAATTTTCCCAAAAAGGTTAGACCTTTTCGATTTAAGAAAATTTTATTTTGAAAAACGATACTCAGCAGTTGTTTATTATGCAGATAGAATCAATTTACGCAAACCCAGTGATAAAAATAAACTGCTATCGCTGGTTATTCTATCTGATGTAAAAATATTTAAAGACATAAAAGATGTTAAATTTCTATATGATGCAATTGACAAATCGTTGAAGATTTCAAACATTCAATTGCACATAAGAATGTTAAAAAACATTTTAAGCGTTATCAGAAAAAATCCTGACATAAAGTCATCACTAATATATTATTATGTTCAAAAGACAAAACACATAACTAAAAAGATTGTCTCGGTGTTATTGCAACACATAGGGAATAATAAAGTATATCTTAATTCACTTTATGGTATGATTGGTAAGGTTAAATGCAAACATGAGGTATTGTATAAGTTATCAAAAATATTATCTGCAGGCGGTGATTATGTTAAGGCATTGAAATATTTAAAGATTGCCAAAGGCATTACAAATGACAAAAGATTTTTACAACGTATAGACGACTTTTTGATTTTGTTAAATGTCCGCAACAAAAATTGTAAATCCACTCTAAGTATGCTTAAAACTGTTAAATCTTCAATCCCGAGAAAAAAACAATATATGTATAAGTTTTTCTGTCAGGATGTATTAAATACGCTGGATACAAAAAGATTGCGAGAATTTCTTAATAAGTATAAAATAGATGATAATGATTCAGAACTGTTTTTATTGTCAAAATACTTTTCAATAAAACTCTTGTTGGAAGATAAAAATTATTCAGAAGTTATAAAAAATTTGATAAGCGTTTTAAATACTTTAAATATTGTTAATTCTCTTGTAAGAAAAGAAGATGTTCTGTTATATACTATACAGAAATTTTATTCTCGGGGGATTTCAAATAGTTATAGAAGATGGATTTCTACTCTTCTGTTACGCCATTATGATAAACTGGATCCTTATTTTTTACTTGGTATGTTTAGGGCATATATAATACCTAGTAACCGTATCTTCAGTTATACTCAGAAGAAAAACATATATTCCAAGATTATTGATGTTATTCGCAATAATGAGACGGAATACTTGAAATTTGTGGATGGTTTAACGAGCATGTATTACGTTCTTACAAAAGCATATTATTATCTGGGCGATTATCAGAAAGCGGTTTCTTTTGCTAATAATTATATTAAGATAAAACCATTGTCTGACCTTGAAAAGATTGAAATATATAGGGCGCTTGTTATTGCATATAGTAAGTTAGGCGATTATAAAAGGGTCGTTGACACAGCTGATGAGGTTCTTTCACATTATGACAGTATTTATAAGATTAAAATGATTTTCACTAAATTAAAATTGGAAGCGCTTAAAAAGGTTGATAGAAATGCTTTTGAGCAAGGTATTGAAAAAAATCTAAAAACCCCACAAGTAAGTTTTGACAATCCTTATTATAAGTATTTTTTCAGGGAATATCTTTACATATTGCTTGATAGAATAAAAAATGTGCGTTATACGAAGGGAATTCTTGCAGGTGTTGATAAACTTATAATGTATAGTGCCGTTTATAAGGAGTTTTATTCTGAGGAGTTGAAAGATATTAATGCTGAGATATTGAAGATGGTATCCAGTAGGAGCAAATTAAATAATTGTTTGCAGCTTTCCTATTATTATGATGCTTTTGCCTCTTTTGTGTATGTACTTTTCCAAAATGATATGGCTGAAAAGTTGTATAAGTTTGCATATTGTATGCTCAAAAAAAATAAAGCGGGGGTGGTTATAAATCTGATGCAAAATGTTTTGAGCATAGATGATTTATCTAATCTTGATAAGTTTCTTGTATCATCTTTTTTATATCTTGCTTATAAAAAGGAAAAATCTCAACCGCGCCTTACAACTAAATTGTTAAAGTCAAGCAAAAAAATGTATAAGTCATTAGATGAAATGTCGCTTAGCGCCTTTTCTGATATGCCTTATAATCCACGTAAAATGGGGAAGATTATCTATGGTAAGTGAAATACAAAGGTTGGTTGCAAACATAATAGATATTGACAATAAGATAAAACAAGAGGTAAACAGCGATAACTTTAATAATCTGAGCAAATTTCTGTCAGATAAAAACGAATATATATTAACGTTAAAGAAGATACTTTCTTGCGCTGTGACGGTTGATGAGGTCGATAATTTAACCGTTCTGCTTACTATGGAAAGAGAGTTGGTGAATTTAGTAGTTAACAAAATTGCGCAATTAAAAAAATCTCAGGAGAAAGATAGACAACTTATTAAGAGTTTGACCAGTTATTTAAAAGTTACAAAAGAACTAACTAATAATATTAACCTTAAACTATAATATTTAAATGGTAGAAACCAAAACGAGCGACGAGATCGTAGGCGGTGTGCTTAATAATCTTGCTCACCTGCACAATCTTGTTGAGTCAATTGAGAAACTTACTGACACTTATAATATCTTAAAACATAAGGTGGAAGATCTTGAAGAGGAACTTGCAAAGAAAAGACAGGAGTTGATTGAAAAAGAGTCATGGGCAAATCTGGGTAAACTTTCAACTTTTATAGCACATGAAATTCGTTCCCCTATTAATGCCATCACACTCTATATAGAACACCTAAAAGAATGCTTTTTGACTTTTAAACCTTCGGACCTGAAACAGGAAGCCTTGACTATATTATCAAATATCGAATTTGCGGCTAATAATATCAATGGTTTTATAAACGATATGCTTAATTTCAGTAGGGATTTTAAACTTGTAAGAGAAAAAATATCGCTAAGTGAATTTGTCGTAGATTTGCATGGAAAAGTTGCTGCACTCCTTCGTAAAAAGCAAAACGTCGAAATTAAATTTAATGCGCCAGAGGACTTTGTAATAGATGTTGATAGAAAATATTTTGAGCAGGCATTATTCAATCTGATAAAGAATTCCAACGAAGCGACCAATTCTCACCTAATCAATACCATAACAGTTTCATTTTCCAAAGAGCAACATAATTTTTATACCTGTGTGCAGGACACAGGTTCAGGTATTCCACAAAATATAGTGGCTAATCTTTTTACTCCTTTTTCTACTACGAAGAAGGAAGGGTTTGGTTTAGGACTTGCTTTCACAAAAAAAATAATAAATGCTCATAATGGCACTATAGAACTAAAATCTACAGGTCCTACAGGCACAACCTTCCTTATAACGCTTCCTCTGCCTAATAGGGAATCTAACGAGCGATGATGGCTTTTAATGTTCTGGTAGTTGAGGACTCTTACGAATTACAAAATGCCATATCCATAACTCTTAAAGAACAAAAATGTATTTCCTTCAAAATCGTTGATGATATTAATAGAGCTCGTCTTGCTCTTGAAACTGAGATATTTGACATTGTCCTTTCAGATAAAAAGCTACCAGATGGCGATGGTTTAGAACTACTTACTTTTGCGAAAGAATTCAATCCTGAGATATGTTTTATTCTTATGACTGCATATCCTGATGCCGAACATATAAAAGAGGCAATAGATAGGGGTATTTTTTATTATTTAACTAAGCCCTTCAAAAAATATGAACTTGAAATTGTGCTGCGTCTGGCTATGCAAAACATAAAATTAAAAAAAGAGGTTGAATACTATAAGGGAAAAGAAACTTGTGATGATAGTGAGTTTTTCTTAGAGGGAGGTTTTGTGTTTACAAGCCTTATGGATAATATAAAAAAGATTGCAAGGACAAGTGCTAATTGTCTGATTAGTGGTGAAAGTGGGGTTGGTAAAGAAGTAGTTGCGCGAGTTATTCATAAGTTTAGTGATAATAAAGATGCTCCTTTTGTTGTAGTTAATTGTCCAGCCGTTACTCCTAATCTTTTCGAAAGCGAGCTGTTCGGATATGAAAAAGGCGCTTTTACCGGCGCTATCGCTCAGAAAAAAGGTAAGTTTGAACTTGCACATACAGGCACTATTCTTCTTGATGAAATCACTGAGATTCCTATTGAATTGCAATCAAAATTATTGAGGGTTATCCAGGAAAAAACAATTGAAAGAGTTGGTTCTATAAAACCAATTCACGTAGATGTTAGAGTTATTGCTACTACAAATAGAAACATTCAACTTTTAGTTCAACAGGGCAAATTCAGAGAGGATTTGTATCATCGTCTTAATGTCGTAAGAATTGAGGTTCCACCTTTAAGAAATAGAATGGAAGATATAGGTGATTTAGTTAATTTCTTTTTACGAAAATTTAGTAAGAAATGTGGATTTAAAGAAAAGCGACTACTTCCTGAGGCTATTGCCTATTTGAAATTATATAACTGGCCTGGTAATATCAGGGAATTAGCGAATTTCATAGAGCGAATTTACGTTCTTGAATCTGATAGTTGTATAACAGTGGATATTGTAAAAAAGTATTTATCGTGGGAGCGTCGCACGGATTCTCAACCGTCCCCCCAAATATCGACGCTCCCTTATTCTTTACCATCTCTTAATATAAATTATTTAGAAAAAATTGCAATAGAGACGGCTTTGAAATTACATAATTACAATAAATCAAAGGCAGCTCGGGATCTGGGTATTACTGACCGCACCCTTCGTAATAAGTTAAAACAATTTCAAATCTCAGAAAATATTTCCATATCTTCCTCTAATGGCGCTTAACGACGGAAAATTTTTCCCAAAAAATCATTTAAATCGGCTGGTATATGTTTTGCTAATGCCTTAAGAATGGATAATACAATAATATATCTGCAAAACGCCTTGCACTATGGCTTTGCAAGACAGTCCGTTATCGCCCATAATATCGCTAATTCTAATACACCGGGTTTTAAAACATTGGACCTCGAACCTTTAAACTTTGAAACATTAAAACCCGAGGCGTTGAACTTTAAACCTTTTCGGGTTCCTTATACAGGCGTTACAAACCTTGATGGTAATAACGTTAATCTTGAAATGGAGAGTTTGAAAAGTATGTATACTACAATGTATACTCAAACGATTCTTGATTTCCTTCGTGTTAAATTTGATTCTATGAGAAAAGCCATTACTGAAAAGGTAGGATAATGAACATATTTGATATTGCTTATTCCGGCTTATCGGCTGAACGTTTGCGAATGGACGTTATAAGCCACAATCTTGCTAATATTAATACGACCAGAGATAAGTTTGGACAGTTAAATCCTTATAGGAGAAAGGAAGTGGTGTTTGCTGAATTACTTTCAGATTCGGGCGCTCCAAACGGTGTTAAAGTTCAGAAAATTGTTGAGGATATGTCTGCTTTTAGACCTGTTTATAACCCACATCATCCTGATAGTAATAAAGATGGTTTTGTTTTAATGCCTAACGTTAATCCAATTGTGGAAATGGCAAATTTTATAAATTCTTCACGAACTTATCAGTTACATCTCACGATGATTGAAAATGCCAAATCTATGTATCTTAATACTCTGAGGTTGTTAAGTTAATGGTTGATAATAGAATTAATTCTTCAAATTTTAAACCTATAAACTTTGACTCTTTAAATCTTACTTTTCAGACATCAAACCCAGGCTCTGCGACCCCTTCTTTCAAAGACCTTATTGCTAAAGCAATTGATGAAGTAAATAAATTACAATTGGAGGCGGATACTGCAATGAAAGAATTTGCAAAAACTGGCTCGGCCGAAAAATTGCCGGAGGTTATTACTAAGATAAAACAAGCAGAGATTGCCTTTGATTTACTCCTCCAAATAAGAAACAAAGTTATAGATGCTTATAATGATATCCAACGTATGCCACTATGAACGATAACATCTTTAAAACGCTTCTGAATAACTGGAAATCCATCCCACTTGCTGCTCGTATCATTCTAATCAGTGTTATCATAAGTGCAGTAATTTTTTCGATTATTCTTATGCCAACGGGCACTTCTGAAAAGGTTCAATTGATCCATGATACTATTAGCGATGAGGTAAAAGCCAATATACTTGCGCTTTTGCAGAAAGAACAAATACCATTCTCTATAAGTCGTGGGAAAATTTATGTATCTGCTCAGGATAAAGATAGAGCATTATTTAAACTATATACTGAAAATATTATTCCGGAGGGACCTGACCTATATAAATGGGTATTCGAGATGGATATTTCTGAGACGCGAGAGAAGAGGAATCTTAAATGGCAAACTACTATGAAAAGACGCCTTGAACAAATGATGTCTCAAATGGAAAATATTGAATGGGCAAAAGTTGAGTTTACTCAGAATCAGCCCAGCCCATTTTTTGAGGAAATATCACAAGAACCTAAAGCATCCGTTTTGTTAAAACTTAAATATGATACTCCTCTGACTAAAAGGCAGGCCATGGCAATTGCAAGGTTTACTTCCTTTGCTCTCGGTAATGTTGACCCCAAAAATATTACCATTATTGATACAAAGCAGAGGTTATATACTATTCCTGACGAAAAAGAAATTCTTACCTCTGAACAGTTACAACATAAATTAGCGTTTGAGGAGGAAATAGAGAAAAAAGTATATAATTTTCTTTCAGGCTTTCTTACCTTCGTCAGGGTTAAAGCAAGCGTCAGTATTGATTGGAAATCAAGTTATGTAAAAAAATCGGGTGTAGACCCTGATAGACAAGTTGTACTTAGAGAGCAAAAAGAATTGACAAAAGGTAGTAATGCTCCATCTTCAGGTATTTCAGGCGTTGTTCCGAGACTACCTGTTGAGGAAACTGATACCTCCCAACCTGCGCAAACTAATACTATATCTCAGAAAGAATTGTTTGAAAGAGGGGTAGGACAGCAGGAGTTGGTAGAGAATTTGCCGCCTGGTTCCATAAAAGACCTTACCCTCGCCGTAGTAGTTCAGAAAAGCGAAATTATTAACGTGTTTGCCGACCCTTCAAAAATGAAAAAACAAGAAGATGCCCTTCTTTTTGCTCAAAAACAACTTATAGATACTTTGTCTAAAGGCGTAAATCTTCCACCAGAAAAAATTGTTGTAACAGCCATTAATTTTACCCCTTCTAAGGAACTCCCTCCTGTGATATCCAAAGAAGAACTACCCAAAAAAATTACTCCCATAAATGTTAATCTTATCATTGCTGCTGTTTCTATATTAGCAGGAATTGTTATTGCTATCGCTCTTTTCAATAGGAAAAAAGTATTACTTGAACGAAAACTACAACAAATATCACAACAGATACAGAAAAAAGAAATGGAAATATTTCCGCCCACAGCGGAGGAGGAACCTATAATAAAAGAAGTAAAATCTATTGTAAAAACAAATCCTCAAATCGCTACTCTCATTATAAAACAATGGTTAAAAAGTAAATAACTATGTTTCAACCCTTAATCCTTAAACTGACAATCTTTAATCTTCAATATTTGTCCTTCACCCTTCATTATCGCTATCCATGGTAGAAAAAACATCTGTTCAGGATACAAAATTATCCGGCTTAAAAAAAGCTGCTATTTTTATTCTTTCTGTTGATCCGGATTCCGCTATAAAAATTTTGTCTTCTTTGGACAAAGAAATTGTCTCTGCTATAGGACTGGAAATTTCCAGATTTGAGGGTGTATCAAAGGAAGAAAGAAAAAAGGTCTTAGAAGAATTTTCAAATCTTGCGACTGCCCATAAATATCTTAGTGAAGGTGGTTTTGAATATGCTAAAAAACTTATTGAAAAAGCATTACCTGCGGATGATGCGCGGAAAATAGTGGAAACACTGGAGCAGACACTTCGTTCTGAACCATTTGATTTTCTTAGAAAAGTGTCTGCTGAAACATCTCTTGCTTTTATCCAATCGGAAAATCCCCAGACGATTGCTCTTATATTAACTTATCTGCCTCCTACCCAGGCAGCGGAAATTTTAGCCGGTTTGCCCCTTCAAAAGAGAATAGAAACAGTTAAAAGAATTGCAACCATTGAACAAACAGACCCACAAGTCATAGCAAATGTGGAAAAAGTTCTTGAAAAAAAATTTGTTTCAACTTATAGGCAGGTAAGCGTTGAAAAGGAAGGGATTAAAATCGCTGCGGAAATCCTTAATAGGGTCGACCGCTCAACTGAGAAATCTATCCTTCAAAAATTGGAAGAAGAATCACCTGATTTAACTGTTGCTATTAGAAGAAATATGTTTGTCTTTGAAGATATACTACTTGTTGATGATAAAGGTATTCAGAACTTGCTTAAAGAGATTGATATGAAGCAACTTGCCGTTGCTTTAAAAGTTGCCTCTGATGAAGTTAAACAGAAGTTTTATAAAAATATGTCCAAAAGGGCTGTAGAACTTCTAAACGATGAAATTCAGTATCTTGGACCAGTCCGACTGTCTGAGGTAGAAAATACTCAACAGCAAATTGTTGATAAAGTAAGACATTTGGAAGAGCAGGGCTTACTGTTTATTCAAGGTCGCACGGGTGGCGATCAACTCGTATGATAAAAGAAGAAAGAAAATTCAAACTCTACCAATCTCCATTCCAACCTGAAAACTTTCAATCCTCTGTTTTGCAAGCAATCGAACAAAAAGCCAAAGAAATCATAGAAAAAACTAATTCAAAACTTCAGGATATTGTAAGTAAGGGTTACCAGGAAGGGTTCCAAAAAGGATACTCTGCAGGTTTGGAAAAAGTCAATAAGGAAAAAGATGAATATCTCAAGAATGCCCAAAAAGAATTTGCCGATAGATTAAATGAACTTAAACAATCAATGGAGAAAACCATACTTGACTATAAAGAATTCACAAAAAATGCTTGCAAACTTTTTTTCAATAGATTTATTAGTAAGTATGTAAAACAAAAAATAGAAGTTAATGAACAGGTTCTATTTAATGCAATTGATGAACTATTTCAGTATATTTCAACATCAACTATTGTTAAATTAATTATAAACAAAAAGTATCAGTCCTATGCTACCGAGTGGCTTGAAAATAAAACGAATGAAGGATACAAGATAGAAATTGCATTTAATGAAATTGACACCTCAGAAGCATTTATAATAGGTCATGACATATATGCTCGTGTTGATTTTAATCTGATAATAAATAAAGTTATGGAGAAGTATCCGTTATGATTTCAGCACTATTTGAAGACAATTCTTATCTTTATCCCTTTGAAATAACGGGTCGTATAAGTAAGGTTTCAGGTGATGTTGTTGAATGCGAAGGTCTTACTCTACCTATTGGAACTGTCGGATTGATAAGAGGTGCTAATCGCCAGATCTTGGCTGAGGTTATTCTATCCGATAAAAAATTTATTCGTCTGTCCCCTTATGAAAAGGTTTATGACTTAAAAGCAGGTGATAAATTCTTCGTAAAAGAATTCAAACAAAATGTGGGGGTTTCTACCCAGATGCAGGGTCGTGTATTAAACTGTTTCGGCAAACCCATTGATAACAAGGGCACGATCCCTGTTGATGCTTACTATCCATTATATAGAAGTTTTTCTAATTCATTAGATAAAAAAATTATTACTGAACCTTTCCTTACAGGCGTTAGAACCATAGATACATTTTTAACGTGTGGCAAGGGTCAAAGGATGGGTATCTTTTCAGGTAGCGGTGTCGGTAAAAGCATCCTTCTATCTATGATTGCTAAATTTTCTCAAGCGCCTATTTCCGTTATTGCCCTTATTGGGGAACGCACAAGAGAAGTTAAAGAATTTATTGACCTTGAATTAGGATCTGATGGCTTACAAAAATCTATCGTGGTTGTCTCCACCTCTGATGAACCATCTATCTTTCGCTTAAAAGCTATCTTCACCGCAACAGCCATTGCTGAATACTTTCGTGACCTTGGCTTCGATGTTTTACTCCTCGTCGACTCAGTTACAAGAATTGCTTATGCTCAAAGAGAGGTTGGCCTCGCAGGCGGTTCTGAACCACCTGTCACAAAAGGTTACACCCCTTCCGTCTTCTCCCTCTTCCCTTCTTTCATGGAAAGAACGGGAAACTTTAATAATGGTAGTATAACCGCTTTTTATACGGTTTTAGTTGAAGCAGATGATATAACCGAACCTGTCTCTGATATAGTTAGAAGCGTTTTGGATGGTCATATATGGCTATCAAGAGATTTAGCAAATCGTGGTATTTATCCCGCAATTGATATTTTACAAAGTATTAGCCGGCTTATGATTAAAATAGTTAGTAGAGAACATTTGGAATTAGTAACTAGATTTAAAAAATGCTGGCAGTCCTATATTTCTATGCGAGATGCCATCGAACTTGGCTTGTATACAAATGGTTCTAATAAAGAAATCGATTTTGTTTTGAACAATATGGAAGAACTGAAAAAGTTTTTCTTTCAGTTTCCTAATACGAAAGCAGAATTCACAGAATCCCTTAAAATGCTCGGAGAAATAATGCAGAAATTACAATGAAATCGTTTAAGTTCCGTTTCGAATCAGTAAAAAATTTAAACGAACAAAAACTTAATTTGTTAGAATCAAAGTTACATGAAATTTTCCAAGAGATATCAAAAAAAAATAGAGAATTGTATTCTTATCTTAACGCTATAAATAGAACAAAATCCGATTTGAAAGAAGTGTTAACTGGGCCATTGAATATCAACGCAATAAATCTTTACTCTCTTGCCATTGCAAACGCAGAGAAAATATTAGCAGAAGTATTGGAAGAAATAAAAGTGTTGGAAAATAAGAAGGAAGAAATTATAACAGAATATATGAAATTAAATAGCCAAAAAAAAGCGTTGGAAAAACTTAGAAGTAAGTTGTGGTCTAAATATATGATGGAATATACAAAGTATGAAGATTTAGAAGGCTCCGATACCAACTATTTTAGGAAAATATATAAATGGGAATAGTATTTAAACTCATTATGTATGTGTTTGGATTTGTAGGGTTGCTTCTGGCCATTAGTTTGGTTAGTGTTTATCTGTTGCTACATACTAAGGTTGTTGATGAGAAGACATTCGTAGAACATCTTCAGAGATATACAAAAGTGAATTTTTCCGTGGCATGTAAATCGTCTGAACCAAAAGAGGCTGCTACATCTATTCAAAAACCACATAATATATGGCTTATAGAAAATTTAGATTCAGAACAGGCAGCAAAGTCCTTGCTTTCCTTAAGTAATGACGAAATAGTAAAGTATTTAATAACAATAGAGAGGGAAAAATCACTAAAAATATTAGAGGGAATGTACACGATCTTAGAGGAACAAGGTGATATAGGTAAAAAACGCAAGCAAGATATAGATAAAAAAATGCTTGGAGGCATAAAGTAATAGAAATGGTATTAACCCTTAAACTTTTGAATCTTAAACCTGAAACCTTCTTCTATTCCTCATTGCGAGCGAGCGAAGCGAGCGTGGCAATCTCATTTCTACCTCGTACCTCGTACTTCCTATATCCTCAACCTTCCTATTATGATTTGTAAAAAATAGTATGAATAACATATCAATTAATCTTAATACTACTACTCCTCCTGTAAATAACCTTCCTGTTAACGACATTAATAGTTTTGTAGAAAGTGATATTGCAAAAAATCTTCAACTCACTTACGGATTGGATTCATCCGCGTTTAACAATATTATTTCTGAACTGCTTAAATATCTCTCTTTGGGAAATAATAGCACAAAATACCCCATTAAATCACATCTTATGGATTTCTCAGGACAATTTAATGTTGGTGAAAATGATTTAACAAATAATGAAAAATTCAAAGATATTAAGGAAATAACTGGATATGATGTTGCTAAATTTATAGCCATATCCAATTATAAAGCAAATAATGCCGCTGATTCTAATTCATTGGAAACGTTTAATCTAAACAATTTTGTTTCTGAAGTAAATAAGGACTTGGCATCTAAATTGTTTTCCAGGAGTTTGCTAAATAGTGAATCGCCTTATCTTAACGTTGACAAAGTGCTGCAGGACTACCATATAAGAGCGTCTAATATGGATAATATAAATAATGGTCAAAATATGTTTATTGGCGTTAATGAATTTTTAAAAGTGAATAACTTAAAAATTTCTTACGCTAATAATGAAGAGTTACACACTAAAACTAAATTA
>CAZWFP010000002.1:19430-41037 GCA_964633175.1 uncultured Planctomycetaceae bacterium | reverse complement strand
ATGATTCTATCGCTAAATTATCAAAGAATAACCAAAATGAAATTAACTTGAAAATACATCTTACAAGCTCAGATATGGTTTCTGTTGATGTAAAGTTACATAACAATATCATAAACGTTAATATAGATACTAATAATCCTAATATCGGGCAATTTATTTCTTCTAACCTTGATGTTTTGAAAAATAATTTATATATGAATAGCTTTTCTCTTGGCACGGTATCCGTAAACGTATCCGGTGCTTTTACTAATATGAATGATGGTTATAGAAAAAATAACAAGATAGAAAATAACGAATATGTTTATGATACACATAAAAAGAATACTAATGTAACTGTCCCTAAGATTAGAAATTTGGAAGTAGTAGTATGAATATATTAATTGGCTTTTAGAAAAATGAATTTAAGGAGATAAAAATGGCAGGAGTATTACCTACCTTGGCAAATAAAGTGTTAGGATTTACGGATTTTATAAAGATTTTAACAACCGAATTAACTACGCAGGACCCTTTTTCACCTTTTCAGACGGAGGACTTTATAAGTCAGATAACATCTATGCAAACGTTTCAAACAGTTTCACAGTTAAGCGAAAATATTAAAGAAATGCAAAATTCAAATAAGATGGGACTTGCAACTTCACTGATAGGCAAAATGGTAGCGGTAACTAATGATAATGGTGATATGGTGACGGGTATAGTTCAAGGAGTAGATTTAGAAGGAAATGAAATAAAGATAGTTATTAATAATCAATCATATAGTTTAGACAAGGTAGTGGCAGTTACGGTAGCTCCGTCAGAAGAAGCGAATCTTATGCAAGGGGGAGTTAGCGGCCAATTAAATGGGAATAATAATATTTAAGGAGTGATGAAATGGCTCTAATAAGGTCGCTTAACTCAGCAATATCGGGTTTGAAATCGTATCAGTTTGCCATAGATATCACCGGTAATAACTTGGCAAATGTAGATACTGTTGGATTTAAACATCAGAGGGTAACTTTTAGGGACTTATTCAGTCAGACGATTTCATTTGGTATAGCACCACAGGGGAATCTCGGCGGTATTGACCCTCAACAATTAGGATTAGGTGTTCAAATAGGTGATACTGCAAGGAATTTTGCGCAAGGATCATTAAAGACAACGGGGGTGAAAACAGATTTAGCAATAGAGGGTGATGGATTCTTCATTGTTAAAGACAATGATGGGTCGCTACTTTTTACGAGAGATGGTTCTTTCAGTTTAAATCCAGAAAATTTTTTACACGACCCTGTAACGGGAAGAATCGTCCAGGGCTTAAATGCTGATCTTTCAACATTTGAAATCATTGAGGGGGGTCCTTTATCTAATATATCTATCCCCATCGGGAAATTATCAATTGCTAAGGAAACTTCTCAAATTAAACTGGTAGGCAATTTTAATGGTGCTGGCGATATTGCAGATTCGGGGAGTTTGATAGAGTCAGGGGTATTTCTCGATGCAACAACAGGGGTTCCCGCTACCTTAACTACTTTGCTCACTGATTTACAAAGACTGGGACCTTCAGGTCCAATAAATCTTGGTCTGGCAGTCGGTGATATTATAGAGTTGAACGCCCTTAAAGGCAATAGAACAATTAATGCCAAATTCCAAATCTCTACCTCCCCGCCAACGCCAGGTATTGATGCAACAGGAACTACTTTAGAAGACCTGATCAACTTCCTAAGAGCATCATTAGGTATTAATAATAATATTCAGGGAATGTATTCAGCGCCGATTACTAATGGTGCTGTCAAATCAGGTGAAACTTTAGATGCCACAGCATATACGGCAGACCCCGGTGTAGATTTTGTTGCTCTGGGGGTAGAACCGGGTGACTTTATAAGATTTGAAACTGGTGGAGGTGCCGGGCAGATAGCAAGAGTTGCATCAATAACAAGTTCTGGAGGTGTAAATAACGTCTTAAACTTTGACCCGAATTTCACGCTTGACCCCACGATTCCACTACCTACGACAGGTGATAGATGGGTTATTCAGGAAAGAGCAAGAGTTGCATTGGGAATTGGGGCAAATCCCATTACAAATCCCGATCTTGAAGATACTAATTCAGCCGCAGGGAAATTGAGAATTGCAGGCAATATAGGTTCTGTTAATAACATATCTAATATAACATTATCAAAATCTGGCGGTGACTCTCTAACTACCTTTACTGCTTTAAAAAATGCAACAGGGGAAAGCACAGTAGCAAACACCACGGCGTATGATTCACTGGGGGCTCCTCATATTTTAACAATAACTTTTGCCCTGATGAGTAAGTCAAGTTTGGACCAGAATAGAGGTAATAAGGTGCTGTTTCTTGCCGAAACCGACTCTAATTTCAATAAAGATAAAGTAGCGGGATTTGGTTTTATTCAGTTTGATACCACAGGTAAGTTCATGTCTTCCTCTCCATTGAATAATATTACGATTGATTTATCTAATAGCGGTGCAAAAACGCCTCTTGTTATAGCGGCAGACACCTCTCAAATAAGTGCATTATCCAACTCCAATTCAGATATAGTTGTAACAAGTCAGGACGGTTTTGCAAAAGGCGTTTTGAACAATTTTTCGATAGATGGAAATGGCATAATAACAGGAATATTCAGTAATGGTATAACCAGACCAATAGCCCAGCTGCAAATAGCAAGGTTTGACAATAATAATGGGTTATTGGATGTAGGTAAAAATTATTTTCAGGTGGGACCAAATTCAGGAGAACCTATTATCGGCAACCCTGGTAGCTTTGCCAGAGGTGTGATTCGTAGTGGCACTTTAGAAGAATCAAATGTAGATATGGCTAAAGAGTTTACAAATTTAATAGTGAGTCAGAGAGCGTTTCAAGCCAATGCAAAAACTATAACGGTTTCAAATCAGATATTGCAGGATTTGATTTCAATCGTATAAAATATTGAAGGCAATGATAAAATTGACGAAATTAAATGATGAGAACATATTTATCAATGCTGATATGGTTATGTATATTGAGCAGATGCCCGATACAGTTATAACACTTTCCAACAGAGATAAAATTATAGTGAAAGAGGACCCTTTTGTGGTAATCAAGAAGTTTATAGAATATAAAAGATTAATACATTTATTTCCTGGGAGTTTATGATGAATATGTCAAAAATTTTGTATATAGTTGTAGCGATTATTGTGATACAAGGAATACTTATTTTTACCGTCTTTAAAAATAAATCTAAAGGTAGCAATGAGGTTGGAGAGGATGTTAAGAAGTATAACATAGAGGAAGTGGAGGTTGTGAATTTAGGAGAAGTTTTGGTTCCCCTCCCAGTAGTTAAAGAGGGTGAGGAATGGACAGCAAGAGTAAGAGTTGTTATATATATTAGTAAAGATAAGGAAGTAGATTTAAAAGATTTTGAGAACAAGTATAAACCTAAATTGCGTGAGATAATAGCAAGAACCATTAAGAAAGCATCGTATATTAAACTTAGAAATACTATAGAGGAACAGGAGTCATTGAAGATTGTGCTAAGAAATGCTATGAATAAAGAGATTGGGCGTGATCTCGTAAAAGAAGTAGTATTTGATGGGGCTATAGTGTTTGAGTAAAATGTTATTAAAAAGCCAAATGCTAAAAGTTAAGATTAAGAGGTAGAGATGGAGAATATACCTGAAGATATAAAAAAGGAAGTAGAGGATTTAGAGAAGGTTGCTAAGGAGCAGATAGAGAATACCAAAACAGCCCTTAGCGCCAAAGAATTAATTTTAGTGCCCCTGCTTGAATCCCAACCCACGAATGTCATCGAGAATATGAAACTTTTAAAAGATATAGAGTTAGAAGTTTCTATTGAGGTTGGTAAGACGAAAATGTTACTTTCTGAAATTGCTAAATTGGGAGTTGGTTCAGTAGTGCAGCTGGACAAATTAGCAGGGGATGCTGTTGATATATATATAAATGGACAATTGATAGCGAAAGGTGAAATAGTGGTTTTTGACGACAATTTTTCAATAAGAATAACGGAGTTTATAAAACCGGAGGAATGATGAATAGGGTAAGGTTTAAAGTTAAAGGTTTAAAGTTTCAGGTTCAAAGTTTAATTATAGGTATTGTTGTTTTTGTATGTTTGTTTAATGTATATGGGTTTGGTCAGGATAGTGATAAGAATGCTGTTATTGATTTAACGGAAGATATAACTAAGAATAATGGGGTTTCTCAGGAAGTTAATATAATAAGTTATGTTGCAATATTGATTATAATAATGCTTCTGGGAGGTATTTATGTTTTGTTTCGAATGCTTAATAATAAAAAGAGTAGCAACAACAGATCAATTCAAGTATTGGACAAGTTTTATTTAGATTCGAAAATTGTTATTTACGTGATGAAAATTTATGATGAAGTTGTAAAAATAGCCGTGAGTAAAAGTGGGGTTACATATTTAGGTGGTGTAGTGGAATATAACCAGAAGGCAAATGAGTTTTCAAAATTAGTGAATGAGGGTGAGAGTAAGGAAAAATTAGGTGTGTCAAGCACGTATATGAAGATAATTGATGGTATAGGAGAGATAGATGATAAGATAAAAAAGTGGGAAGGGAAGTTAAAGATGAAGAATGAATAATTGATAGTATAGTAGTAAAAAATTATGAAGGGGGTTGCAAGTGAAGGGGGAAGGTAAAAGTTTAAAGTTTATAAGTGTTGTATTATTATTAATAATAGGCAATAGTATATATTCGCAGTTTATACCAACAACGCCTTTAATAAACAGATCTGATAATCCGCAGGAAGTAGCATCTACTTTATCAATAATTATTTTATTAACAGTATTAACTCTTGCTCCGGCAATTATCTTAACTATGACTGCATTTTTAAGGATAATTATTGTTCTTTCATTTTTAAGAAGAGCATTAGGCACGCCGGAACTTCCGCCTAATCAGGTCATTATAAGTTTAGGTTTAATATTAACGTTTTTGATTATGATGCCTACTCTTAGAAAGTTCAAGGAATCAGCATTAGTGCCATATCTTGACAAAAAGATTTCACAGAAAGAGTTTTTATCAGTTTCTGTTGTGCCTTTTAAGGAATTTATGATAAAAAACACAAGGAATAAAGATTTAATAACAGTGTTGAAAATGGCTGGATATGAGCAGGTTAAAAATATAAGGAAAAATGACATAAACATAGAATATGTTTTATGTGCTTTTATAATGAGTGAATTAAGGCGTGCTTTTTTAATGGGTTTTTTGGTTTATTTACCGTTTTTAATAATAGATTTAGTTATATCATCCATATTAGTGTCTTTGGGAATGCTGGTTTTACCTCCTATATTGATTTCTTTGCCTTTAAAAGTATTAATATTTATTTTAGCAGATGGGTGGAATTTAGTAATACAGTCATTGTTTTTAAGTTTTAGGGTATGAAAGATGTTAGCAAGGTTAACGGCCATTATCGAAAAGAAAAATTTAATATATAAGGAGTGGTAAGATGAATGAATTCAATATAGATACTTTGCAAGAAATATTTCATTTATCTTTGTGGACAGCGTTAAAGGTATCTATGCCTTATTTAATAGGAAGTTTCGTATTTGGCATTATTATAAGCATATTGCAATCAGCAATGCAATTACAGGATCCAACGATAAACTTCGTTCCTAAGATATTTATTCTATTGTTATTAACATTGTTATTAGGTTCTTATGTTTTAAATACGTATACTGATTATTTTACGCTTATAATGAAAGAGATGTCTATGGTGAGATGAAAATGGGTAAATGGAATAAGAGGAGATGGATTGGCATTACCAATAGTATGGGAAGTAAGTGATGTTTGAAGCGTTGCAACCGGCGTTAAACAAGATACTTTTTACAATATTAATTTCTCTAAGAGTTAGTGGTTTTACTTTTACTGCGCCGGTAATAAGCAGTGTTATTTTTCCTCTCAGGATAAAAGTAATTTTTATTCTCTTACTATCTTACATTTTAAGCAATACGATACCTATGGTAAATATTTTACATTCCTCATTCGGTTTTATCATTGTTTTAGGTGTTATGGAAATTTTAACTGGTATATTTTTGGGTATGAGTGTATATTTTTTGTTTTTAGGTATTCAATTGGCAGGAGTTTTTATTGATAACGAGTTTGGCACGAATTTGATGAATATTTTAGATCCAACGACGAATGAAAGTATGAGCATATTAAGTCAGATTTACGTTTTATTGTTTTCGATGGTATTTATTGCTATGGATGGAATAAATGTATTATTGTTAGCGTTTAAAGATTCATATAAACACATAAATATAGGCGAATTTACAAGGATAAATTATAACTTATTGCCAACGATTTTTAATACGGTATTTTTGAAATCATTTGCATTATCTGCGCCAATAATTATACCAAGTTTTTTAGCAACTATTTTGATAGGTATGGCAAGCAGGATTGTGCCGGAGTTGAACGTGTTTGTAACGGTATTTCCATTAAGGATAATGATTGGTCTATTGATATTAACATTTTCAATGTCCATATTTTTCTATTATTCTGAATTTGTTACTGAGAAATTACCAGTTATTTTTAAGGGAGTAGTAATTAGATGAGGGAAGATTTCAAGTTAAGATGTTTAAGGATTAAATAGGTATGGCAGAGGAGAGGACTGGGGATAAGATATATCCACCATTTCCGCAAACTATTGAGGAGGCGCGTAGTAAAGGGCATATTGCAAAAAGCGCCTATTTATCAACGGCTGTATTGATATTAGTTACAGGTATTTACTTTAAGTTTTTTGGTCATAGTTTTGTATACGAGTTGACAGGCATTATTAGAAAGCACTTATATAACATTTATGATGTTGATGACAACCCTGGTTTAATTGGAAGTATAAAGATTATTTTTAGTTCCTTAAACTCTACTGCACCATTTTTTGTTTTATTATTTGTGGTTTCAGTGTTAATTAACATTGTTCAGAGTGGGATTATTTTTACTAGCAGTGGATTTGAACCTAATCTTGAAAGATTGGATTTTTTTGCAGGTATAGAAAGGATTTTTTCAAGAAAAAATGTTGTAAGGATTTTGATTGGTGTTACAGTAACCTTTGTAATATTATCGGTAATAATTGTAATTTTATATACGAAACTTTACAAGTTTTTACATTTAGGAGACGTTGATTTTTATAATGTAGCGAAATTTTTTGCTGATAATGTTATAGATACGGTTTTGATAGTTGGGGTATTATTGCTTATTATATCTATAGTTGATTACATTTATCAGAGGTGGGAATATTTACAGGATTTGTATTTAACTAAAAGTGAATATATGCAGGAGTTGAAAAGGTTTGAAGGTGACCCCAGAATAAAGGAAAGGTGGAGGCAGATGCATCGAGAGTTGATTAAACAGGCATCGTTGAAAAAGGTTCCTGAAGCGACAGTTGTGATTACAAACCCTACTCATATATCGGTAGCATTAGAGTATAAGATAGGTATGATAGCCCCTAAAGTGATTGCTAAGGGGAAAGGGCTTCTTGCGCTTAGAATAAGGAATATTGCAAAAGAATATGGTATTCCCATAGTAGAAAGACCTGAGATTGCCAGATTATTATATAAAGTGAACATAGGACATTATATTCCGAGGGACTTGTATTTAGCCGTTGCAGAGATATTAAGATACGTGTATATGGTAAAACCGAGTTTACTGGGGGTGAATAAATAGAATGTTAGAAGTTTCATATTTCAAGTTGAAAGGTTTAAGGTTTAGCAATTAATGGAAAAGATATTGAGTTCTTTTAAAGAGCATATAGATGTGATAATTGTATTATGGCTTATAGCCATTTTATTTATAATTTTCGTTCCATTGCCTACTTATATAATGGATTTTCTTTTAATAATCAATATTACCGTATCATTTTTGATATTGTTAACATGCATTTATGTGAAAGAGCCGTTAGAATTTTCGGTGATGCCATCATTGCTTTTAATAACGACGGCGTATAGATTATCTCTTAATATAGCGTCGACGCGGTTGATATTGTCTAACGCTTGGCTTTTAGGGGAAGATGCAGCAGGTAAGGTTATAAGTACGTTTGGTAATTTTGTTGCGGGTAATAGCCCTGCGATAGGTTTCATTATATTTTTGATAATATTCATTATACAGTTTATCGTTATTACTAAAGGTGCTAATAGAATTTCTGAAGTTAGTGCAAGATTCATACTTGATGCGTTGCCGGGTAAACAAATGGGTATAGATGCTGAATTAAGTGCAGGGATAATTACGGCTCAGCAGGCACAGGAAAAGAGAATGCGTCTTTCGAAGGAGGCAGATTTTTATGGTGCAATGGATGGGGCATCTAAATTCATAAGAGGTGATGCAATAGCAGCTATAATAATTACGTTAGTTAATATTGTAGGAGGTGTAATAATAGGCATATTAAAGTATAAAATGTCTATTGGTCAAACGTTTGAGGTTTTTACGAAACTGACAATAGGTGATGGGCTTGTATCACAGGTACCTGCATTAATGATTTCATTAGGGTCAAGTTTATTGATTTCTCGTTCATCTACAGCGCAGAAGGATTTTGGTAAAGACGTTATATCCCAGACAATAGTTTCACCAAAACTTTTAATTATAACGTTTTCATTTTTAATAGCATTGATAACTACGCCTTTACCGAAATTTCAACTTATTTTTGTTGCCTTAATAGTAGGTTCAATAGCATATTTTTTAACGAGGAAGCAGTTAAAACAAGAAGAGCAAGAGGCGGTGAAGACCCCACCGTCACCACAGGAACAGATTGAAAATTTATTAAGGATTGAACCGTTAGAGATTGAGATAGGGCTTAATTTGATTGCACTTGTTGACTCCTCAAAACCGGACAATTTAATGGAAAGGATAAGTTCTTTGCGCAGGCAGATTGCGATTGATAATGGATTTATTGTTCCGCCTGTTAGAATAAGGGATAACATATTGTTGGAACCGAACAGTTATAGCATAAAAATAAGAGGGAGTAAGGTAGGGCATGGTGAAGTACGCGTGGGATATTTATTGGCTTTCGAGACGCCCGGTGTAAAGGAAAAATTAGAGGGAATTCATACGAAGGATCCGGCATTTGGCACACCTGCATTATGGATAAGGGAGGAATTGAAAGACCAGGCACAGAAGAAAGGATATGTTGTAATAGAACCAACCGCTGTTATTATCACTCACTTAAGTGAAATTATAAAACAGAATGCACCAGAGATATTAACGAGAGAAGCATTACATGATTTATTGCAGACATTTAGGCAGACGCATAAACAACTTATAGAAGAGGTGATACCTTCACAATTAAAAGTTGCCGAGTTACACAGAATTCTGCAAAACCTCTTGTCGGAAGGCGTGCCTATAAGGGATTTACCTAAAATCATTGAAGTAGCATCTGAATATAGAGCAAAAACAAATGATTTGTTGGTAATAGGAGAATATGTAAGGCAGGCAATAGGAAGACAAATAGTTGAGAAGTATATTGAAAAAGATAAGAGATTGTATGTTATTACGTTATCTCCTACATTAGAAGATATGTTTAAAGGTTCAATAGAAATATCTGAAAACAATGTGAAATTAAATTTAGCACCCAATCTTATAAATCAGATTGCAAAGTCAATAAGTAAAGCGCTTGAAAAACTTGTCAGCAACAATCACTTACCGATTATTCTTGTAGGTCCACAAATAAGATTAGGGGTTAAAAAGTTGTGTGATTACATTCAAAATAACATAGTTGTTTTATCATATGCAGAAATTCCCAAGAATGTATATATAGAATCAGTTGCGGTAGCAGAGATAACAGGAGAGCGGGCAGAAGCTCCAACTGCTGGTGTGCCAGTAGTATCGATAACTAATGTTAAAGGTTCAAAGATATAATGAGGAGGGGTGGGGGATATGCAGAGGGTTCATAGAATTTATACGGAGAAGTTTAGTTCTTACAATCAGGCAAAAGAGCACCTAATAAATCTGAACAAAAAGTTTGGTGGTCGTGTGAAGGTTAGTAATATTAGTTCATATATTTCTCTTCCATTTTTGAGACGTAAACATAAAGTGGTCTATACAATTGAAGAGAGCCCAAAAAATATATTAAAAGGCATTAAACGTTATGGTATAAATAAAGAGATAAACGATGTAACTAGCAGTGTAGAAAAGGTGATTCGTAAAACATTAAATTTGATGTATCCCGATATACATAATATGTATGCAATTAATAATATGAGTAGCAATTTAACTACTGGCTTATTAGACATAGAGTTTATAAAGAATGCTATAAATTCAGGTTGCGCTACTAAAGAATTATTAGAGAAAATTAGGAAGGCAGTAGAGGAGTTAATACAGAGTACCATAGGAGAAGGAGTTCCTTTACGAGTTGGTAATGAAAGGAAAGTTATAGCATTGGTTGGTCCTACAGGTGTAGGTAAAACGACCACGTGTGTAAAAATAGGGACGAAATTTTTTATTGAAAAAGTGCCATTATCATTTGTAACATTGGATATATTCAGAGCGGGTGCTGACTATCAACTTTCAAGTTTTACTGAACATATGGGCATAGAATGTAATAAAATTGTGGATGCTAAGATGGCACAAAGTGTTATGGGAAAGTTAAATAAGTCCAAACTTATTATTGTAGATACGATAGGTGCCTCCCAGAGAGACGATGAGAAATTAGCCCATATAAAGCAGGTGCTTGATGTAATAAAACCAACGGAAATTTTTTTGGTTATACCATTGAATTATAGTCCTGAGGTAATGATTGATATAGTAAATAAATTTTCTATTCTCAATTTTAATAGAATTATTATAAGTAAAGCAGATGAAGCAACAGAAAAATGTTATCCATTACTATTTTCATTGAGGGCTAATGCTCGCAATGCCTTTATTTCTTATGTAACGTGTGGGCAGTATCCACAGGACATTGAGGAATTTAATTCGGCTAAATTCATAGAGCCGATAGTTTCCAATTATTTTAAATTATGAAAGAACTGAAGGTGTTGATGAGGGTAAATGGAGTTATATGTTTGGAAAAGAGTAAAAACTTATGAAGAGTCAATTAGAGGCGTTTAAGGAATATATAAAGGTAAAACTGAGACCATCTACAAATGTGGTTTCGGTTATAAGTGGTAAGGGAGGTGTTGGAAAGACAAATATCTCAGTAAACCTTGGTTTGATGTTACAAGATTTTGGATTCAAGGTTATGTTGATTGATCTGGACTTAGGGCTTTCCAATCTTGATGTTTTGATGAATATAAGGAATGAGAGGAGATATAATCTTTTTCATTATTTAGAAGGCAAGGTATCATTAGAGCAACTGATAACAAGGACCTGTTACGGGATTGATGTTATAACGGGTGCGCTTGGTGAAGAGAGGTTGGTTAATATGAGTAATGTTGAACGAGAAACTCTGATTGCTAATTTAGATTCTGTGATATCTAACTACAACTTTGTAATATTAGATATGGGGGCGGGAATTGGAGAAAACATTATTAAATTGTCTTTATGTGCGGATAATATTATAGTAGTTACAAATTCCGAACCGCATGCTTTGTTGGCTGCTTATGGAACGTTAAAAGTTATTAAGGATAAGATAGTTAATCACTCGGTGTTTTTGGTTATGAATAGTGTAAGAAATAAAATAGAAGGAGAAAAACTTCAGAATGGATTTATTGATACGGTATATAGGTTTTTGAACGTTGTGGTTGAACCGTTAGGTTATATATTATATGACCCTGCAGTTTCCTTGAGTGTAAAAGATAAAGTGCCGTTCGTTAAGAACTATCCTAAATCGCCCTGTGCTGAAAATATAGAGACAATTGCTATAAATCTGTGCACCAAGTTAGGAATAAAAATTACTGGCAAAAAAACATCATTTTTTTCAAGATTATTTAAAAATTTCATATAAAATCATCATTATGAATTTAAGAGTTGAAAAGTTGCAGCTATAGGAAGTGATGGTAAAATGGTAAGTGAGGCAGTTAAAAAGAATGAGAATGAAGTGGTAGATAGGTTATGGGCTTTATATAGAGAAAATAGTTCAAAGGAGAATAGAAACAAGCTTGTTAGCTATTATTTACCTTATGTGAAAGCAATAGCGATAAAGATTATGGAACGGCTACCTAAAAATGCTTTAGAGCTGGATGATCTCGTTAATGCTGGCATTTTTGGATTGGTGGATGCCATAGAAAAGTTTGATGATAGTAAAGGAGTAAAGTTTTCTGTTTATAGTTATACAAAAATCAACGGTTCTATTTTAGATGAACTTAGGAAATTGGACTGTATTTCCTATGTAGGGAGGAACTTAGCTCACAAAATTGAAAGTGCTTATGAAGAGTTATACAAACAGTTTGGTAGAGAACCAAACGTTCAAGATATAGCACGGTATTTGAAGATAGATGAGTCGGAGGTGAAGGAAGGGTTAAGTATTATATCGCGAATAAATCTTGCTGGGAGAAAATACTTTTATTTAAACGATTCTCGCAGTGATAATTACGTTGAATTAACGGAAGTTTTGGAAGATAAATCGATACATATGAAAAAGGATTTTTTTTGTGATGCATTAAAAAAATACGTTAAAGAGAGTTTTTCAACATTTGAGCAGTTGATTTTTACGCTTTATTTTGAATCCAATTTAACTTTAACTCAAATTGCTAAGATGTTTGAGTATTCACCGAGCAGGATAACAGATATATTTAATAATATATTATTGCGATTAAGAAATCATATACGATTATTATTGGAGAAGTATAATAGATGAAGGTAGAGGGTATATCAAATATAATGCAACGATTAGAGATTGCTCATATGATTGCTACGTTGTTTCAGAATGCTGAAAAAGCGGCAAGGGTAATATCTTCTGATACTACCCAGAGAACTATAAATGAGGGAACGCAGAAGCCGTCTGAGGTTGATAAGGTAAGTGTGATTGGTGATGAAAAAGAATCAAAAAAACGAAGACATAAAAGCACAAAGAATTCTGAAAGTAAAGATATAGGTGGTTTGGATATTCTTGCTTAGGGATGTAGAGGAGTAAATTTGTAATTTTATAATCTTGAGCCAGAATGAAAGTATTAGTTACTAATGACGATGGAATAGATGCGCAGGGATTACAAGAGCTATATAATTACTGTTCAAAGAAGTTTACGACATATTTAGTTACTTCTTGTGGTGAGAGTAGTGGTAAAAGTCATGCGATTACTCTTTATAATCCTATATTTTTCAAGAGATATGATAAAAATAAATATATAGTAGAGGGGACGCCGACTGATTGTGTAAAAGTTGCATTATCAAAGATATTTACCGATATAGATATGGTGATAAGCGGTATTAACTTAGGACTTAACATTGGACCGAACGTGTTTTATTCAAGCACTATTTCTCAGGCGCTAGAGGCATACCTTTATGGTAAGAATGCCATTGCATTATCGTTACAAAAAAGAGGTAAGCCCAAGTATTCAACGGTTATAAAGATTTTTGAGAAATTAATTGAGTATATTATAAAAATACGATTACATAATTTTTGTATAAGCGTAAATGTTCCAAACTTAGAGTATAACGAGTTGAAAGGTATAAAGATAACGACCCATGCAGTTCCGATTATAAAGGATAATTTTGCTAATGGTATATCTCCGAAAGGATTAAGATATTGCTGGGTAAAAAATGACCCTGTTCTTGATAAAAAAAGAATGAAGTTTTTGATAACTGATGAGAGATTTGATATAGATATAGATGCCATTAGCTCAGGATATGTATCAGTTACCCCTTTAAAACCGTTAATGTTTGATGGAGAGAAGGCGGATAAGTTAAAGGATTTGAAGATTTCAAGATTAAAGGATTAGAAAACTGATATTAAGGAGTATAGAATTATGAATCGTTTGTTAATTAATATAGCGAAAGAAGTGTTAGAGGGGCAAGAGGTAGATAAGGATGATTATATTAAGATTATAACAAAGTCCGATTTGTATGATTTAATGTATGTAGCGAACCAAGTGAGGAATTTTTATTTTGGTGACAAGGTTGAATTAACGACTTTACTGAATGCGAAGTCTGGCGCTTGCACTGAAGATTGCAAGTTTTGTTCTCAGTCATCGTCGTATAAGACACATTCTGCTATTTATCCATTGGTTTCTGATAATGTTTTTGTAGAGAGTGCAAAATATGCAGTAAAAGTGAAGGCGGACAGGTTATGTATAGTAACGAGCGGTAATAAATTGACTGACGAGGAGTTTGAAGAATTTTGCAAGAGTGTTAGGAAGGTTAAACAAATGTATAATGGTAATCTTGGCGTTTGTTGTTCTATTGGGATGCAGACGGTAGATAGAGTAAAAAAGTTAAAAGAGTATGGTATTGATAGGATTCATAATAATTTGGAAACATCAAAGAGATTGTTTTCATTTATGTGTTCTACTCACAGTTGGGAGGATAAGGTTAATTCTTTGAAAGCAATAGTTGAAGGTGGTGTAGAACTTTGTTCAGGGGGTGTTTTTGGTATTGGTGAAACGTGGGAGGACAGGGTTGACCTTGCTTTTGAACTAAAACAATTTAACCCTAAATCCGTGCCCATAAACTTTTTGGTTCCTATTAAAGGAACTCCTTATGAACAATATAACTATCTTACGCCACCTGAAGCATTGAAGATTGTATGTTTGTATAGATTAATAATGCCTAAAACCACAATAAGAGTGTCAGGAGGGAGGGAATATAATCTTCGTTCTATGCAGAGTTATATATTTTTTGCAGGTGCAAACTCAATTGTGACGGGAGGGTATTTAACTGTAAAAGGTTCATCGCCACAGAATGATTGTCAGATGATAAAGGACTGTGGATTAAGGATTTAGTGCGTTGAACTTTGATTTTGCTCAGATAATAGTTAGTTTAATAATAATAATATTATCTGGGGTGTTACATGAATATATGCATGGGTATGTGGCTTATAAGATGGGTGACCCAACGGCATATTTAGAAGGGCGTTTGACTTTAAATCCTATAGCGCATCTATCTTTGTTTACGTCTATAATATTACCGATTACTTTATTTATATTTTCTGGTGGGCGGTTTATTTTTGGTGGTGCCAAACCAGTGCCTATTAATGCAACATACTTTAGGAATCCTTCAAAAGGGTTGATGATTTCAGCGGCAGTTGGTCCACTTACTAATATTACCATAGCATTGTTATTTGCTTTTTTGTCAAGGTTCATTTCAGGTCATTTGCAACCAGATACATTGGATACGTTTATAATAATAGAGATAATTTTAATAAATATGATATTGGGTATATTTAATCTTATTCCCATTCCCCCATTGGATGGTTCCCGTATTCTTAGACATTTTCTACCAGCGCAGGGTAAGGAAATATTAGACAGAATAGAACCGGTTGGTTTTTTTGTGATAATGTTCTTGTTTCTTGGGGGATTGTTTAGCGTTATCATTTTGCCTATTATGAGGCCGATAGCCGTTCTTCTTGTGATGTTGGCAGGTAAGCATACCATTATTGGTATGATTTTGCAGGGAATGTTTGCCTTGTAGTATGAAAAAAATAGTAGTTTCGGGAATTAGACCAACTGGCAATATACATTTAGGGCATATAGTGGGCGCTTTACCTAATTGGATAAAATTACAGGACGATTATACCTGTTTCTTTTTTATAGCTGATTGGCATGCAATGACAAGCCATTATGAAGCATCGAAAGAGTTAAAACAATTTGCTTATGAAATCGTTGCGTCTTTTTTATCTTTTGGATTAGACCCTGATAGAGTTATTATTTTTGAACAATCAAAGATACAGGAGCATCTGGAATTGTTTTATATATTATCTTGCATAACACCGATAAGTTGGTTGGAGCGATGTCCTACCTACAAGGAGCAGATTCAGAATATTCAGGAGAAGGACTTAAACAACTACGCCTTTTTAGGTTATCCTGTATTACAAGCAGCAGACATTTTGTTGTATAAGGGGCAATATGTTCCTGTTGGAGAAGATCAGGTTCCTCATTTGGAATTGACGAGAGAAATTGCAAGGAGATT
Organism: uncultured Planctomycetaceae bacterium; assembly: GCA_964633175.1. Taxonomy (GTDB): domain Bacteria; phylum Planctomycetota; class MHYJ01; order CAZWFP01; family CAZWFP01; genus CAZWFP01. The sequence goes on along the minus strand of CAZWFP010000002.1, from coordinate 25,047 downwards.
TAACAGTTTTTATGGTGACTATTTTCCAGAGCCACAACCTCTATTGACTACAACTCCAAGGTTGTTAGGTATCGATGGTAGAAAAATGAGTAAAAGTTATAATAATGCAATATATGTAATAGATAAAAATGCCGAGATAAAGAAAAAGGCAATGTCAATGTTTACTGATCCTTCACGAATCAAACGAACGGATCCTGGGCACCCTGATATTTGTAATGTATATACTTACTATAAGGTTTTTGCTCCTGCTGATGCGCCTTCTACTGAATATGAGTGTAGAAATGCTATTAGAGGTTGCACTGATTGCAAAAGTTTACTTGCAGATAAACTGATAAATTATCTATCACCTTATAGAGAGAGGATAGAACATTATTTAAATAATCCTGTTAAAATACAGGATGTTTTAGATAAAGGTAACAAAAAGGCGAAGGAAATTGCATCACAAAATATATCTGAAATAAAAAAGATAGTATTTGGATAAGGATAACAAGATAAGTGGTATTGGAGGTTGGATTAAAGGCAGTGGTAATTTCTGGTGAAAGTTTGAAAACCACTTATTTTTTAAAGTATAATAATATAGATGAGAAAAGTTTTTAGACAGTATGCAGTTGTTTTCAGCATAGTTTTGTCAGTTAGTTTTTTAGCGCAAACAACCCAGTCAGAAAAAATAGACCCTATACAGTTTCTGGAAAATATTAAACAGCCAATTAAAACTCGGATGTTAGAACTCAAAACCCGAAAGTCAAAACGAAAAGATAAGTCAGAAATCCTCAAACAGAAAATTAAGACGAGGAAGAAGTTAATAGAGAAACTATCAAATCCTTTTCTATTGTTTAGGAAGCCAGAGCATTATATAATAAATGTGAAAGGTCAAAAGTCAAAGTCGGCAGGGCCGAGTCGGAAGGTCCGACTGCCGTCCGCCGTTGTCAAAAGTGCAGGTCAAAAGTCAAAAGTTTCGGAAGATGATTTGACGCTTAATAAATCCCAAAATTTCCAAATCTCTCAGTTTATAAATCGTATTTTGAAGGAGAATCCTCTACTTGTGCCGTTTAAGTTGCCGGATTTGAAGCAATTCTTCGAAAGAAGTGGCGACTTGGAAGTGAGCAATAGCCAGATAGGAAATAGTAAAGATGGCGGATTGTGTGGTATGAAACATGATGTGTCAAAAACAATATGCTACAATCATGTTAGTTTAAATGAGATGGGACAATGTTTTAATAGAGAACTGTAAAAATAATAGTGATGATTGTGGTCTTATTGGTGGAGAGTGTAGCGCATATTTAAGACAATGGAATCGCGAGTTAAAAATGAAAAACCTAAAAGAAATAAGAGATGATAGTGAGCATGAGATGAAGTTATTAGTGGGGGAGGTTGTCAGAGCATCTGGGGGGACAAAGAAACAAATAGATGAGGCAGTAAAAGAAGGTGAAATTTTATTTAACTTTGTGCGAGAAGATATGAAAAACATAACCACTGTAGATGAAATTAAGTGTGAATAGCTGATGTCTACTTTTATTTGGGTATAAATGCTACTGCTATGCTAAATGAGCATATTTGGGTTGAACTGGAGAACTACTACGGACGGCTTGATTTTCTAATAAAACTTATTTCAGAGGATGAACTAAAGCCCAACGAGGTTGATGTTGAAAGTTTATGGACCAAGTTAAAAATAAATCTGGATAACATTTTACGCGAGAAAAGGGATCTGGATTTGGCTATTTTTGTATTATATGCTATCAGCAAAATATTGGAACTGAAGGTGTCCGGTATATTGAACTTGAAAAATGAAGATGAAGATATTATTCCTTTCAATTTTGCTTTTATATTTGAATTACAGAAAATCAGAAAAGTTTTGCCTCAACTAGAAGTTCTTATGGATGGTGGAACAAAAAACTATTTAAGGTCATCGTATATTCTGGGAAGATTGCTTAATGTGGATGTAAGGTCTATGGAGAATGTAACTCTTCAAAACATATATACTTTGTATAAAAACAAGGTGAAGGAGACAACGTTAGCGCCGATAAAGTTAAAAGGGAGTGAGTATAACTGGCAGGGGATTATAGGTGAGTTTATGGCTATACTCAATATTCATAAAAGAATAACTTTTGCATTTCTGGTGAAAGAGACAAATAATACTTACAAACTCTTGTTATATTTTGTAGCCATTCTGGAGTTAGCGAAGGAAGGTGTAGTTGACATATATCAAGAAGAATTGTATAAAGATTTTGTAATTACCGTAAAGGCGCATGATTTACCTGATGAGGTAGTGGCAGTGCATGGCGTCTCGGAAGATCCGACTTTCACCCTAAAAGTTAATCCACCAATTGATAGACAAGACTTAGAAAATGGAAAGCATTAACGGCAAGCATCTACGTTCACAATCTCATACCCATAGCGATTTATATAGAGATACGGCTGTGACGACAGAAAAAGGTATAAGAACTTTAAAATGGTCATTTCTTGGGTTATTATTGACGGCATTTTTACAGATTATTGTTGTTATATTTACTCGTAGTGTCTCATTATTGGCAGACACAATACATAATTTTGCAGATGCTTTTAGCGCAGTTCCCTTATTGATAGCATTTAAATTACAGCAGTTGAAACCAAATAAGAGATTTACCTATGGTTATGGACGTATAGAGGACTTAGCAGGCGTTATCATAGTATTTATGATACTTGTAAGTGGCTTTTATGCAGGTTATGAATCCGTAATGAGATTGTTTTATCAAAAACCAGTTCAATATATCTGGGCAGTGATGATTGCCTCTATAGTTGGATTTATTGGTAATGAAGCAGTTGCAATTTTGAGGATTAAGACGGGTAAAAGGATTGGTAGCGCGGCATTGGTTGCGGATGGTTATCATGCAAGGATTGACGGATTAACAAGTTTAGCGGTATTTTTAGGGGCTATAGGTGTGTGGTTAGGGTTTCCAATAGCTGACCCTATAGTTGGTATTATTATAACGATTATGATTGTAAAGATTGCTGTTGAATGTGGTAAGGAAGTTTTCACGAGATTGCTGGACGGCGTTGACCCTGCCGTTGTAGAGGAGATAGAGAAAATATCATCTCAAACTATAGGTGTGCTGAACGTAACTGAAGTTAGAGTTAGGTGGATAGGACATAAGCTGTATACTGAGGTTAATATAGCAGTGGACCCGCAAATCAGTGTAGAGGATGGACATAACATTGCGAAGGAAACGATACAGCATCTTTTACATCATTTGAGCTATATTGGGAGTGTTACGGTGCATATAGACCCTGTGAATGCCTCGGGTGAAAAACATCATCTTGTTTCTGAGCATTGTAGTCAAAGTTAATAAGTCATGCACGTTCAAAGATTACTGATAAAAGCAAAACAGGAAATTCCTCATATAAGTTCGCGCGAATTGTTTAAAATTATTAATGATGCTAAAGAAAGAATCATTGTTTTAGATGTTAGAGAAAAGAATGAAGTTTCTCGTTTTAGAATACCTGCTTCTTATTATATTCCTCGTAGTTATTTAGAGATACAAATAGAAAATATTATTCGTGATAAGAATGCAAAAATAGTCGTTTATTGTGCAAATGGAGCGAGATCTTTATACGTTGCTAAATTTCTTAAAGATATAGGGTATACTAATGTCTATAATTTATCATCAGGTATCAATGGTTGGATAGCAGAAGGGTTGCCCACAGAAAAAGATGAAGAAGTGCAGAAAGATAATCAAGCTGATAGTAGTTTTTTTTACAAGAGATATGAACGACATTTTAAAATTCCAGAGATAGGGGAGGGTGGGCAGAGGAAACTTTTTAATAGCAAGGTTTTAGTTATAGGAGCTGGTGGATTAGGTTGTCCTGCTTTATTGTATCTTGCAGCTTCAGGAGTTGGAACTATTGGCATAGTAGATTTTGACATTGTAGATGAATCTAATTTACAACGACAGGTTCTGCACCTTTCAAGTTTTATAGGAAGACCAAAAACGGAATCGGCATACTTTGCATTGAAAAGTTTTAATCCTTATGTTAATATTAAAACGTATCAGCAGCGTCTGAGTAAGGAAAATATTATGAATATCTTTAAAGGTTATGATATTGTTATAGATGGTAGTGATAATTTTACAACGAGGTATTTGGTGAACGATGCCTGTATATTTTTACAGAAGCCGTATATTCATGGGAGTATCTTCAGGTTTGAAGGGCAATTAACGAGTTTTTATCCAACAAAAACTGCCTGTTACAGATGTATGTATTCTCAACCACCATCTATGGATTTGTCACCAAGCTGTGAGGAAGCAGGTGTTTTAGGTGTCTTACCAGGTGTAATTGGCACGCTGGAAGCGGTTGAAGCAATAAAAATCGTATTAGGTATAGGTGAGCCATTGTATAATAAGTTACTTTGTTACAATGCTCTCACTAATAGTTTCAGGATGTTTAATATAAATAAAAACGCTAGTTGCGCAGTTTGCGGAGATAATCCTACAATAAAAGAATTAGCAGAATATCAGGAATTGTGCTCATAATATACTGAGTGCACATGTGAAAAACCACCTCGTTTAAGGTTTAATAAAAATAATACCCCCTTCTCTTGTGAGAGATGGTTGGGTTAGGGTGAATACATTATTGAATTACAAGTGTTCCGTTAGGTGAATTTATTGTTAATGTTCCATTTATGGTTTGATTTCTTGACGTTGTATCACCTATTGTAGCATCCCCTGCACTTGATATTTTCAGGTAATTGGCAGTTCCTGCTGCATCTTGGACCTGGAAAATGTCAGCAGTGCCACCACCACTTGTTCCTTTTATAGTAGCAGAAGTCACACCTGAACCAGATGGGGCGATTGTTACATTACCCTGAGCAAATAGAGAACTAGTTCCAGCCAACTGTAAATAATATCCAGTTGATAATTCGGTTGCTGTGCCTACTAAAACAAGGTCAGTTGTAGCATGTGGATATATCAAATGTGTTGTCGTTGTATTATGTATCCAACCTCCTGAACCGCCAGCAGCACACGTACCGCTTGCCAGACAAGTATCTACGTAATTTTTTGTTGCAGCATCCTGGGCTGAAGCAGGGTCCTGCACATTGCTAATTAAGGCATTACCTGTTTTTAATTGCAATACTCCAGAACTTTTTAATGTTAATAGATTAGCGCCGCTATTGTCGTCAATTCTTAATTCATAAGTGGGAGATGCTCCTGAACTTGTTGCAGCGTTATATATTTTCATAGACCTAAAAAGCGCCGCGCTTACACCGTCCCATGCGCTTGCTGTAAATAGGTGTTGTGGAGAGTTTTGAGTTGTAGTAGTCGCGTTGGCATCATCAGCATAAGAATTTATGTTTGTTGCTAAGAAATATGCATTGACAGTATCCGCTTTTGCTTCTAATTTTATTCTATCAGTTTTCGTTACGCCATCTAGTTTAGTTGTTTGGAATATGAATCCGAATGTGCCGGTTGGGGGTGCTTTCATTATTGTTAGGAATATTCCGAAAACAAATAGTGAAGTTAAGAGAATTATGCGTAAAGCGCGAAACTTCTGAGGTCTTATTTTTTTATTTTCTTCGTTGAAATAGGCGCTTGCCAGAATGTCCAGCGACGATATATTTTTCTTTTCCATTTCATCCCTCCTTAAA
>CAZWFP010000002.1:0-19330 GCA_964633175.1 uncultured Planctomycetaceae bacterium | reverse complement strand
CTTTTGCATTTAGAGCATCAACTTTATCGCGTAAACCCTGAAATTCATTTTTCAAACCCTGAAATTCATTTTTCAAACCCTGAAATTCATTTTTCAAGCCCTGAAATTCGCTTTTTAAGCCCTGAAATTCGCTTCTTAGGGCCTGGTTATCTTTTTCTAAATTGCTGACTCTATTATTCAGTTTAATCATTTCTTGCTTTAAAAATTCAATATCAGTTCTCATCAGAGCCAGTTCTGGTAGTATAATCTCTTTTATCTTATCCCCTATTATTTTTCCAATATCTTTCATCATTTTGTATTATTTAAATTGATAACTCCCATTATTTGATACTATTACGAGTTCTCCGTTTATAGTGTGTGTGGAGCCATCAATTTTGTATTTATCTTCCCATGTTGCTGTTGAACTGTTAAATTCTTGGATAATGAAGGCGGTTGCGGATTTTATCAATCGCACTTTACCATCTGTGTTTTCCCATAAGACGGCTGGTGTTGTGCCTGTCAGTTTTACATTTGCCTCTGCTCCACTTGTGTTTCGTATTTCTAATGTTTCTCCTATAATCAAACTTCCGATTTTTGTTTGTGTAGAATTGGAAGTATCCAAAAAGAAGTCTTTATCCTTGCCACCGAATAGAATGGAGTTCAACGATAGAGAAGATGCATTTATAGGGATGCGCGGTGATAATGTTTCGCTGTCTGCATCTTCTGTTCCATTAGGGGTATTATCTATATGAATTTCCATATATCGTTTATCACCTGTGAAAACGCTTGTAATATCTGATTTTGTAAAAGGTCCTAATTCAAATGAATATAGTCCATTATTTACTGTAACGGTGAATGTGCGAGGTCCCCACAAAGAAGTTCCTGTTCCGACTCCTTCGGTATCATAAATTTTTACGGTTAAATCAAAGTTACCATTCAATGGTGTTTTTGTTGAATTAAATAATCTACCTTGAACATTTATAAAGTAGTTTTGCCCAAACACATTAACTGTTAAAAATCCTCCTGTAATTATTAATATAGTTAAAAACCTCTTTAGCGTTCTTCTATTTTTCATCATACATTACTTTTTGTATGTTGGGCTGTAATTATATAATCGTTTAGGATTATTCTTTTTATAATAATTCCTATTAAAGGAATTATTAATATTAAAGCAAGTAGGAAGTCAGGATTATCATTATTTTTATTTTTTTGAGAATGTGGGTGTATAAAACATCCTCCTCCGCCGCCAAATGAAATTTGTGGCAGATTTTGAGGTGGAGGTTCTGTGGAATCAGTTGATTTTTCCAGAACTTGTTGCTCTGAGCTTAATGGTATACCAGCTACTTCTGCCTGTGGTGAACCTCCTATAACCAGCGCTCCACTATTCTGAATTAGTGTTCTCATATTGATAGTAACATCATGCATCGCTGTCAGGTCAACTGAAATGACAAAACTTTTATATTCATTTTTTAATATTGCGACGTCAAAATCTGAAAATTTAACTTGAGGGAGGGGCGAATTATCAGGGAGAAAAAGTTCTTTTTTCAACAAAGTATCTCCTGCATCAATTTTCCCGTTTTTATTTGTATCTAAATACAAGTATGCGAATGTTATAAATGATGTTTTAAGAGGGTCTAATACGAGGTTAATAGTTAATTCTCTAAGATGAACATCTTCTAAATTTGAGTTATATAATGTAAAACTCATAATTTCATTTTTGCTATGTGGTTTTAAAGATTTAGTAAGAGAACCGAGGGAGTTATTTATAATGTTTACAAAACCTCCTGATGGAGTGCTGATATTAGTCAGAAGCGTGCCATAGAGGAAGTCTGGTCCTGTGAATTTAGAAGGTGAATTATTTATGATGACATTTTGTTCACTTTTTCGCATATAAACCTGGTAGGTAGCATTGTTGGAAGAGTTGGATATATCTAATAAAATAAAGAAATATCGTGTTGTTTGGGTTGGTAAAGAGATAGATAAAGGGAAGTTTAATGCGCCATCATCGGATGAGAATCTTCCTGTGGCAAGTGTTCTATCAATTATGGGTTCATATATACCATTACCGTTTATGTCTTCAATTAATTTTACCGAAGAGATATGAACGTTATCAATGCCAGTTCCTGAGATTCTGACAGCAGGGTTATTCCACACGCATGGCGAATCGATGGCGCTTACGAGGAAATTTATTGCCTGCACATTTGTTAAGGGTGAAGAGAACTTTCTGGAAGGGAAATTTGCAGCTGCGAATGACCATTTACATAAAAATGTTTTAATACCACTTTGCACCTTGAAAGGGCCAGCTCTAAAATTTAAGCCATCTATGCCGATAGGGGTATGAGAAATTAATCCCCATGCATTGCCACTATTTGCGGGAACAAAGTCGATATAAAAATCGCCCTCTGTTGATTCTAAGCCGAATGTTCCTAAAAGTAAATAGTTTATTGGAACATTTCGAGGTAAAAGTTCGACGATTTTTGCGAATGTTACTTGCGGAGTGTCAAATTCGGTTCTAGCAACTACGCCTACAATTCTGTCCACTCCATCGGTATATTTGCCATCGTTGTTAACATCTTCCACAAGTTTCAACTGCTTTAGTATTTTTGAGACTTTTATAGGCGGTAACTGCAAAAATAAATCGTTTAATTTTATATTTTCAGAAACAGCCCAAAATTTGAAGTTTGCTATAACTACTTCTTCCCCTACTTTTACTATAATGTTTTTGGGATTGAATTGTCCTTCTAGCATCAGTAATTTACCTGATGTCACAATGTTTATATTATCACTGAAACTATTTCCTGAGCGATTTTCTAATGCTCTGATTGAAGTTATACCTGCCGAAAGTGGTGAGCGAAATGTGATTTCAATTCTATCTGAAAAAGATTTTTTGTCAAATAAAGTTCCTGGCTCGCCAGGTGGATTTTTACCTGTTATAAATATATCAATATCGTTAATATTCAAGATGTTAACTATCTGGTCTTGTGGTCCTAATAAATACGCACGTAGTAATATTGTGGTTTCAGGTGGCACCACATAAAACTCTGCCAATAATCTTACTCCTAAGACGGGAATAGTTACGATGAAAAATACAAATGTAGAGGTGTAATTACTAGGGTTTCCCAATATATCAAGTGGTCTTATCCTCCAGCAATATTTACCGTCCTGTAGATTTGTCAGGTTGAGGGACAGATTGGGAGAATTTACAAAAAAATCAACCGCATCTGAAAAATCACAAGTTCTTGATGTTTGTATTTGATATTTATTAGCTCCTGGCGGTGCTAACCAGCTCAATACTGCGGAACTACTATTTATTGTTTGACCATTATTGGGTGAGGTTGTTGAAACTATTGGCAATATGTAATGGAATAATGGTTTATTAGAATCTTCTCCATATTCAAAGTCGTCGAATGCTTTTACCTTCCAATAATAACTGTTCAATGATAAATCAGTTAGCGTAATATGTTTTATGGAGTCGGTAGAACTACTATCTACACCGCTTGATGTAAATGCTGCGCATCCTATTTGATTAAATAGGCAATTGTTAGCATCAGAAGATGCTGTTGTGAACCAGTTTAATGTAGAATTTCTTGTATTTGCTAAATAATTTATTGTTGAAAAAGAAAGATCAATAGAGACACTAATTTCAAAATGTAATTTGTCGGTAATACCAAAACCTGTATAATCCCAATCGCCGGCGTTTGCGAATAAAAAAGGCGGTTTTGAAGTATAAAGATACCTGTCTTGTTCAGGGAAAGTTAAATTTGTAATTGGTTTTGGTGGTAAGTTCCAGGTTGGTGTAAAACCAACATCCACTTTATAATTAATGCTTGTCAATTGTGATGAAGGAGAAGCAGTTGGTTCACCGATTGTAGCAGTTGCGGCATAGTTAGTTGACTCAATTTTGAATGATGTTGCGCCAATCGGTGAATGTGATTCACCAGTGTTAGAAGTTCTTAAAATGTAGGTGGTTGAACTTGCTAATTGCCCATAACTATACAAGGATGAAAGTAGGAAAATAGCAAATAAAACTACTAATGTATACTTTATATTTGAATCTTTATCTTTTCTCTTATCCAACAAAGGGTGTATATTATACATATAAAATACGAAAAATCTATAAGAATAGAGAAATGAAAACTCTTTTTTTCTACTTTTTTTTCTCATAGCTTCGGCAGCTGGTTATTCCTCTTTTCAGAGGAACCCTATAGCTTTGCTATCCACTTTTTCTGGTGGATAACCTTTTCGCGCTATGCTCTGCCGTCCCCATTGTTTATATATAGACGCATTTTTTCAAGTGTCAAGAGGTTATTGGGGGAAAAGGTGCGCTTTTACCCAAAAACTAGTTTCCGATAAAATAACAGAAATTACCACAAAGAGGGAATACCTTAAAAAGTCAAAGGTCAAAAGTTCAAGGTTTGAAAGTTTAAGTAGCACAGACATTCCTGTCTGTGTATCTTTGTCTTTCACAGGCAAGAATGCCTGTGCTACTTTAATGCGTTGGGCTCTAAACGCGCTAATTCGGAATAAATGAAGAATGAAGGAGGAAGGTAAACTACAAAAGGGGAATTTGAAAGTGTGGTAATTTCCGATAAAATAATATCAAATTATTATAGAAGTTTATATAATATAACCTTGCAGTAAAATGAAAATGTATATAGTTAAAATAAGGAGGCAAAAATGGCGTATGTTATAACGAAAAAATGCTTGGGGGAAAGATATGCGCTTTGTGCCACAGTTTGTCCAGTTGATTGTATTTATCCTGGTGAATATCAAGGACAACCTTTTATGGTAATAGATCCAGTGGTTTGTATAGATTGTGGGGCATGTTTGCCTGAGTGTCCTGTGGAGGCAATTGTTGATAGTGTTGAGCAGGACCCTGAATTTGCGAAGATAAATGCTGATTTAGCACCATCTTTTAAAAACAATCCCAAGGCTCAAACAAGACCGGCTGATGATCCACCAAGGATGCCTTATAATCAAAAATAGTTAGCTGCAAGTAGTGGGAGATAGGTATTTTTAGAGTTGTCAGTTAAAAAGGGGCAACTAAATGGTGGCTGTTAATTTTTGGTATTTTATTTTAATTGTTGATACAGAATATAAAGGTGATAATAAAAACGAATAAGAGAGTTCGCTCGGCTGTTTTGCCTGATTTGAATAAAGGTATTACTCTAATATTTTCCTTTATTCTTCTTGCTATTCTTGCAACTTTAGCAATAACGTTTATTGTTATAGGATATCAGAGTCAGAAATTGGCTGTATACCACGATTTACTCACGAAAGCAAGCTTTGCGAGTGATTCGGGTGCGGAATATGCTTTTGCAAAATTAGTTGCAGACCTTGCTAATGGTTCTATGTATGATGCTACTGGGGCGTGGATTTATTTTGGTGAAGATGTAAATAAGAATGGTAAAATGGATGCTGGTGAAGATGTAAATAATAATGGGATATTAGATATACAGTCACATCCTATAACGATGTCAAAAACATATTCGTATGAAAAAATAGTTAAAAGTGGTAAAAGCAATATTCATGCGAGTGGGGAAATTGTGGGGGGTAGCGGTGAATTATCACTGATATATAAGTTAAAAATAATTGATGAAAATGCGAAGATAAATATAAATGGTCCAAAGAATTCCACTATTACGATGTTGAATACCCTTGGACGAGTGCTTTTTAATGAAGATGATATGGGGACTGAGATATTTTTACACAGACCTGAGGATGGGTATACTACGCTGGAGAATATTATACCTATTATTGGATATGAAAAATATGAAAAGCTGATTGACTATATAACAACATTATCGTTTAGGTATAAGAATGCTTTAAAATCTCAGGGGGTAGGGAACAGAGTAGGTGAAATAGATAAGGGAGGTAATATATTTTTATATTTTAACCAATTGTATCCTAAGAAATGGGAATTTGAGGCGCGTGCTCCCATTAACATAAACGTTTCGCCAAAGGAAATTTTGATAGCGCAATTGACAGGTTTGCAAGGATATTATATTGATACCTTAACAGAAGAAGAGATACAAAAATATAGGAATAGGTTTTTGACAGAACAGCGGGATTTTATTGGCACTCTTTTACAACAGAATGGGAAAGAAGGTAATTGGTTTGGGGAAGTTTTAAAATATATTTTAGAGTATAACAGTAAGAACAATTTGTCTTTTGCAGGTGGTATCTTTCCTGCAGGGGGATTAAGGTTAAGTGATTCTATAACATATTCTCAAGCGGGAATGATAGCGGAGAGAATTATTGAGAGGCGACTGAGGAAGTCGTTTAATAATTTTGGGGGTAAATTTGGAGTCAATGATTTTGTGGATAGTTTGTCGGATATTTTAAATTCTGCGCAGATAGATGTTTTGAAAGCCAATTTAAATCCGAATGCTAATTTGAATTTTTTGAATCCTGATAAGTTTTTGTATAAAAGCGCCGATAAATTATCGCTTGTAAATTCCACTAGTGAATCCTGTTTCTTGCCGGGTGGTTATTTTACCATAGATTCTGTAGGAGAGGTGTTAAAAGGTCAGGAGGTTTTAGCGAGAGTTCATAGCAGGCGTCTTGTTAAGCTATGGGGTACATTGTATTTTGATACTGTGTCCGATTTCGTAGCAGTTAATGCCGCTGAGTCCTATGCGCAAAGCGATAAGACAAAGGAAGGAACTTTAGGGCTATCTTTGAATGTATATCCTGTATCCCCCTTTGCGACCACAGAAGCATTTGCAATACCCGATGGTAGGATCGGTCTTAATACGCTGAATAATCTATATAGTTATAAGGTAAATCCTGATAATAGTTCGCTTACAAAACCCTTGATATTCCATCATCAACTATTTTCTCATTCATATATCAATAATGATTTTAGTCATGCGTGCAAACTTAAATTGTCTTCTAACTTTTTAACAGACGGTATATACACAGAGGGGTGTTCTATTTACTCAATTGCAGGCGATGATTTTGCCAGAATAATTTCTTTGGACCCCAAGGTACGGAAGTTGTTTGAAGATTTAGAAGTTTCTGATAAGTCCATTACAGGAAAAGTTAAGAGCGATAAAAAAGGAGCAAAAGATACTTTTAAATCATTTGAAATAACCAAGACGGATATACTGAAGATTCTCAGCGTATTAAAAGATTCCGATATAAAAACTATACAGTATTCCAAAAAGAAAAAAAGTAAGAAAGAACCATACACGCGTGAAGAGATTATTAGTTCTGAAATAAAGAAGGTTTTGATAAATCTTAGTTCGTCGTCGATGAATCCAGCAATTTTATGGGAAGTATATTTTAAACCGTTATTAGATAATGGCATAGGTGGAGTAAGCTTTTCTACAAAAATAACAGAGAACCTTGTTAAAAATGTGTTACCCAGAAGCGTATTGGATTATATAATGGATGTTATATGCAGTGGGTGTCAGGGTTTAGAGTGCACAGGAACCTGTGCATATTTAGATGATATAGTAGCAAAGGTGAGAGAATTTTACTGCACTGTGTCGGATTATGTAAGAAAAAGCATAGAAGATATGCCTGTGTTGGCTGAAAAAGCGGGGGGACAGCCATATGTAAAATTCAGCTTAGCCAACATACTTGATAAATTGAAGATACAATTTGAAAATAGCATTCAATTTGGGGGTTTTTCTATCTCAGCGAGGAAGTGGTATAAGTTCTTTGATGGTCTTAAATTTGACCCTAATTTGAGTGGTTTTAATTTGGCGGGTGCCGCGATGATGAGCGCAAATTTAAAGAAAGAAGTTCTGCAATGTCTGGATACAAATACTACCGTGTCATATTCTCTCTATGGGGTAGCAACCTCATCTTTACAAATATTTCCTCATAGTTTGTGTTTTTGGGATATAATAGGAGGTCCAAAGAACTGCAACTTGCATTTTTGGGTTCCAAATTTTTCTGTAAAGCATGTTGAAAAAGTATTTGAAGGTGAAGATGAAAAATTTTTGAATATTATGAGAAATGTTGCAAGGCAGTCGCTTGTTTGCAGGGGTATTAGTGGTATAAGTTACTGGTTAAAACCAAACTGGAATATTGGAGACGGTAATTCGTCAAAGGGTTATACTTTTATTAGTTCTCCACTTTTTACTAGTTATATAAAACCAAATAAAAAAGGTTTTGATATAGTTTTGTATATGCTATCAGGTATGGGAAGCGAGAAATTCGCAGATATGACGGCTGACAATGTATTTGGTAATAAGGAAGGTATAAACTACGAAATTTTTGAGAATAGAAAATGGCAACGGATTAGTGTTGTGTATGAGAAAGAATATAAAAAAGTGGTTGCAAAGGACCCGAACGACCTGATGGCTAAATGGTTTAATGCAATAAGAGGTGAAGTTCCATCAAAAACATCGTTGTATTTTATGCACAATAATAAAATATATTCCCAGGGGACGAATGAAGGTAGCATATTTCTTCCTGTTCCCTCCTGGTCGTTTTCAAGTTATTCGAATGGATTTAATATAGGAAGTTTATCATCTCTTAGAAAGGAAATTTCAAAAAACAATAGATTCATCGACCCCTCGTTTGAAGGGTATTTAGGAGTAGATGGAACAATAGATGAAGTAGTTTTATATTCACCGGAATATAAATTATCTGATGTGCAAAAGATAGAAGATTTAATTTTGGAAGAAGGGAGGTTTAATAGTAAGGGAGGTTACTTTGTGCTACCAACTTTATGTTTTCCTGCGCATACAAAACTTTTATCTATCCATTCAAATTCGTATTTTACAGAAGAAACAAAGCACTTTAATGCGGAGGCGGTTATTTACAAACTTGATACAACGAAACGATTTAGGAAAAATCAGAATAAAGAGTTGATTGCTAAAGTGATTCTTAATAACATAAAAAACGAATCTGGGTTTTTGAAAATACCTCGATTGATAGGAGGTTTAATTTCCGTAGGAATTGGCATTAATCCTACGCAAAGGACGACGTCAGAACTATCTCATCCTTTGTTAGAAACCCCATATATAGATGATTTAACGCTGTATATATTTCGCGGGCCTCTTATTTTTAAAAATAGCATCATCCGCCAACATTAGTTAACCAGGATTCAGAAAAAGTTGTAAGGTTTAAGGAAAGAACCAAGTCGTTAAAGTCGCTAACCCTGAATAAAAGAAGAAATATAACAACAAATTATGAATACAAAAGAGGAGTTGGTGTGGGGTAATTTTTGACAGTACTCAAAAGTAATTTAAATTTGTGTATATAAAATCCATAATCTATGCATAGAAGATTTGAATTGCCACAACCTGAGGTTGATGGCACGTATAACAAATTTACTGATTTGATAAATGGGAAGATATGGACATTACTCGTAATGTTATTTGTTGTATTTGTAATTACATCCAAGAACATAAGTGTAGTTAAATTTGGTATGTACTTCTTATACTTATTAATATTTACACTGTGTATCTCTTCTAATTTAAAAATTATTTTTAGGGCTGTGTTTTTTATACTACCGGTGATTATGTTTCTTGCAGTAATGTTTATTCCGTATTATGTAAGATTAAATTGTAATGAGAGTCATTTATTGGATGATATCTGCATCCATAAGGTTACAGGTGAACATTTTTTGCAGATTGTGATGAAAGTATTTTTATCTACTTTTAGTTTAGTCATATATGTTAATTCCTTGACCAAGGCAAGTATAATAGAATCGCTACAATGGTTAGGGGTGCCGAAAATTGTTACAAAAATAACTGCTGTTACCTTGTTATATTTTGAAATTTTAAAGTGGGAAGTGGAAAGAATTAAACTTGCTATGAAGTTTCGTCTTTTTTCAAAGAAGGGTTTTTTGGTATATTGGAAATTAATAACTTTTTGTATTGGGATGTTGTTTTTGCATTCATATAAAAGAATAACTTATCTATATTATAGTTTGAAGTTACGCGGATATGATGGGATAATATATGATTATAGTAGGATGCCCATTTCTATAATTGATTTTTTATTTTTCAGTGTAATGAGTTGTATTTTGTTCCTTATCAAGGTGTCGTCTGTGGTATATTATTAAGGTTATTATTGTGGGGAAAAGGAGGAAATGACACAAATAATAAAAATAGAAAATTTAACTTATAGATATCCTGATGGAACATTAGCACTGGATAATATAAGTGTAGATATTTTTAGAGGGGATACCGTAGCGATATTAGGTCAGAACGGCTCAGGGAAGACGACACTACTTTTAGCCATAAGTGGTGTACTTGAGGACAAATTGCCTGTAAAATTATTTTTTAATCATAATAGTTTGGAAGATAAGAAGAGAGTTTTTAGCAAAATAGGATTTTTATTTCAGAATCCTGATGAGCAGTTATTTTCTTTAACTGTTAAAGATGAGATAGCATTTGGTTTACTAAATTTGGGATTGTCAAAGAGCCAGATAAAAGAGAAGATAGATAATATTTATGTAAAGTTAAAAATTAACATTCCGCTTGAAAAAGAGATAATGAAATTAAGTTTTGGGCAGAAAAAAAAGATAGCCCTTGCCAGTATTCTCGTTTATGAACCACAATTAATACTTCTGGATGAACCAACATCAGGGCTTGACCCAAAAAGTGTAGATGAACTTGTGGACATATTATTTCAATTAAAAGACGGTAATAAGACGATAGTTTTTTCTTCGAATGATTTAGATTTTGTTAAAGAAGTAAGTAATAAAGCATTGATTTTAACATATGAACATAAGTTAGCGGTATTTGATGATACGCAGAAAATCTTATCAAATAAAGAATTATTGTTTAGTAATAATCTCATTAGGAAGAATAGATATATAGAACCATAGATGGGCATAGAATAGTGGTGTTTTACTTGAAAATGGAATGCTTGTCTATATAATTATAGTATGAAATTATTTGGAACTGATGGGATTAGGGGCATTTTTGGAGAAGGGGTGTTTGAAATAGATAACTTAAAGAGATTAGCATATTCAATATCATCATGGATTAAAGCAAACATACAGAAGAAAAGCAAGTTTTATGAGCAAGAAATTGTATTGATAGGTAGAGACACGAGGGTATCGGGTAAGAGGATAGGAAAGATTTTAACGGACGTTTTTCGCGATAACGGTTTAGAGGTTGTATTATTAGGTATACTTCCTACGCCGATAATATCGTATTTTGCAAGGATAATAAAACCTGTGCAGGCAATAGCAATAACGGCATCACATAATCCACCGCAGTATAACGGAATAAAAATAATGGATAATGATGGGCTAAAAATCTCCGAAGAGGATGAAGAGGAAATAGAAAAAATATATGATAGATGTATATTTGCAACGAAAGCAAGAGCAAATACTATAAAGTCCAAATCTGTCTATAATAAGAAATTGCATAAGGTTCTACAGCCATATCAACAGAACTGTTCTTTGCGGTTATTAAAAAATTACTTACAAAATGCTATTGATGAGATAGGTAGGATTGAGTATTCTAACGGTAGGCAGTTAAGAATTATTTTAGATTGCGCTAATGGTTCCACTTATAAAATAGCTCCGTATCTTTTTGAACATCTGGGGTTTAAAAATTTGAAGGTTATCAATAACAATTCTAATGGTAATGATATAAATGTAGATTGTAGTGTTGTAAACATAGATAAAACGGTGGGACGTCTTAGACGAGAAAGAGCAGAATTTGATTTTTTAATATCATTTGATGGAGATGGAGATAGAGTATTCGTGGTTGATGGTAAATTTAATATATACGATGGGGATGCTCTTTTGGCTATATTCACTTATTACTATACTGTGATAAAAAAAGAGAAATTACGCTCTATTGTAGGAACTATTATGAGTAACAGTGGTTTGGAGAGGTTTTGTAGGAGGTTAAGTGTAGGATTTGTAAGAGCGCCTGTGGGCGATAGGAATGTTGCTTTAAAGATTTTGGAAGAACAAACGTTTTTGGGGGGTGAATCATCTGGTCACATAGTAAACCTTAAGATAAACTCGTATGGTGATGGAATATTAAATGCTTTTTTATTCGCGAAAATATATAGTGAGACCCCACAGATTCTAACAGAGACAATGAAAGAATATAAACCATTTGATAGTTATCTTCTGAATTTGCAAGTTCGGAATAAGATTCCTCTTGAGAATCTTAAGAATTTTAAGAGTCAGATAGATAAGTATAATAAATATGCAAGTATGGATGTTAGGGTAGTAGTTAGATATTCGGGAACAGAGGACCTGTTGAGGATATTTGTAGAGTCAAAGGAAAAAGGGGAAGGGAGGAGGATAGCGGAAGAATTAAGGAATATTTATTTAAAAGAGTGCAAATTAGGGGCGGGGTATGAAACTTAAACAACTGATATATGATTGGAATCAGTTAACAAAATTAAAAATAAAGCAGGAAAAAGTAGAGTTGGATGATGAAACTTTAAGAGACGGATTGCAATCGCCATCGGTTATTCAGCCAACCATAGAGCAGAAGAAAGAGATATTAACGTTAATGGAAAAGATAGGCATAGACGTTTGCGATATAGGACTTCCTGGGGCTAGTAAAAAAGTAATGTCAGATTGTTTGGAATTAGGTCGTTTTATAGTGGAGAGCAGATTTAAGATAAGACCGAATTGTGCGGCAAGGACCGTTTTATCCGATATTGAACCAGTGGTAGAAATCTCTCAAAAGATAGGAACTGCCATTGAGGTATATGTATTTTTAGGAACAAGTCCTATAAGACAGTATGCTGAAGAGTGGGATATGAGTTTTTTGAAAAAGTGCATAAAGGAATCAGTTACTTTTGCAAAAAAGGAGGGTTTACCTGTAACATTTGTTACAGAAGATACTACGCGTTCTAAACCGAGAGCTCTTGAGAGTTTGTATGATTTAGCAATTGACTGTGGTGCGAGCGGTATATGTTTATGCGATACAGTAGGGCACGCTACCCCATGGGGTGTGTATAATCTTATTAGTTTTGCCAAAAAGAAAATAGTTGGTCGGAAGAAGATAAGAATTGATTACCATGGGCATAGAGACAGGGGTCTTGATATTATGAATACCATTTTTGCTATACTGGCTGGAGCGGACAGAGTTCATGGTTGTGGATTAGGTATAGGTGAGCGAGTAGGAAATACACCTATGGATTTATTATTGGTAAATTTAACGTTGATGGGTATAGTAAAAAATAAAAATTTGTCAGTTTTGCCTGAGTATTGCAAGAAGGTATCTGAGTATACAGGGGTTTCAATACCGAACAACTACCCTGTTTTTGGAAGCGATGCCTTTGAGACAGGAACAGGAGTTCATGCAGCTGCGATAATTAAGGCATTAAATAAAAATGAGATTGATATAGCAGATGCTGTTTATTCTGGTGTTCCTGCCTCTGTTTTTGGGAGGAAGCAAAAGATTCTGGTTGGCCCAATGAGTGGACGCTCTAACGTTATCTACTGGTTAAAAGAAAAAGGATATGGTATTGATGAAAATTTGGTTAATTTTGTATTTGAGAATGCCAAAAAATTCAATCGTATCTTAAAGGATGAAGAGCTAGAGCAAATAGTGAAGGAGTTTAATAACTCTTGCCGAACATCTGTTAAATCTTAGGTAATATTTATAGATAACTTATAAGATGCTTATTTTCTATATGGTGGGGTTTGACGCGAATAAACTTGTTATGTAGATTATTATTATCTTTGACATATATCATTGCTTTTAAATATCTCTCTGTATAGCCAAAATAGGAACTCTTTTCAGGATGAAATCGTTCTGTTAGGATAATGCATTCTTTGTTTAAAAATTGTTGATAGTATTGATTCTGATTTTTTTCTTCTATGAGAGATAACTCTTTATATCTTTGTTTTATTGTTTTACGGTCAATTTTCGGATTGAGTTTTGTTGCAGGCGTTATATATCTATCTGAATAAGGGAATATATGAATCTTGAAAAAACCAGACATTTCGCATATCTTAAGAGTTTGATGAAAATCCTCGTCTGTTTCGGTTGGGAATCCTATTATTACATCGGTGGAAAAAGAAGGGGTATCAAACTTGCCTTTTATCTGTTGAATTTTTTCTATGAGATATTCAGCTGTATATCTACGATTCATAAGTTTTAATATTTTATTTGAACCGCTTTGTAGAGGTAAGTGGAAATGTGGGCAGAAATTTTTAGAGTATTGTAAAACAGATAAAAGTTTATCATCGACTTCCTGTATTTCTATTGAACTCAATCTGAATCGGAATTCATAGTTTGAGAATTTATATAGATTTTCTATTAATTTAACGAGATTAGTATCATTTTTCAGGTCCTTACCAAAGCATCCAATATGAATACCTGTTAATACAATTTCTTTATAACCATTATTCAATAGGACGTTTATTTCTTCAAGTATTTTCGGTATTGGTTTGCTTACAGGTAGACCTCTTGTATAAGGAATAATACAAAAAGAGCAGAATAAGTCGCATCCATCTTCTATTTTAACGAATGCCCGTGTTCTGCCATAGATTTTTTCCAGATGTTCGGTATTAAGTGTGGTTCTATAATTTTTGTTGATGGTGAGTTTTCTTTTTTGGTTTTCCCCCTGATCAGGGGTAAGTTGCCACGGCTCACTTTTTGCTATTGGCACAGCAGTAGGTTCCACCAACTTTTGATTATAGACCGTTTGTAAGGTTATGTCATTTTTCTGAAAGTTAGAATATACATAAATGTTTGGAGATAGTTTATACTTGCTTGGGTTTATTGTTGCATCACATCCTGTAACAATCACTTTCACATGTGGGTTGTTTCTGACAATCTTTCTGACTTCTTTCTGACAATCCGTAGCGCTTTTTTCTGTAACAGTGCATGTATTTACAATAAATACTTGATTCGTTTTTTCATTTTCTTTTTTAAGTTTCTGTAGAATTATTTGTCCATCGTAAAGGTTAACTTTGCAGCCAAAGTTTATGAGTTTTATCTTGGTATTTTCTGACTTTAAGTTAGTATCTTTACTATTTTGTTTTAAAAGTATTTTCATAAAGAGGTAATTTTACAAAGTTTTAAGTATTTATTATGTTTTTAAAAAAGAAGATAGATGGGAAGGAGGAGGGATGGAATGGGAAGTGGACTGAGAGATAGCCAAAAACCAAATGTCAAAACTTAAAGGTCAAAAGTTCCAAAGAAGCGAAGGCGGTAAACTCGCAATAAAATAATAAAATAATAAAATAATAAATTCTGAATTATGAATGGGGAGGAAAGTCAAGGGTTCTCAAAAGTAGATGTCAAAATTTAAAGGTTTAAGGGGAAATCCAAGTTGTTAAATGCGCAATAAGATAATAAAATGAAGAATGAATGGTGAATGGCAAATTACAAAAGAGGAGTTTGAAAGTGTAGTAATTTCTTTTAGATTTTTATGGTGAATAAGAATAGGAAGGAAAAGAGGTTTGGCGTTAAAGAGATGGTGAATGCCGCTTTACACGAGATAAGAAATCCTTTAAGTACTATAAAGATGAATCTAGAATTGATAAGAGGGGATATGAAGGACTTTCTTACACCAAGGGAAAAAGTCAATTTTAAAAGAGCAGAGATTGCCATAAAGGAAATAGAGAGGATAAATAACTTTTTAAACGATTTTAATCGTTTTGTATTTTTAAGGAAACTGGAAAAGAAAGAAATAGACGTCAATGCTGTGTTAAAAGATGTTGCTGATTCATTGGAATTTATGGCAAATAGTAAGGGCATAACAATTCTGCGTGATTTTGATTTGACTATCCCGAAGTTGAGCTGTGATAGTAATTTGTTGAAACTTGCAATATATAACATTGTAATAAATGCGATACAGGCAACTGCTGTTGGGGGTAGCATTGTAATATCAAGTAAAGTGGAAAGTGATGAGGTAGTAATTAAAATATCTGATACTGGTATGGGGATTAGTGAAGAACATTATGAGAGGATTTTTGAACCGTTTTTTACTACTAAATCAAATGGAACGGGGTTAGGGCTGGCGATAGCAAAGCGTGTTATTAGTTTGCATAAGGGTAAGATTTGTTTTGAGTCGAGTGTGAATAAGGGGACAACGTTTGTTATAAAATTAAGAATTAAGAATGAATAATTAATAATGAAGAAGACGGATATAAAGATATTGGTTGTTGATGATGATGTGAATCATGCGGATACTTTAAAGGATGTATTGGTGAGTTTGAATTATAAATGTAAAGTAGTTTATTCTGGTGGGGACGCTTTAAAGATTTTAGAGGAGGAACATTTTGATGCAGTAATAACGGATTTAGTAATGAAAGGAGTTGATGGTTTTGAAGTAATAAAAGTGGCGAAGAAATATTCACGTGATGCTGTTATAATTGTAATGACTGCATTTGGTTCGATAGAGGTAGCGGTAAAAGCGATGAAGAGCGGGGCATCGGATTTTATAATGAAGCCATTAAACATAGATGAATTGAAAATCAGATTAGGAAGGGAACTTACAAGCCAGTCCAGGCAAAGAGAGATTGTAGAGTTAAAGAAACAGTTGCAGAAGAGGTTTAGTTTTGAAAGTATTATAGGGAATTCTTTTCAAATTGTAAAACTTATAGAGAAATTGAAAGTGATAGCACCAACGCCGGCGACGGTTTTAATTGAAGGAGAAAGCGGGGTAGGGAAAGAGTTGGTAGCGCAGGCTATTCATACAAACAGTGGCAGACCGGGTAATTTCGTTCCTCTTAATTGCGCAGCGTTACCAGAAACAATTTTAGAAAGCGAACTATTCGGGCATGAGAAGGGTGCCTTTACAGGAGCGATTTATCAGAGAAAAGGACGGTTTGAATATGCAGATAAAGGAACGTTGTTTTTAGATGAAATAGGTGACCTGCCTTTGAGCACTCAGGTAAAACTTTTAAGGGCTATTGAAAACAAGGAGATTTGTAGATTAGGAGTAAATGAACCCATTAAGGTTGATGTCAGGATAATATCTGCTACTAATAAAAATTTAGAGGAGTTAGTCAGAAGTGGCAAGTTCAGGGAGGATTTATATTTCAGATTAAAGGTTGTTACAATAAAAATTGCGCCTTTACGTGAGCGGTTGAGTGATATACCCCTTTTAGCTGAGCATTTTGTAAGCGAGTTTAGTTACAGATATAATAAGCCGATACAGTACATAACGAGAGAGGCAATTAATCTTCTTGAAAAATATTCCTGGCCGGGAAACGTCAGAGAATTAAAGAATTGTATAGAATATATGATTGCAACAACTACTGATAATATACTTGGTGCAGATGATGTGCCGGATTATATAAAACAAACACCTGCTGAAACTGAAAACGTTCCTGCATTAACAGGTATATCCCTTGCACAGATGGAGAAAACGCTAATAACTAATACGTTGAAAAGTGTAGAAGGTAATAGAACGTTAGCGGCTAAAATTCTTGGAATATCTGAGAGAACTTTGTATAGAAAGATAGATGAATATGGGATAGAACTATGATAAACAATGAATACACCATTTATGAATGGAAGAAGAAGTCAAAAGTCAAGGCGCTAGCACCTCCTTGCACTATCAAAAGTAGATGTCAAAATTTAAAGGTTTAAGGTTAAAGCAATAAAATTTTTTTTATAATTAAGCAAAATTTTTTTATATAGGAGCACCACAATGGATAGAAATGATTTTGAAAAAAAAAGAAAACAATATCTGTCAAAAAAAGTAAGACAAATCACCGTAGAACCAAATAAAACTATAGTTAAATTATTAGAAGAAATGAAAGAAACTGGTTTTCAAGGGAAAAAATTAGCAACCGTTTTCGACATCTGGTGTAAAATGATTGAAGAACCTGATAACCTAATAATTATGGGTTTAACAGGAAGTTTATCAACAACAGGCCAAATTGAATTAATAAAATATCTGATAAAAAATAGATATATAGATGTTTTAGTATCAACAGGAGCAAACATATCAGAAGATATTCTGGTATGTATGGGATATGGATATTATCAGGGAACACATATAGTAGATGATTATGAGCTATTCAAACTAAAAATTGATAGATTTTATGATGTTTATGCCGATGAATTTGAATATAGGGAAATGGAAAAGTTATTGGCTGATTTTGCACAAACGTTAGAAGAAGGTAAAAATTATTCTTCAAGGGAATATCTACAATATTTTGGCAAATATTTAACTGACAGAAATATAAATTCCATAGTCGCTCAAAGTTACCAGAGCGGAGTTCCTGTATTTAGTCCAGCCCTTATAGATAGTGGATACGGTGTTGGCATTATAGATAGAATATTAGAGAAGGAAGGTAAGCATATAATATTAGACCAAACAGAAGATTTTAAAGAAATAGTGCAGTTGGCTTCTCAATTTCCAAAAACAAGCGCTATTTATATAGGAGGAGGGGTACCAAAGGATTTCATCCAACTCATTACAGTTGAAAAAGCATTTTTAAAAAAAACGGAAGATGAGTCGCATAAGTTTGCAATTCAGATAACAACAGATGCTCCTCAGTGGGGAGGACTATCAGGATGCACTTTTGAAGAGGCGATTTCATGGGGTAAAATTTCAAAAGGTGCAAATCAAGCAGTTTGTTACATAGATGCAACTGTAGCACTACCCATCCTAATAAATGCTCTTGCGCAAAAAGGACTAAAAAGAAAAAATATACCAAATCTAAACAACTTATTCTGAATATGACGGATTATCCTTTCCACGTTAAAAAATTATACATATTCTAAAAATCCCTAATAATTCAGAACGAAATTTCGCAAAATCTCTACTCACTTTTCTCTTCTTAAATATTAACAAAGAACTGATTCTAAAAAATCAGTATTCTACAATCTGAAATTCAACCTACCAGATAGTTGTCTCTGCCACCCTAAGCAAGAGCAAGAGGGTTAATTTTAGTATCCCTTATACATTAAAATTCTCAAAAACCTGAGAAATGTTATAAAAAGAGCCACATACGATAAGAGGAAATAAGTTATTGCCACGCACATTGTCGGCTGCACCTTTTATATCACTAAAATACTCACATTCAGCTCCAATATAGGTATGATTTACATTATATAGTTCTTCACCCGTATATGAGTTCTTACTACCGTTGCTACAGAAAATAAATCGTCGCGCTATCTTTTTTAAAAAGAATAACATACCCACTACATCTTTGTTTCTCATAGCAGAAAATAATATGTAAAACCTTTTATTATTATACTTCTTCTGAATAGAATCCACTAAGTTTTTAACCGATTGTCTTGTGTGAGCGACATCTACTATAATAAGCGGTCTTTTTGAAACAACCTTTAATCTATAAAGATTGGGAATTTCTCTTAACGCCTCATCTATAACATTGGGTTGCAAGCGTTGTCCTACAATATATTCCGTTGTAAAGGCAGCCCCTGCCACCAATACTTTGATTTTTTCATTTATATTATCTTTTAAATTTAAC
>CAZWFP010000001.1:0-77789 GCA_964633175.1 uncultured Planctomycetaceae bacterium | reverse complement strand
TTGCTTTACTCTTTACCTAAACCCTTTACCTAAACCAGAAAAGTTCAGCTCCATTTTAACCGGAGGCCCCATGCTTGAAATTATTTCTTTTTTTCCCTTTTCAAATTCTTCTTTTATCTGCTGACCATACGAAGAGTTTCCCAATGCCGCCGTTTCAATTGCTTTTTCTATTTCTTTCTTGGTATCATCCCTCACCAGATTTGTCTGTGACCCTAAGGCATGAGCAATTCCTTTTTTCACTTTCAAATCACCAGCAGGATTTGCAAGGTCCTCATACATCCTCTTGCGAAGCTCATCATCAGAGTAAGAAGAAAGAATGGAATAGTATCTTTTGGCAGTCTCTTCCGAATCAGATTGACTTAACTTTTCTCTAATATAGTTGTAAACCTCCCCTACCCTTTCAGGATTCGCAGTTAACAGGTGTTGTATCGCTTCCTGTTGAATATTGCTTTTTATATCTTCTTTGGAATTTAAAACCCATTCAGCAAATTCCTTAAAACTTTTAGACCACTTTATCCCCTCCATTTTCCCAGCGTATTGAAGTACTTTAGCCATTTGTTGATTAAGTAGTTGATTAAGATTGATACTACCAGAGGATTCTGAATCATTTGTAAAATTAAATTTTTGAGCTAAAATCTCTTTTTCTATTTTCTCATGTAGCTCAATAGCTTTAGCATAATACGAAGGACCCAATTCTAATAATCGTTGCCATAAGTCAAGGGCCTTGTCTCCATCCTTCGCTTCAATAGCTTTTGTCAATTCGCTTATTATCTCCTCAGGACTCATTTGTTCATATTTCTTATCTTTCTTTACTTCAGAAGGTGTTAATCCTTTCGCTATTCCCTGTTTTATAAATTCATTCATAAGTTCCTTAAGGGTATTCTCCCTGCTCTCAAACTTTTTCAGTAACGATTCATACTCTTCCTTCAGATTCTTATTTTCCTGCTCCTTGGCTACAACCTTCTCCTTCAACTTCTTAACCTCCTCTACCACCGTCTTTATATCATCACTTTTACTAACATCATTAGATTGTTGACCTGAAGAAACACTTTCCTTCAACCTTATGATTTCTTTCTCTACGGACATTTTTCCAAGTTTAAAAGATAAAACGCCCGCTATTATACATACCCCCACTGCCACCACAATAATTTTAATCGTGCTCATACCTTCCTCCTTATTATAAACTTTTCATCCCTTCTTACTCACCCTCATGTTATCTACTCTTTGTATACGAATAAACTTATAAAAACATTTGATGAAATTTACAGAAACTAACACAAATAGAGAATTATGAATGATAAATGTAAGAAAAAATCAAAACTCAAAAGCTTCAAAAAAATCCAAGTCGCTAAACTCGCAATAACAAAGAATAAATGTCTAAGATAGCAATTATGAATAGAGTAAAATGTCAAAAGCTCAAGGTTTAAAAGTTTAAGTAGCACAGACATTCCTGTCTGTGTATCTTTGTCTTTCACAGGCAAGAATGCCTGTGCTACTTTAATGCGTTGGGCTCTAAACGCGCTAATTCGGAATAAATGAAGAATGAAGGATGGAAGGTAAACTACAAAAGGGGAATTTGAAAGTGTGGTAATTTCTGAGAAAAACCTTAAAATAGATAAAAACCGTGATTAAAAAACATAAAAAATTCAAAATTTATCGTTTTACAATTCCCTCTTGGCGAACTATTGCAGAAACCTCAGAAACTACCACACTCTTATATTCCGTTTTATTTAGTATTCATCGTTTATTATTTATTACTTTATTACGAGTTTAGCGAGTTGGATTTTTCATTAAACCTTTGAATTTCAAGATGCACTTTTGACAACCCAAGGCAGCGCTACCGTCTCGGCTTTTGGTTTGTGGCTCTCCACTAACCACTGTGGAGCTTTACCTATGTTTAAAAGTTTAAGGTTTAAAAAATTGTGGTAATTTCTGCCCCTATATTGTGATATTTCACTTTGGAATTTTGTTATTTATAATTACTCTATGCTCTTGGATTTTTATAAAACACAGGGCTTATCCTTATATCCTAAAGTAAAAAATAATTCGATAGCAGTTATAATTAAATCGCAAAACAACATTCATAAAATCAAAGAAGGGACAATTGTTGTTGTAGATACGCCTAAAAGCGCTATTGGTCATATATCTTTAGGTATAATATATAATGGTGATGGAAAAGAATACATAGCAACTGCACCGTTGAGGTTCCCAAGAATTGATTCTCTAAATCCTGTGCAGAGATTTAAAGGGATAATATCGTTTGTTGTGATGCAAGATGGAAAAGCAAACAAAATAAAAACTGCCACACCACCTTTCATACTTTTGATTACCCGTAGTTTATTATCCCTCTCATATTTTATTTGTGGTTTTATATATTTAACCTTAACCTTTGATTATGAAAAGGTTAAAAAAATATACAATATTATGGTAGATGATATTGCAAAATGGTGTCAGATATGGGTTTCTTATGCATTAAGGAGGTTATAAATGGTCGTTTTTTGCGAGTCATGTGGTGTAAGTTTGCCAGGGATAGATTATATGGTGGTAGATGGGAAAGAAGTTGCATGTGTGGATTTTATCTGTCCGCATTGCAATAAAAAAGCCAATTTATCTTACCAAGATAAGAACATAAAAGATGAGATAATCCCAGAAGATGGAGAGTTTACTATAATAAAAGATTCTACCATACAAAAAAAGAAGATTGATTAAAAATATACTGATATATACTATTACACCCTGCTTGTTAACCGCATTGATAATTTTAATGTGGGCAAACAATAAGATCAAAATAATTAAAAACAGTTATGATACGAGAATTGAAATACCACTGGATGATCTAAGGGCGTTACACAATGTTGCAACATCAGTATATCAATCCTCTCTAAACTTAAACAACCCTGAAAACAAGCAGTTATTTCTATCGAAAGCCATAGAACTATATAAATTAAACAGCAAATTAGTAGAAAACTATTTGAAACTGGTAAAAGAAGAAAAGGCATTGAAAGTAATAAATAAATTTCGTGCAGTTATAGAACATGATGCGGCAAACGCTGAAGATCTTATGAATAAACTACAAAGCCTGAAGAAAGGGAAGTAAGATTATAGACGTCAAGTCTTGACTCGTCAATTACTGTATCGACTATCTATCGTCTGCTGTATCGTTATAGTTGCCTCCTGCGCTGCTCGTAAAGGAGTCCCTAAACCTAACCAACAAGAAATACAGAAAACCGTTAAGCATAAAAATGAAGGGCGCGATGAGAAAATATACAAAGCCATAATCAAGATAAAGAAAAAACTATACAAAACCTTTGAACAGCAGAAAAGAGAGCTTGCAAACAAAATAAATACCTGTCAGAATGAACTATATAAACTACGAAATACTCCATGTAAACCAGAAAAAATAGTAGAAGTAAAAAAAGAAAAGGTATATCTAATAAGGACAGTTAACTTTACAAAATACAAAAAACTATTAGAGAAGAAATTACATAGTATTAAAAGTTTACAAAAAAGGAAAGAAATTGCAGAAAAACTTTTCTTTATGTATCTTCTTGAAAAGAACTGGACAAAGGCGTATGATATTTATAAGTTATACATTGATAAAAGCAAACTCGCTTTCTCTGACGTCTTACTTTCATATATCTATCTTAACAATGCTGAACCTAATGAAGCAAAAAGAATATTTAACGGTTATATGAGTGAAGAGCAAAAGCCGCTGGGAATAAAACTTTTAAAATTTTGCAAAAAAATTTTATCCTATGGCATCTTTGAGCCAAAACCCAACAATCTCAAAAAAGGGAAGAACGCACTCCTATATCTGTTATTGGATAATGTTAAACTTGTCGAAGAAAACGGCGGTTTTCGAGTAAATCTTGGTATAAAAATTAGTTTGAACAGGAAAAAAGAAAGATATATATTATTAGACGAAGAAAACATAACATCAATATATCAGCATTCCGTCGTCGATGTATTATTACCTATACGATTACAAATTCCCATAAATCTAAGTTATAATTATTATTTTATGAAAGTTAGTATTACAGACCTAAATAACAATAAGTCCGTTACTAAAATCATAAAGGTAAAAATAACGGATTAGGAAGGCAAGGTATGAAGCTCTTTCTGGATACAGCAAATTTAGAAGAGATTAAATCAGCAAAAGATATTGGCTTTCTAGATGGTATAACTACCAACCCAACACTCCTTTCTAAAGAATGTAACAGTAATCCTAAAGATCACTTACTAAAAATATGCAATATTGCAAAAGTTCCAGTAAGCGCAGAAGTAATATCTACTACCTACGAAGAAATGATGGACGAAGCATTAAAATTATCCAAGCTCTCACCATATATCGTCGTAAAATTGCCATTAACAAAAGATGGGCTAAAAGCAGGTAGAAAGTTAGTTTCTGAAAACGTAAAGATTAACATTACCTTATGCTTTTCACCAAATCAAGCATTATTGGTAGGGAAAATTGATGCTACCTATGTAAGTCCATTCATTGGAAGATTAGATGATAGAGGACAAGATGGGATGCAAATCATAAAAGAAATAAAAACCATCTATTCAAATTATAATTTTAAAACACAGATACTGGTTGCAAGTATAAGACATCCTATACATGTACTGCAGTCGGCATTGCTTGGAGCCGACGCTGCCACAATGCCCTTTGCCGTTTTTGAAAAATTATTTCAACACCCACTTACCGATATAGGTATAAAACAATTCATAGATGATTGGAAAAAATCAAGCATATCTTCTTGGAATATATAATTAAAACTCAAAAAAACACCACTCATTCTTATTTATTGCCCTTTTGTAAAGGGGTGTATGCTCCTAATAGAAAGGGTATTTTACTCTTCGTATTTAATTATTCATTAGTCATTACCCTTTTACTATTCTCCTCTTGTACTTCTTCTTATGAATATGAATATCTATACAGAATAAAGATGGAAGAAGCAACAAAAAAGCATTTATCTGGAAACTATCAGGAGGCTAATTTAATTTACCAAGAATTACTAAATGATAATAAAAACCCTCAATTCCGTGATATCTTGCTATTAAATTTAGCCAATCTATATTTTGCTAGTAAAAATCCCAAGCAGGCGATTCTCATCTTAACGAGACTCCTCACAGAAACAAAAGATGCGAATATATTAGGTGGAGTAAATTTTGCTCTTGCAAATTATTATTTTGATAACAAACAATTTAACACAGCAAAATCATATATTGTAAATACCTTAAAATATCCAGATAAATTCTATAGTTTATACATAGCGTTACAATTAGCGGGGAAAATATCCTATTACACAAATGATGTAGAAAATATGCAATACTATTTCGCTAAACTTGCCAAAACATTCTCTGATGACCCTTACAGTCAAAAAATAATATCTTTATTGGATATATTATTAAAAGGTAAGCCATTACTGCAATTAGGTAAATTCTCCTCGTTTGAGAATGGTAAAAATATGGTAACTAAACTATCTATTTTAGGATACGATGCAATGATAAAAGAAGTAAAAACGCCCAGGGATAACTATTTTCTGGTTTTAACAAGTTGTGAGACCCAGCAGTTATGTAGAAGATTCAAAGAAGAGTTAAATAAGATTGAAGTAGACGCTATAGAAATTCCATAAATTAAATTACGCCCAGCAGGATTTGAACCTGCAACCTACGGATTAGAAATCCGTTGCTCTGCCAATTGAGCTATGGGCGCCTTTACTCATCAGCACTTTTAAATTTTAAATTTGAAAAAATTTTCTATATTACTCGCTCCAAAGATATCGCCCTTATAAAATTTCCCAAAACACCAAAAACAAGTCCTATTATTATGCCCAACCCCATCAATGCAAGGAATAAATATCCAACCCATTCTTTGCCTTCCTTCCCTATCGGTATACTCCCATCTTTTGCAGGTATTTTGTTAAAAATTATCAGTATACAATCTATAATAGACCATACTCCACAACCACCGCAGGTCAATGCCTTTATTATTCCTAATGTCGTGTAACCCAAATAAAACCTGTCTATTCCTAACCAACCTAAAAAATATGACAGAAGTAACGTAACCAACCAATCTTTACTTTTACCCGTCGGACTGGCAGGATTTATTGATGAGAGAAATTTCTTAAATTCTATGCCACACCCTAAACATACTGACTGTAACGGATTTCTTTCTCTGCCACAACAGGGACAAAATTTTTCCCCCGTGCCTACCTCTACACCACAACCAACACATATTTTTGCTACTTTACTTATCTCCTTACCACAATTACAGCAAAAAATATTATCCCCCATTCTTACACTCCTTAATTATTTAATATATTGCAAAAGAAAATGGATTTTCAAGTATTCACCCTTACCCAACCCTTTTGTCTTAAGGTAGAAAAGGTAGTTTTTATTGAAAACCATTCTTACCTCATTATATTTAACGAACGTACCATCACAGTCGTATTATAAAAAATATTTTGTATTACTGTAGGAAAACTACTATTCCCATCTAGCCAATAGTTAGAAACCACCAGACAAAAGTTTCAAGGTTCAGAGTTCAAGTGTGGTATTTCTCCTTCTGAGTTCATCCATATTATTAATATTTTTTACTATTAAAATATATTTTCAGTGATTAGCAAATCTCGGATGCGAACATTATCAATAGGTTTATCTATATTAATTGTTGTGACTATTGTGACAGTGATATATACAAGCAAGGTAAATTTCTATACTGAAAAAATTAATATCCTGCAAAAAAACATTGACTTACTCAATTCAAAAATAACTCCCCTTACTAATTTCAATGATCAATTAAGAGAAGAAAATCAAAAATTACGTGATAAAGTATCTTATTTAAAAAATAAATTATCTGATGTTGCTACACAATGTTTGCAAGAGTCATGGGAAATTCCTATTAAAAAAATGTGGAGTGAAAAACGTTCAATATCAGAGCAAAACGTAGAAACCATAATACAGAAAGCAATAGAATTGAATAAAAACAATGACACCTGTGGAGCAATTGCAGTGTTAGAAAAAGCAAAGAAATTTATGCGCTCTGCTAAAATTTATTCCCAGTTAGGATGGCTATATAGGCAGTTAAAAATATACGACAGAGCAGAGAAGAATTTCTTATGGGCTAAACTGTTAGATAATAACTTAACGGACGCTTATTATGGGTTAGGAAATGTGTATTATGAAACGCAAAAATATGAAGAGGCCAAAAAGATATTTGAACGAATTACGCAAAGTGATAGCAATAACATCTGGGCTATATATGACTTGGGAAAAACCTTGTTTGCTATGAAAGAATACGAGCAAGCGCAACAAGAGTTTCAAAAAGTGATAGCCAGAATGCCCGACCACGCATTCGGCATTTCAAGTATTGGGTGGACAGAATATAAGAAAAAGAACTTCAATGCTGCAATTGAAAAATTTACAAAAGCCATAGAGATAAATAACGCAGATGAGTTATCTACTTTCGGCATAGGAAAAAGTTACTATAACTTAGGAAACTATGATAAGTCCATAGAATTTTTTACTAAGGCAATCAACTCGGCAAAAGATAAAAATAAGGATTATGAAGATGCATACTTTAATTTAGGACTAAGTTATATAAAGATGGGAAACTTCCATAAAGCAGAAGAGGTTTATAATAAACTTCTAGAAAGAGGTTCTAAATATGATATTGCCTTAGATGAAATACTAAGATGTTACAAAAGTAAATAATCAGTGATTTAAGCAGAAATTCCCATACCAGCTATCATTCCCGCCCACTCATTAACAACAATTAGTCATTAACAGTTAGTTGTTAGATTCTTATTTTCTTTTTCTTTCTGTCTAATAACTGATTACTAATAACTTTTTTCATTAAACATTAAACTTTGAACTTTTTTCCGTGTTTTCTGTATTCTTCATCTCCATTCCCCTTTTTTAAAAGGGGGGCTGCGTCTAGCAGACGGGGTATTTCATTTATCATTCTAAACTCTAAACTTTTCCGTTTGTCATTGCGAGGGGCAAAGTCCCGCGGCAATCTCCTTCCCTGCATTCATAATTCATTATTTTATTTATTTATTGCGAGTTAGCGAATTTAGCGAGTTGGATTTCTCTTTCAACTTTTGAGTTTTGACTTTTGACCTTTGAGTTTCTATAGCTACTTATCCTAAAATCGTGGGAATTTCTATGTTTTAAGAAGGACCTGTTAACTCTATGTTTTCCAGTTTGTATTTTTCATGTAGTTTTTTAATGAATTCGTGTTTAATAAGGCCATAATACTTATATTCTTTTACTCTTAATATAACGTCAAAATTTACGCTCGTTTTCCCAAAAGAGGTATAACGAATCTGCGGTTCAAACTCTGTAACGCCACCCGGAATAATCATCAACGTTTCTTTTGCTACTTCTTTGGTGATATCTTCTACCTTTTTCAGATCCGCCGAGAAACTTACTGCAACCTGAACAGGAACGTTAAATCCCTGCTCACCAAGACAATAATTTGTTATGGCAGAATTAGCAAACCTTGTATTAGGTAGAATAATTACATTATTCTGCACCGTCCTTATTGACGTGTTTCTCCATGTAATATCAACTACATAACCTTGTTCACCATTCTCAAGTTTTATGAAGTCACCTACCTTGATTTGTTGTGATGCGGTAATGTAAAAGCCGGCAAATAAATTTGAAAGACTATCCTGTAATGCTAATGCTACGGCAAGACCCCCTATGCCAAGCGCCGTAATAATTGGTGTGATGGAAATACCAATTGATTGCATAATAGTCATTCCAACGATTGCTACAATAAAAATTTTTATTATGCTTTTTAATATAGACGTTGAAGGGGCTATCCCTTTTATCGTTCCAGCGTTATACTCTACAAAACCAAGAATGATTCTGGATAAAATTATTGATACAGTTATTATACCTGTGATTAGAAGCACCTTTTCAATTATAATTCGAAGATGTTGCGGAAGAGGCACTAAGTCCAAAGATATATAAAAACCTATAACACCCAACAAGATAATGACCATCCCAGAAAATGACTTAATAATAATGTCATCACCTTTCCATTGTGTTTTTTCAGCAGATTCCTTTAATTTCATTAGAACGATTCTTTCAATTATGTAACCTATAAGTAATGATATGCCTACTATAAAAATAAAACTATATACCAAACCCAAAAGTCTTAACAACCTTTCAATCATTGCTCTAAATACCATATGTTTAAACACTTTTAACGGACGCCATTATACTTCTAATTTTAAAAAACTTAAATCATAAACATCGAACTTTTGCAGTTTTAACAACATTCTGCAATCTACAATCTGAAATCCTTCAATAACTATACCTCTAAAAACAACTCTTTTTATATTAATCACAACCTACATCCGCTTTAGAAGAAATTTTTCTTGTCAACTTCCTTTCTATACCAGCAAAACCGACAGCAATTAGCAGGATTGGCCATGATTTCCAGAAATTTATCGAATAGTTATAATATAAAAAGAAGATAATTCCAATTGTAAACAATACTAAATAACTTCTTGCACAAAATGACCTTCTACCAACTAACTTCTCAATAAATCCTATTGGACCAAGTATCATTAAGCAGAAAGGCCATATCTTCTTGAAAGATATTCCCACGTCAATCTCTAAATTACTTAACAATAACAAAGCGCCTGCCACCATCAACACCAAACTTATTAACATTTCCCTCCCCCCTATAAATCATTTTGTGTAATATTATATAATATAAAAGTGCTAACTTCTGACTTTTCAAGGGTTATTACATTAATCACGTTCATACTAATACTAAACGGTTGTAAGATATTTATATGTACCAATAAAACAACGGACAATATAATTCCTTTAAACCATTTTCGCGAAAGGTTAAAAAATCTAAAAAATTGTCTATTAGCCAACAAGATATCGTTTAACGATAAGAAGTTCAATTACTTATACAATAATATCATCGTATATAAACAAAAATCAACCTTTCAATGTCCATATTATTTAGGGTGTTGCAGAGGAGAGGCACAAAAACCAAACATTATCTATTTATATAATGAAAAACTCTTTGAACACGAGTTTACTCATCTATTAGGCATTATGCCTACAAATCATCAAGGTATAGAAAAACTATACATTTGTATTAAAAATGGAAAATGAAAAGTCGCTTCTTGCGGATTCTAAACCTTTCCCCTGTTCTGTATGCTATTTTCTTCTTTTTGACCGTTGACTATCTCACCACTTCTTGCATTTGGGTAAGAGATAAGGTTGGTTACGATGATTTACGCTTTAAGAATGAGATGGGAAACCATTTAGGAACATTTTGTTTATACACCACATATTGAATGCCAAATTTCTTTTCAAGAAGTTTTTCTTCATACACCCGCAAATATATATCATTACA
Organism: uncultured Planctomycetaceae bacterium; assembly: GCA_964633175.1. Lineage (GTDB taxonomy): Bacteria > Planctomycetota > MHYJ01 > CAZWFP01 > CAZWFP01 > CAZWFP01. The sequence goes on along the minus strand of CAZWFP010000001.1, from coordinate 67,396 downwards.
TAAAAAATATATAATTGCATAAACAATATACAAAACAGAACTTGTTATTAGAGCATATCCCATAATAGATATAATAACGCCTAAATGACACGGATTCCTAACTACCTTGAAAGGACCTTCTACAACCAACATTTTTGATTGGTCCGTGATAGCATTTGTTCCTTTACCTCTTTTCCACAGCACCAATAAAGTAACGACGTTTAGAAATATACCAAAAAAAAGCGCTATAAAACCCATTATCCGTCCTACAATATGCGCAGGAGGTATAATCAACGACACAGGCGTTTTAAACAGTGACATCAATATCTCTTCTATGGGATGTCTCAAAAAATATATAGCAAATGGAATAGCTCCTAAGAACAAGGTATAAAATAAAACATTACCCCACACGTTTTTGACAATAGATTCCACTTTTCCAACCTTCTTCATAGGGAGAAATTATAAGAAATTTTTTCTTATGTTGGTAAAAATTTCCAAACAATACCAAAAATATGTTGATTTTATCGTATAAATATGTTGGCACATTTTTTGCCATTATATACAATGAAGAGAAAAAAAGAAATGCTAAAAGATATGCAAAAAAAGGTGGCCAACATACTAACTTTCATAATAAACAATAAAGAAATAATATACGAAAACCTGCAAAACAAAGCCACTCCCTATAAATCAAAAACCAAAAGCAACTCTTCAAATCTTCAAATCTCTAATCTTTCAATCTGCGATAAACAATGATACAGGGAATATACACATTATTAGGTAGTGCAATAATAAATGATTTTTCCATGAACGTTTTCGCTAATAATTTAGCCAATAGTCAAACGGTGGGATTTATGGCAGATGACATAATAATAAGGCAAAGAAACGTAAATGATGCTATTTTTAACTCAATATATAAACCGGGATACATTGAACATTTAAGCGGGCTTGTAATAGATAAAACTCTAACAAGCATAAAAAAAGGGAGAATAGAACCTACAAACAACCCGTTGGATTTTGCTCTGGTAAAAGAAGATGAGTTCTTTACAGTAACCGACGACAGAAAAAATTATCTAACAAGAGCAGGCAACTTTACGGTAAACGAAGACGGTTTTCTGATAACCCAAGATAAAAAATATTTTGTGTTAGGAAAGTCAGGAAAGATAAAAATTGATGATGTCAACTCATTAACCTCAGACAGTAGCGGACGATTATATATAGGGGGCAAATTGATAGACGAACTTCTAATCAATAAAGTCAGTGATAAAATCCCATTAAAAAAGGTGGGAGACAACATAATAGAAATACTACCAAATACCTTTACTGCAAGCGCATCACCTCAAATATTGCATAAACACCTTGAATATGCGAACGTTGAACCCTTGAAAGAACTAACAAAAATAATAGAAACGCAAAGAGCGTTTGAAAATAGTTTGAATTTAGTCAGAATTCAAGACGAAATGTTAGAGAGAATAACCACGGAAACTGCACGAGTTTCAATATAAGGAAGGGATAATGAGCGTTCCATCACTTTCAATAGCGTCAACAGGAATGACAGCATTATTACATCAAATTGATGTAACGGCAAACAACTTAGCAAACGTAAAAACGAGCGGATTTAAAAAACAAAGAGGGGAATTTCAGGATTTATTTTATCTGCAAACCAACCAACCGGGATTTTCTGCTGGCAATGCACAAACCCCGACTGGCATCCAACAAGGATTAGGCGTAAAATTATCTGCTACTAACAGAATTTTTGTCCAAGGTCCTCTGGAAGAAACAGGTAATGACTTAGATATTGCAATAGAAGGAGATGGTTTCTTCAGGGTGGTTCTACCCAATGGACAGGTAGCATATACCAGAGACGGTTCATTCAAAAGAGATAGAGACGGCAATTTACTAACAAGTGGCGGTTTACTACTTTCTCCTAACATTACCATCCCTAATAATGTAACTAAGGTAAACATTGATGTTCAGGGAAATGTCCAGGGATTTGACCCTTTAACTCCTGAAACACCTACCGACATAGGACTAATTACACTTGTCAGATTCCCTAATCCTGCTGGTTTACAAGCAATAGGTGATAATCTATTTATTCAAACCGCGGCGGCAGGGGACCCTATTGAAGCAACTCCAGGCACCGAAGGATTGGGAATATTGAGGCAAAGGTTCCTTGAAGATTCTAACGTGGAAGTTGTAAAGGAACTTGTCCAACTCATAACAGCCCAGAGGGCTTTTGAAATTAACTCAAAAGTAATACAAGCATCAGACGAAATGTTACAAACAATAGGCACACTTAAAAGATAGTAAATGAATATTAACCTATTACTACCTACTATTTCCTGCTGGCTATTTACAATATACTACACCTCCGCCAATAACAATGAAATTTGCAAAGTTATCCACTCAAAAAGCAGAACAATAAGATTATCTACCATCCTGCCGCAAAATGCAATAAAAATAGATAAAAATATTGGTTTTATAAAAGACACAGAAAAACTTCTAACATATGATAACATAAAAGATATTGAACAGAAATTCAACATAAAAATTCCTTCAGACTGTTTAAAAATTGTCTACAAAAATGGTCAAAAAACATACAATAACAGATTTTCAAACATACAACTTCTGATATCTATCAATAAATATCTAAAAAGCAAAAAGAGTTTAAATAAAGTCATCCAACTAAAACTACAAAACAAGCAAGTATCATTTATACCTCGCCTCACGATAACCTCTTTAAAACAAATAGAAAATAACATTTACGAGCTAAAGATGTTACACGATAATAAAGAAAAAAAACTGCAAGTTGCATTAAAAATGGTTTCTCCGACGCTTGTTGCAAAACACAACATACCAGAAAATTCTGCGCTCACCAGAAAACTATTCAAGATAAAATATATGGAAATAGACGACCATAATTTTACCTTAAAAGATTGGCAATCCACTCAATTACCAATAATCACCACCCAACCGATTAAAAAAGGCGCAGTAATAAAAAAAGATTATTTAAATAGAAATCCCAAAATTACAAAAAAAATCACCGCTGCTTTTAAATGTAAGAATTTTACTATTAGCAAAGAACTTCAATTAAAAAAAATATACAAAGAACAGATAGAATTGGAAGATCCACTGACAAAAAAACATTACCTCGCATTACCCATAGGGGAAAATAAAGCGATAATAAAAAACATAGGATGTTGGAGGTAACACGATGAAAAGCAGCAAATATATCATTATAGTTTCATTTATACTTATTAGCGCGCACTGCTTTTGTGACTCACTTCTGAAAAACAATCAAAGCGTCTATAGTCAAACCAAAAAAAGACAATTCCAAAAACATGATTTAATAACGATAGAAATATCTGAAGAAACCATATCAAATGTGCGAGGGTCAACGAAATCAGACAGACGAACACGATGGGAATGGGCATTAAATGAATTCATTAGATTGGCCTCTCAAGGCAATATATCCGAAACAAAACTCGAACCTACCGCAAGAGGAAGTAAACCCAAAATCAATATGGATAACAGATTAAGAAATGATAACATCGCATCCACTCAACATTCTACAAGTTTTGTTTCAAAAATCCAAGCAGAAGTAGTAGAAATATTACCTAATGGTAATTTAGTATTAGAGGCAAAAAAAGCAATAAAAATAAATGATGAAGAAGAAAGTTTGTTAGTAAAAGGTATTGTATCACAAGAAGATGTAGGATTAAATAACAGTGTGCGTTCCGAAAAGGTTGCTTCTGTTGAAATAAGGTTTGATTCAAAAGGCACTGTTGGTGACAATCAAAGAAGAGGCTGGCTTACAAAACTACTTAATAGTATATGGCCATTTTAAACACAAAGAAAACCACAAAATTACTCATATTATCCGATATCTTACTTACTTTATGCTCTTTCATACTTACTCAACAGAATGTAGAAGCAATAAACCCTATACGGTTAAAAGACCTTGTAAACATAAAAAATGCCGATGAGAACCAATTAAAAGGTGTTGGATTAGTCCTTGGTTTACAAGGAACGGGCGATTCAACACGTTCATTGACAAAAGAGGTGCTGGCAACCGTTCTATCCCGTTCAACTTCTATAAAATTCTCACCTGAAAACATTAATTCAAAAAACGTTGCACTTGTAATGGTAACAGCAACAATAGGACCATTTCAGGAAAGTGGAACATGGATTGATGTAACAGTATCTTCCATCGGAGATGCTAAATCATTAAAAGGAGGAATTTTAGTCGCAACCCCCCTTCATGGCCCTGGGCCTATAGATTCAGATGAAAATATCTACGCTATCGCCCAGGGCTCTATTATTACAAGCGAAACTCATCTTACAAGCGGTATTATCCCCAAAGGTGCTAAAGTAGAAAAACCTATACCCCAACATTTCATAACTAAAATTATACCACAAAAAAATGACAATAAAAATCAAATAGACATAACCTTTCAAACAGAAATTAGTAAGAAAGTGTATCTGACTTTAAAAGACCCTGATTTTAATCTTGCCAATACAATCACTTCCAATATCAATGGTAGTCTACTAAAAATAAATTATTTCGCTGAAACATTAGCAAAAACCGTAGATGCAGGCACTATTGAACTGGACTTTGCCAATACCGAAGATAGCCAAATAGTATATTACCTCTCAAAAATTTTAGAATTGGAAATAATTCTCCCTAATTCCTCTTTCCCAAATGCCATTATAGTAATAAATGAAAAAAATCAGAGTTATGCGGTAACGGGAGAGGTTTATGTCCTCCCTGTAAGGGTCAGAACCGGAAACGTTACATTAGACATCCCAAATATTATAAAATCCACTAAGAAGCAGGACAGGAAAAATGCCGTTATACCTTTAAAGGACGTCTTAGAAATACTTGAAAAAACAGGAACACCCATAAAAGACATTATAAATATCTTAAAAGACCTCAATTCTGCTAACGCTATAAAAGGTAAGATAATTATACAATAACAACAATGAATACTCTCCACACCCAAATATCACAGTTAAAAACATTAACGTTTAGCACATTACTGAAAAATTCTTTTAAGGGTATAATCAAAAACAAATATTTTGACAATACCTTCAGTTCCAATACATTCCGTGAAATATTCTATTCCACATTGATAGAAAATGGTTTTAAAAAAATTGACATAGGGTTTGAAGATAGGTTATTGAAGGAGTTTACAAAATGAACAAAAAAGGCATATTGAAAGAGATAATAAGCTCGCTAAAGGAATTATCCGGAGCAATGGAAGATGTAAAAAATTCCATAAAACAACTTGACTATAAAAAGTTGCCAACTCTATTAAAAAAAGAGGCAGAAGTAATAAGAAGATTAGAAAAATACGCCCAAACTATTCAAAATAACGCAACTGAAAACGATAAAAATAATATGGAGCAAGTATCTAATGCCTTGCCATTTCCTTTAAATATAAAGGACAACGAAGATACGAAAGATATTATAACAATCAGACACTTATATGGTGAACTTATGAGAAAAGTGTTCATTATTGGCAACTTAGTAGAGCAACATATAAACCTATACAAGATAGTATATGGTAAAGTAGCATCCTCAAAAATGGAACGTCCAAAAGTCCTATATATAGATAAAAAAATGTGAGTATCTTCAGTAGTTTAGGCATAGGCGTAAGTGGCTTAGAATCATATTTACGAGCACTCCAAATCACTTCTCATAACATAGCAAACGCCAATACCCCTGGATTTTCGCGTCAAAGAGTGGTTTTCGCTCAAAATCCCGCCATTGATTTAGGAAATGTAAGATTACCAACAGGTGTTTCGATAGCTCAGATTGAACGAGTAGTAGAGCCAGCACTATTCCTCAATATTCAAAAGAAAATCAATCAATTCGGTAGTGCGACGGTAGATAAAAATGCTTTTTCCCGTATAGAAGGACTTTCACCAGAAATAGAAGGAAAAGGACTTATAGCGGATTTAAGAAACTTTTTTCAATCCATTGCAGATTTTGCATCCAATACCAACGATTTAAGTTTCAAAAATCTTGTAGTATCAAACGCCCAAAAATTACTTGATTCACTATCAACTTACGTCAAAAACTTAGATAATTTATTTAATGATTTTCAAAACACATTGCCCGATAAGGTTAATTCAGTAAATAATAAATTACAGGAATTAGCACAACTTAATCAAGAAATTGTTCAAATAGAAAAAGCGGGAACACAAAGCCAGACAGCAAATGATTTAAGAGACAAAAGAGAACAGATAGTAAAAGATATTTCACAACTTATGAACATTTCTACTTTTGAAGACCAACATGGCAACCTAAACTTAAGTATAAATGGAGAAATGTTAGTAAACGCAAAAGAAGTTAACAAATTACAGGTTAGCGATGAAATTATTCAGGGAGAATTAAGAAAACAAATAAAAACTGTAAATACCAATGGGATAATCACCCCCACAAGCGGCGAAATAGGTGGTATAATAAAATTAAAAGATAAAATAAATGACATTAAATCAAATCTGAATGTAATATTTAGGGGACTCATATACGAATTCAATAAAATACACTCTACGGGGGCAGGCAAAGAAATTTTTAGCGAAATAACTTCAAATGTTGCATTACCAGAAAGTTCAAAAACCAATCCTTTACAACAGGAAATAAATGTCGATTCCAAATCAAAATTCCAGATACAAGTTAATAATCTGATAGGACTACCTGATGACAGTTTTAACGATTATTACATTATAAAAAAGACAAAATCAGGCGGAGATATAATTGCCAAAGTAAGTGATTTCTTTGGTGCCACAGGCACAATAAATACTGATAGAGAAATCAATGTTGGCATCGGTGATAAACTCATCCTATCAAGCGTCCCATTTTCCATTAATAACGGTTCATTTGATATTGTAACGGTTGACTTAGCCAATAATACAGAAAAAATAGTTAATATATCTGTTGACCTCGACAACATTGCCCCAGACGATAACCTAACTACTCTCGTTACTAAAATGAATACAACCTTTACAGCATCATCGGTCCCACTCAACGCAACTATAACCTCTGATAACAAACTAAAAATAGAATCCACAAATCCTTTAATAAGATTTTACTTTAATAATGATACTTCTAACCTCTTAAGTGCAAGTCAGATGAATTCATTCTTCACTGGTTCAACCCTCTCTGATTTTGACATTAATTCAAATATAAAAAACAATCTAAATCTCATAACTTATGCTAAAAACTTTTTAGAGCAGGATAATAGTATTGCCCTAAAACTCTCCCAAATTAACAAAAGCAATATATTTGATAGTGGAGAAAACGTAGAATCCAAATTAACGAATTTTTTTGGTAATTTAGCAAATGAGATAAATAATGCAAATACAAATTTTGAATTACAAAATGATTTACTCCATCAATTAGAAACGGAAAGAGAAAAAATTTCAGGTGTAAATTTAGATGAAGAAGCTGCCAACCTCATATTATATCAAAAAGCGTTCACAGCCAACGCAAAATTTATCCAAGCAATAGATAAGGTTTTTGAAACACTACTATCGGTCATATAATATGAACGCAATAATTAATATATCTCCAAGAACAAGCACCTCTTCGCAGTTCAAGCTAACTCTGTTGAATTTGAATAACATACAAAATAGATTGAACAAAATTCAGGAACAATTGTCTACTGGTAATAAAATAAACCGTTTATCAGATGACATACAAAATATAACAAAGTTCTTTAATTTAAATAGCATTATAAATAAGATAGGTAGCGATTTAAAAGAAGTAAATCCTTTAAGCACATTTTTTAAAGGCATAGAATCACAATATGATGATGGATTTAATCTTATTACAAGAGCAATTGATATAGCCCAAACAGGAGCAGCGCCATCCTTAAATACTGGCGATAAAACGGGTTTAGCAGATGAAGTCCAACAGATAATCGATAGAATCCTCGATATCTCCAATCTAAACAACAACGGTAAAAACATTCTAAGCGGTAAAGAATCTACTTTATATAATAAAGTTGCAGACGTAATAAATTATCAGTTCTCAGGGGAAAAATCAATTCACCATATATTCAGTGAAAATAATATTGCTCTGCCAGATGAAAAAAAGATTTTTGGTGGATTTAGTAAGGATTTTCAGGGACAAACAGATTTAAATCCCAATATATCCCCCACTACAAAACTTTCACTACTCAACAGGGGCAAAGGTGTTAATTTGGGGAAATTAATAATAAATGATGGAACAAACAACTATACCGTTAATTTAGAGAATTCAGAAAAAATATCAGATGTTTTAACGAGAATAAATAACGCTGCGCCTGGAATAATAACCGCTACAATTAACCCCACCAACACTGCCTTAGACATAACTTCTACAACTGGATTTATATCTATATCAAGCGATACAGGTTCAAAAACGGCAGAAGATCTTGGCATAGTAGGATCTTCACCTACAGGAACAATTAACGGCACACCTCTCAATCCCAACATATCTATAGATACACCTCTTTCTCTGTTAAACGCCGGTTTAGGTATAAACCTCAGCGGCTTTACTATACAAAATAAAACGCCAAATACTACCTTTATGGCTAACATATCCATTTCTCCAAATGATACCATAGGAGATCTTATAAATAAAGTAAATTCTAGTGGAACATATACTAAAGCATTTATATCTGATGATGGTAGAAAGATAAACATTGTTTCCACATTACAGGGTGCAGAACTAAAACTATCTGAAAACGGCGCAGGAACTACTCTACTCAATTTAGGAATTTTTACAGATCTTGCCCATACAAAATTAGAGAACCTTTTCGGTGGCTTAGGATTAGGAAAAGAAGAACCCTCTAATGACATAAAAATAACAAGACGAGATGGAATAACTTTTGAAGTAAACTTCGCAGGTGCTACAACCGTTCAAGATTTTTTAGATGCGATAAATCTACATCCACAGAATATTGATACGGACCCTAATCCCCTTGTAGATACAAAAGTTATAGCGTCGATTGTAGGCAATACAATCACTTTTACAGATGGAAGCAGCGGAACAAATACTTTTTCCATTTCAGATCAAAATGCTAATCAAATAGCGCAAAAATTAGGGATAAATGGTTCATTTTCTACTGGAACGGTAACAAGCGTTGACTTAAATCCAGCAGGCTCAAAGCCAAAAGGTCTTTTCAGTTCTCTATTGGAATTGAGGGAAGGATTATTAACAGATAATAAAAACCTCATAAATCACGCAATGAAGAATTTACAAGAAGCAAGAACAAATTTTCAAATCGGACAACTGCAAATGGCAAATATATCAAGCAGATTAGAACTTATGAACACAAAACTAACACAATTAAAAGAAACTTTTACCACTGAACGCTCGGAAATATCGGACGTAAACTTAGCAGAAACCGTTATAGAATTCCAGAAAGAAACAATACTTTTACAAACTGCTCTTGCCACCTCCGCCAGAGTTCTTAACATCTCTCTCTTTGACTTTTTATTCTAATTTCTTAATACTATTTAATTTTATCGCTAAACCCAAAAAGACCAAATTTGCCACTACATAAGAACCACCCAAACTTATAAATGGTAACGCTATTCCTTTTACAGGAAAAACCCCTATACAAACAAGCACATTTACCAAAAGATTAAATAAATTATATAAAAAGAATGATAACAACAACATCCTACCCAATCCATTAGAAGATAAGTTTATACAGAAAATAATGTTCGAAAATAAATAAAAAAAGATAACAAGTAAAGATATTAACCCTAACAACCCTAATTCTTCCATTATTATACCAAGAATAAAATCATTAAAAGCGTTAGGTAAATATTTTAACTTTTGCACGCTATTACCAAACCCGTCCCCAAGCAAAGAAGTTCCATACACTGAAATCTTTAACTGATGTGCCTGATAGTTTTTATTCTGCAAATCTACCTCTGGATTTTTAAACGCCTCAATGCGTTTTTTTATATGAGAAAATTTATAAGAAACAAATCCAAATGTGCCTAATATAGCTACTAAAATTAGCGGAACAACTATGGATTTTTTTGCGGGAAAAGTATAGAAAAAAATAATGAACGAGATTAAGAAAATCTGTGCCATCGTGCCAATATCAGGTGAAATCCCAACTAAAAATGCAGATAAAAATATAGAAGATATTGATAAAATCGTCTTATACATCAGTTGAAAATTCGTAGATTTATATATCCACCATATAAATAAAACGGTGGTATATTTCAAAAATTCGGATGGTTGTAAATAAACAGGCCCAAATTTTACCCACCTTGTAGCGTTATTAATCTTAGCCCCCAGTGGTGTGATATGGGCAATGATAAGCACCAGTATATTACATATAAATATAATATGTATATTTCGTATCAATAACTGAACAAATCTTTGGGGGATATCAAGGAGGAAGAAAAATATAAGGAAAGCATAAAAAAAATAAAGCACCTGTTTTAAAACTATACTATACCCATTATCTAAAGCCGTTATGTTAAAAATATACAGAAAACCTATCATACCTAATGCCAAAATGGCAAACACTATATTTTCACAATACGTGTTGAATTTATCTTCCAAGGAAATTGCTTGACTATGCGATTGCACAGCATTATCCATATAGATAAAAATCGTTTTTTTTATCAAAAATTAGATTGAATATTTCCACTGTAACTTATCAATATAGTGCCCTTAAACCTTAAACTTTTAAACCTTGACCCGCACTTTCGACATTTGACTTTTGAGCTTTGACATTTGAGTTTATTATGGACTTTACCTTAATAAAAAGAAGTAATATAGACAGAAAATGAAAGAAACCAGAGGCTATATTAATTGCAGAAAATATAGGCATTACCTTTGATGATAATAATCCTAAATATATAACCGTTGAACTTGATACCCTTAAAACGTTGGATATGGTAAATATTATGAAAGGCACGTATGATATTTGATTATCCTGGGGTAACTTTTTAGCCATAATAGATGGAAATATCACTATTGCATGTGAAAATACCATACCAAAAACAAATCCTAAACTTATAGAATGGAATCCCGGTTCAAAACTCCTCACCATCAACAATAATATGCCTACAATAGCAAAAATGTAAGCAATGATAAGAGTAACTCTCATATATTTATGTATTTTCTTAAATTCACCAAATCTATGTTTCATCGCAAATAACTCCGCTACAAACGAATTAATAATAAGGGAAAATAACGTATATTTTTCAATCTTATAAGTATTGTCAGTTACAAGCGCAACTATATAAGATAAAAAAGTCAATACTCCCAGAACAATCTGGCTTTTAAGCAGAACTGACTTTGTAAAAATCCTTATAAAGTCCAATCTTTCACCTACAATCACAAACATAGGAAACAAAAGAAAAAATTCAGGTTTCCCCGCTTCCAATAAAGTTGTAAATTTTGTAGAATATAAAGAAGCAATTGGTATAACGGCACTTCCCAATAAAAATAAGAATTGTGATGGAGCATTTATCTTATGAATAAATATGTTTTTAAAGTAGTATATAACTAATAGTAGTCCTCCTATAGAAAACAATATATGGCTTGTTACTACAAAATAAAAACCTATATACCTGCTCTTTATTATGGCACTTATGACAAGTATTACAGAACCGCTAATGAAGGAAAGCGGGGTCAATCTAAAAAGAAATGGTATATATTTATATTGAGAAAACAATTTTTCAAAACTTAAAAGCGTTCCAAAAAATCCAAATATGAATAATCTACCATGAACGTTCTGCAATTTCCCCACAACACTTAAATCAAATCCATTGATAGTAAACAATCTTAGTATTCCTAACACAATACTAAGGTGCAGTAATGCCTTTGCAAATTTCAAAACATACATAGAAATAGAATTATACTTAAATTTTAGTGAGGATACAATATACTATCCTACCCCCGCGAGGGCATATTGTTAAAAAAATATAATAATTTCTCAAAAATTGGGAAAGCAATGATGCTAAATATATCACAATTGAGAAGTAGCGTTTCTTCTTATCAATTATAGACGCATATATCCAATGGAACAGGATTTGCCAATAGAATCAGTATGCTGGACTTAACTAAATCACCGATGATAGTATACATCGAATTAACCCAGGCATGTGATCTTGTCTGTATACATTGCAGGGCAAATGCTATACCCTTTAGAAATGCAAACGAACTAACAACGAAAGAAGTTTTCAAGCTCGTTGATGAAATAGCAAACTTTGGTATTGATATTCATGATGACAACAGTATAACAACTCCTGCAATTGTTTTTACAGGTGGGGACCCTTTAAAACGAGATGATATCTTTGATATCTTAAAATATAGTATAAACAAAGGTATAAGAACCTGCATTGCACCAAGCATCACACCTCTTCTTACAAATGATATATTGACAAAATTTAAAGACATAGGTATAGCAAGAATTGCATTTAGTTTAGATGGGGCTAACTCAAAAATACATGATTCTTTTAGAGGCATTGACGGTTCATATAATAGAACAATTGCAGCAATTACACATACTTCTAAAATTAACCTCCCTTTACAAATAAATACGACTGTAACGAAGAGGAACTATGAAGACATAGAAAACATAGGGAATCTCCTAAAAAATTTTCCAAATATTGTTATGTGGAGTGTCTTTTTTTTAGTTCCAACTGGCAGAGCAAAGCCCGAATACGATATTGCCGCCCAAGAATATGAAAATGCCTTTGAGATTATGTATAAAATATCAAAAACATCTCATTTTGAGGTAAAATCCACAGAAGCACCACATTACAGAAGATTCATCATACAAAAAAATAACTCAATAAATAAAGGATATATAACTGATTTTAAACAAGAATCTTCAGCAAAGCCCTCAATGAAAATAGGCAGGTTACCAAACGCAAATGATGGCAAAGGAATCGTATTTGTTTCGCATACGGGTGAGGTGTTTCCAAGTGGCTTTCTGCAAATATCTTGTGGCAACGTTAAAAAAGAAAATATAGTGTCTATTTACCGAGAATCACCAACATTTAAACTACTCAGAGATTATACAAAACTAAAAGGTAAATGTGGTAGATGCGGATTTAAAAATATCTGTGGCGGCTCTCGCGCCCGCTCCTTCTATTTAACTGGTGATTTAATGGGGTCGGACCCAAAATGTATTTATCTACCTTAAAAACTCAAATGTCAAATGCCAAAACTCAAAAGTGTATGTAAAAATTTAAAAATTCAATGAAACTCGTAATAGATAAATAAAGCAATAGCGAAATGCAAAATAGAGGGAATTAAAAACTCAAAAATGCATGTCAAAGGTCAAAGGTTTTGAGTTTGAAACTTTAATATGATAAATATAAGCAAGTTATATTGTGGGCAGGCAACCGCCAGTGATAAACTTCGATACGGAGAGGGTGAGAAAGATTTACAAAGTGCAAAATTTCGTAAGCCCGTCGTAGTGTGGAACATTACGAGAACCTGCAATCTAAAATGTATACACTGTTATAGTTCCTCAGAAAATAAAAAATATAGTGGAGAACTTACCTTTGTAGAAGCCAAAAACGTTATAGATGATTTAGCACAATTTAAAGTTCCCAGCATATTGTTTTCAGGAGGTGAACCATTAATGCGTCCTGACATATTCGAACTCGCTAATTACGCCAGAAAAAAAGGATTATCTATTACTTTATCTACAAATGGCACATTAATTACAAAACAAATTGCACGAAAAATAAAGGATACAGAATTTAATTATGTTGGAATAAGTTTAGATGGCATTGGAGAAGTAAATGACCGTTTCAGAGGAACAACTGGTGCATTTGAAAAAACTTGTATCGCATTCAGAAACTGCAAAGAAGTAGGACAAAAAGTCGGATTACGACTTACTCTGACTCGACATAACTTTTTGGAAATAGAAAAAATATTTGACTTTGTGAAAAAAGAAGAAATAGAACGCGTATGTTTCTATCACCTTGCATATTCAGGAAGAGCAAGAGAATTAAAAAACGACACCCTAACACCCCAGGAAACGAAACAGGCAATTGACCTTATTGCTCAAAAAGCCATGGAATTTTATAAGAAAGGTATCAAGAAAGAAATTTTAACAGTTGGTTGTAGCGTAGATGGCGTATATATATATTTAAAACTACTAGAAGAAGGGCGCTACGATATGGCGGAAAACACATTAAAACTCTTACAATGGAATGGCGGGGCATTATACAGCAGTGGCGTAAGTATTGGATGTATTGACTTTTACGGAAACGTCCATCCAGACCAATTCTGGCAGGAGATTACCTTAGGCAATGTAAAAAAACAACCTTTCAGCAAAATCTGGACGGAATCAACAGAAGCAAACAACATTTTGTCTATGTTAAGAAACAAAAAGAAATATTTAAAAGGAAAATGCAAAGATTGTAAATATCTTGACCTCTGCGGCGGTGGATTACGCTCCAGAGCGCACTATTTCTATGGAGATCCCTGGCAAACAGACCCTGCCTGCTATCTTACCTAATCAAACTCTTCTTTCTTGTCTTTATTAGATTTAGGTGATTTTTTAACCTCTACACTATAGAACCTATTTTTATATTTCTCCATTAATTTTGGCATTGTAGTATATTCCATCTCAGACAATGGAAGCCGATGTGGTTCAAATGGACCATGACGTCTTAAATAATCCGAAACAACATTTGCTTGATATCTTGAATAATCATATGCTGGGTCATCAAATAGGTCTCGAGGACCTATAAGTTTTCCATCTGCAATTTGAAAACCTGCTGCAATAACGCGAGGTGGACCGTCTAAACGCGAAGGAGTGGCATTTTTAAAACTTACCGGCATTAACGGTCCATAATGTGAACCTCTTGTCCAACCTGCCACCAAATGGGGCAATGAAAACGGTTCTAAAATTTCACCAACCGCTGGAAAACCTGACTGACTTCTCACAATACACACAGGATCATCTTTTCCTACATATTTACCAGCTATCAAAGAAAGTTTTTGAGTAGAAGCAACTGCTGCGATCTCATTATCCGAACGTCTGTAAATCTTAGTTATCATAAATTTTTCATGAGCACCTATAAACATCAATAAATCATACAATTCTTCAGGACAGTTCAATTTTATTGCCTTGTTTTCATATATATCAACTACTTCGAAAGTAAATCCCTCGTGCATAGCAGTATCAATTACTAATCCGGGCGAATTAAAAGGGTCGGCAAATATTTTATAAAGAGGAAGATTCCATGCACCCGGGGAACATTTATCAGCCATAAAAACTACGATTGGTTCTGACTTTCTTTCCTCAAACTCGAATTCTGCAACCCCTGGCCCCATACCTTTTACATTCCCGGAAAAACTATCAGATAACAGGTCCTGCCCTGCTCCATAAAGCTTTAATTTTCTCGCTACTTCCGTAGCAGCCAAAAAAGTATCCCATGCAATTCTATGAATCTTTTCATTATCCACACCCTGTCTATGAGTCATAATAAGTTCAATATCATCCCCACAGTTCGTAACACAAAAATCAACTAACACTTTATCTTTTTTATACCTATCTAATTCACTCTTTGCCTTCTCTAACAAATCAGGATGAACGGTACAATGTCCAACAAAACCGCCCACGTCCGCTTTTATGACTGAAAAAGTTATTTTATTCCCCATCGACGTCCCTCCTTTTACTTACACAATTTAATAGAAATAAATTATAACAAAAAATATCTATATAAGTTTATAATCTCAAACTTTAATATGAACATCCTTATATTTGCACCTAATCATGTTGGAGATGCGGTTATGTCTACTCCTTTAATATTAACACTAAAAAATAACTATCCAGATTCAAAAATATACCTTTTTGCGATAAAAAAAGTAATTGACATTTATAAACCCTTTCCCCCTATTGACTTTCTATTTGAATATGATAAATCAGTATCCCGCACTTTATCAAAAATTAAAAATATCAGCTTTGATTACTCTTTTTGTTTGGCAAGTTCATTTAAGGTCGCTTTAATCTCAAAACTAAAAGGAGTTACAAATACAATAGGGTATGGTAGAAACTGGCGCTCCCCTCTTCTTGCCCATAAATTGCCCTATGATAAAAACAAACCAATTTATATTGTAGATTTCTACTTAAAACTTCTAAGATTTTTGGAAATAAAACAATGGCAAACAAAACCACACGTATTTACAGATGATACTATAGAAAAATCAGTAATAAGTAAAATAGAAAACTATGGGATAGAAGTTAACAAAGACAAGATTGCCTGTATTTTACCCGCTTACTCAGGATACCCTTTACATAACGCAAAATTGTGGAAGGAAGAATACTTCGCTACGGTGGGAGAATTTTTAGTTAAGAACGGATTTTGCACATTTATACTCGTAGGACCACGTGAAGAACAATTAGCAGAACAAATAAAATCATTCAACAAAGACTTAATACCACTTATAAACCCTGTTCTATCATTGCAAGAAGCGAAAGCGTTTTTAAAACACATAGATATATTCATTTCATTAGATAGTGGCTTAAGATTTATAGCAAGAGCGTTCAATAAAAGGGGAATAACTATTTACAGTTCGCATTCTCCATTCTGGAGTTTACCTGAGGATTTGGATGGAGAAATACCTTTATATTTAAATCTCTCCTGCAGTCCATGTTATTTGGGAATCTGTCCCATTCCTTCACATCCTTGCACCCATCTAATAACTCCACAACTTGTAATAGATAAAATTAAACAGTTAATAAAGTAATTTTATTAAAAGATAGTGGTATAACAAATATATCCCCACCACAAGCAGCGCAATAGCATATAAAATTATTACAATATACACGAAGAATAAGTAGCAGAAAATAACAAAATATATAATGCTATCTAATAAAGTTACCACCCCTTTTCTTACACATAAGGCACTAATATACACACTATCAAAATTTATCAGTTGCTTATATTTTTGTAATGGTTGTGACTTTAATAATTGACCGTCCTGATAATCATAGTAATGAACACCAGATATACCGCTATTTGTAGAACGAATAATGGGGGTTTTCACAAAAATAGACATTGCCTTCGTAATCTTCCATCCCCAGTATAATTCTAATCCGTCTTTATACCATCCCTCATTTGATAGGTTTATATATAAATCAACATCCTTATTATTACGATAACTACTTTCTAAAAATCCTTCAAAGCATATAAGAGGTTGAATTCTTAATCCCTTGTATTTAAACGTTCTGAATTTCTTTGCGCTCTTTAACGCCTCAAAATCTTCTGTAGGTAGCAAAGCATCATAAAATTTCTTTATAAATCTTACATTACCCAATGGTAAATATTCTCCAAAAACGACCAGTTGCACTTTCTTATAAACATAAATAGTAGATTTTGTCACAAGAAATGCGGAATTAAAAACATTACCCTCAGCATCTATCCAAAAACCACCTAACAATAAGTCAATACCAACTTTCCTTCTTATTCTTCGCAGAAATCTATACGCATCATTTTTATATGATACCACATAAGGAAATATTGTTTCAGGACCTATTATCAAATCAACCTTATGTCTTTGTTTTTTTACTTCGCCAATTTGGAACCTAATCTTATCCAATATATACTTTGACCTGTCACGATATTCATTCTTAACGCGTTGCTCTATATTAGGTTGTAATAGGGCAATATTCAAAACTTTATCACATTTGTGTTTTGACCTTACAGGAATTAATCTGTTTATGGACAATAAAATTAATATAAGAGCGACACCTATTAAGTTAAACTTTTCCCATTTATAAAGGCGAAACTTAAAAAATAACAACTTACATACAGAATAAAGAGAATATGATATCAGGACAAGGAAAGTATTCTGGTATCCGGTAGGAAAGAGCAGAATAGGTTTAAAAAAATTATCAAATTCTATAAAAATCAAATTCGCCTGTAAATATGGCTGAGGATATATAAAAGAAATTATAATTTTTTCCACAACAACAGCAGCAACGATATAAAAATGTAACCTTGAGGCGCGGATAAAAGGACTGGACATTAAAGGTATGAATAATGCTAACGCTCTAATAGCACCTAACGGTAATGCCAAAAACAAAGGAGCAAAGATGGAGATATGTCTTAACCACCAGAATAAAATCAGAAAATGAAAGTAAGAAAATATGAATAGCAGGGCGATAACCTTTTTCTTCACTTTAGTAATGTCAAAAAATTCATATATAAAAAATAGTGGCAAGTAGAACAAAAAACCCAAAAAACCGAATTTTCCACAAAATGCAAGTGTCGTTAGCGTAAAAAAAAGCAGTAAACCAACAATAAGTTTTTTCATATTATTTTATATCTTGTAATAAAATACCATATCATTCCTTTGCATTGGAACCCAATTTTAATTTTGTTAAATTAATTACTTTTAATAAAAATCCATTGTAAAATGTATATAATGAACACGCGATTGGGTGAAATGCTTGCCTCAAAAGGTGTCATAACGCCTATGCAATTGGAAAAAGCGCTAGAATATCAAAAAAAACACGGTGGTAGAATAGGAGAGGTTTTACTATCTCTAAACTACATAGATGAACCTACTCTTGCCTCATTTTTATCTACACAAAACAAATTAGAACTTGTCGACCTTGATAATTTAATCATTCCAGAAAAACTCATAAAACAGGTACCTATGGATATTATCGTTAAATATGAAGTAATCCCCATAGGACTTGAAGATGACATGCTAAAAATAGCTACCTATGACCCTACCGACCACGAGACCCTAAACATTATAAGTTCAAGAATTAATAAAAAATTGATTATATGCGTTGCTACAAGAAGTTCTATAAGAAGGTTAGTAAATGAACTATCTATGAAATTCAAATACAATCCTGCAAACGAATTAAAAAATGTAATAAAAATAGAATCGGCAACCCAAACGGTAGATATAAAAAAAACCAAAACAGAGGTTTTGTTAAAAGCACTAACTTTGAAGTTAATAGAAAAAAACATTGTAACAAAAGCAGAACTTGAAAAAACAATAGAACAATTAACCACTTACGAGGAGCTTTTCTAAGTAGGTGGAATCTACCTTTACTGAACAAGATGCTAAAAATCTACTAAATGTTACTTTACCTAAAATAAAGAGAGTAATAGAAGAGATAGAAAATTATTTCATTGGTCAAGAAGACATAGTAGAATTATCTATATGCGCTATATTGTCTGGAGGGCATGTATTATTAGAAGGGTTACCTGGTTTAGGTAAAACGCTTCTTGCAAAACTGCTATCCCAATCGTTCAATTTGGAATTTGCCCGTATCCAGTTCACACCTGATTTAATGCCAGCAGATATAACGGGAACTAATATATTAATAGAAGAAAATGGAAAGCGAACGTTTCAATTTCAAAAAGGACCTATATTCACCAACTTTCTATTAGCAGATGAAATAAACAGGGCATCACCAAAAACTCAATCAGCCCTATTGGAAGCAATGCAAGAAAAGACAGTTACCGTTTTTAATAAAAAATATGAACTTCCTAAACCATTCATTGTCTTCGCAACACAAAATCCCATTGAATTAGAAGGAACTTATCCATTACCCGAAGCGCAACTTGACAGATTCAATATGAAAATCGTAATTTCAATGCCTGATGACAAATCATTGCAGCAAATAGTCAAGATGAAGCCATCTAACGTAGAAAATCCACAAATAAAATCAGACATATCTAAAGAAGAATTAAATAAGTCCATAAATTTAATATATGAAATACCGTATGCGCAAAACATACTTGATGCTATTACAACAATAACCAGATTATCAAACCCCGCACTTTCAAATTTAGAAACAGTAAAAAAATATGTAAAAATAGGCGCTTCACCCCGCGCAGCACAAATACTGTTGAGATCCGCTCAAAGTTATGCATTACTAAATAGCAAACCGTATCTTAGCATAGAAGACATAAAAAACGTCGCATTACCAGTATTAAGACATAGAATTATAGTAAATATTGAAGGTGAATTAAATAATATAACTTCTGAATCAATCGTTAAAGATATCTTAAAAAATATAAGTTAAATGCAAAAAGTATAGCGACGGAGAGAATCGAACTCTCATCTAAGGCTTATGAAACCTCCGCTCTATCCATTGAGCTACGTCGCCATCTCATCCCATTGCATCCAGGAAACTATATTATAAGAAGTTAAAGAGTTAAAAAGTTTAGAGGTAAAAAATCAACCTCACAAATCAGCACTGCCTTCTTTTACCTAAATTTAATTTTATAATCCCAAATTTCATAATTAAATCGTAGCAATTAGGAGGAGAAAATATGTTAACATATAAACAGTGGTTGGAATTAGGCATAAATAATCTTACTCCGCCAGAAAATTTTGTCCAAATAAAACACTTAAAATTAAATGTTAGTGTCAATTTAACTAACAAATCATTAAAAGTAATCTGCGCATATACTTGTCAGAAGTTTCCACAGGGACAAGATACAATAACCTTTGATGCAGTAAACTTTGATTTTGAATATATAAAAATCAATAATAAAAATACTAAATTTGATTATGACGGTAATAAATTACTCATAAAATTAGATGAGAAAACAAGTGATGAATTCGAACTTACCGCAAGTTATAAAGTAAGTCCGAAACTTGGATTCTATTTTATACAAAACGAGGACTATTTAGAAACGTGGACACAAGGAGAAGCGCAAGATAATAAGTACTGGTTACTTTCTATTGACTACCCAAATCAAAAATTCACTGTTGATATATCAGTTGAAGTTCCCAAAGATTACACGGCAATAGCAAATGGCAGGTTAAATGAAGTAAAAGAATACAAAAACATAACAAGATTTAACTATAAAATGGACTGGCCTGTTACCTCTTATTTAATTGCAATAGCATGTGGAAAGTTTGAGAAACATTCAGAGAAAGTCGATGGAGTAACGCTAAATTACTATTATCCTCCTTCATTAAAAAAATTAGCAGAACAGTCATTTAAAGAAACACCCAAAATACTAAGATTTTTCAACGACAAAATTAAATTTAAGTATCCCCACGACTCATATTCCCAAGTGGTCATATCGAGTTTTATGTATGGAGGGATGGAAAATACCACAGCAACGTTTCTAACTGAGTTCTTTCTTTTTGATGAAACCACTAAAGAATTTCTGCAAGAAAACGCCAAAAGGCTTTTAGCGCACGAATTCGCCCATCAATGGTGGGGAGATACACTAACCTGTAAAACATGGAAACATATCTGGTTAAATGAATCGTTCGCTACTTACTGGGATGCGCTTTACACTGAAAATCAATCTGGTAAAGACGAATTTCAATACCAGTTGATAGGTGATTTAGAATCATATTTAGAAGAATCAAAAACGTTTCAAAGACCCATAGCACCACCGGATTTTGTAGACCCGTCATTAATGTTTGACAAACATACGTATCCCAAAGGCGCACTCGTTCTACATACTTTAAGAAATTACGTAGGTGAGAAGGTCTTTTTTAATGCTTTAACCCACTATATAAATAAAAATCAACATAAATGTGTTGAGACGGTTGACCTCATTAAAGCATTTGAAGACGTAGCAGGTAAGGACTTGAATGAATTTTTTGATATATGGGTTTTCAAAGCAGGACATCCACAATTGGAATTAAAAAGCACTTGGAACCAGAAAGAAAAGGTTTTTTGTATAAAAATCGAGCAACAACAGGATATAAATATAGCACCAATATATAAACTATGCATACCCATAAAATTCTATTCTGTAAAAAACAATAAGTTAAAATTGTTAAAAGATGATTTACTAAAAATAAATGCGAAGCAGGACAATTTCTATTTTAAACTTGAAGAAGAACCAGCATTTTTTGAAGTTGACCCTGACTTTACATCCTTAAAAACGTTAAAAATAAATTACACAATAAAGGAACTAAACAACTTATTACAGTATTCAAAAAATTACTATAACTATTATTTGTATCTAAACAACATCCAAAACATTAGTTACACTGAAGAATTAATAGAAAAAATTCTAAAGAATATAGTTGATAAGACGGTATTTTTTGGAACTCAGATTTTATTAGCACAAAGTTTAGAAAATTTCCCAACAAAATTTGTAGAAGAGAAACTCAAATCAATATATGATAAAATTACTAACTCCAGAGTAAAATACAGAATAGTAAAAACATTATCAACATTCAAATCAACTGAAAATTATAATTTCTTCAAACATATTCTAAGTTATGAGAAAAATCCATATATCATAGGGGAAGCCCTGCTTGGTATTGCAAACTTGGAATTAAGTGAGAGTGAAAAAAATGATGCCATAAAAACTATAAAAAAATACCTGAATTTCCCTTCAATGCACAATATTATAGCATCAATTGCATACAGAGCGCTAGGTAAATTTAGAGAGGAAAAATTAATAGCGGATTTTGTTAATGGATACAAAAAAACCAATCATAGATATATAAAGAATGGTATAATAGAAGGATTATCTGAGTTTAGCATTTTTGATAACTATCTTAGCGATAAAGCATTATTTTATTTAAAAAAAATCCTAGCCAACGAAACGGACATATTAGTAAGAAGGGCTATAATAAGAGCATTATCCAAATTCGGTACCAAATCAATACCTATTCTAAGCAGCGCTATTGAAAATGAATTATATTCAACTAACAAAATAGTTGCAAAAATGGCATTAGAACAGGTAAAAAGCACAGATAAGAAGAATGATATAGAGGCGCTTAAAAAGGAAGTAGAAAAGATAAAATTTGAAAATAAGTTATTGAAAGAAAAAATTGAAGGTATAGAAAAAAAGGTAAAAAAATAATATTTTTTTTAAAATCCTTACTCTTTGGAAGACAAGCAGTTAATCGTTGAAATAATATCATGGATTCCGTTAGATCATTTTTATTTAGCAATATTTCTATCTTTATTTCTAACAGGTTTAGGGGCGCCTTGGCCTGAAGATATTATTTTAATTATAAGTGGGTTCCTTGTGGATCTGGGGTTTGGCAGTTTTTTCGGTGCCATTTTAGCATCATTTCTTGGCATTATAGTAAGTGATACCATGGTTTTTTCGTTGGGGTATCTTGGCGGAAGAGAAATCCTTACAAGAAAGCCATTTAACCGAGTAATAAAATCAAGTTTAATTGAAAAACTTGAGGTCGTATTCAATAGATGGGGCAAGGCAATAGTATTTTTTGGCCGCTTCAGCGCTGGACTTAGATCCCCTATATTCCTTACTTGCGGAATATCAAAGTTCCCTTATCATACATTTCTACTATTCGATTTCTTAGCAGCCCTCATAAGCGTTCCCCTCTTTATTTATTTGGGAATACTCTTTGGTGATCATATATACTGGTTCGTCAGTTGGTTATTAAATTTTAAAACGAAATTAATTTTCGTAATTATAATACTCGCCTTGTTATTTCTCCTAATCAAAAAACAGGTGATGAAGATAATATACAAAATATTAAAGATCGAAGGTTCTTAAGCAAAGATGTTATCAATAAAAATATATAAGAAATAATTTTGTGAAAGTAATTTATTATAAAAGAAGAAAGGAAATAAAATATGAGTGAAAATATTATAAAAAATATTTTGCAATTAGTCCACAGTAAAGACAATGAAATAAGAACCGCTGCAATTAAGATTTTAGGAGAAATAGGTATACCAGATAAAGAGGTTATCGAAACTTTAAAAAAACTACTGAATGACAAAGATAAGGATACTCAGTTACTTTCCATAGAAGCATTATCAAAATTTAAAGATATGCAAACACTAAAATTAATAGACCAGATGATAGGTTTTGAAAATGAATACACAGTTAATGCTTTAAAGAATTATTATGCACACTACGGAAGTTTAGCATCTGATCATATAGCATCAATATGGAACGAAACACCATTAGAAAAGAAACTACATTACCTAGACATATTATTTTTGACAAAATCTAAAAAATCACATGACCTGATATTAAAAAGTTTATTAGATTCCAACCATCAAATAAGCAATGCGGCGACCAAAATTATTATTGAGAAATTCAACAGTCTTGATTCTGAATTTATCGAGAACTTAACCGAAAAAGTAAAATCTTTTATAAAAGACATATACAAAACCAAAGATAAAATAGAACAATACACGCCCACTATATTAAATATAGTAAAAATACTTAAGAATATTGAAACATCTTCTTCCATAAAACTAATCAATGAACTGTTTTCTTTAAACATACCTCAAATTTCTACACAACTAACTTTTGCCGCAATAAAACTATACCAAAATGAAAAATTAGTAGATAAAAACATATCAGATTTTTTAACCATATTTAAAATCATATTTCAACTAACTAAAACAACGCAATTAGAGAATATATCTACAATTTACACGGAACTAAATAAAATCAATCTACCTGCAAAAATCTACCAACTCGTCCTAGACCTATACGAGAATACTGCAATCTTTGAAGTAAAAAAGTGGGTAGTAAACTATATGAACAATATTGGAACTCACTCTAGCATAGAATTTTTAATAAAAAATCTATATAAGGAATCAAAGGAAATCCAATTAGAAATAATAGCTGCAATGAAGAAAAATCCATCCTTATCTAACCTCATCATTAAAGAGTTATACAAATGTAAAAATTCTACTATTGTTCCTCATTTAGTTGACGTATTAAAATCGTATAAAATAATTTGGCCAAATGAAAGATTAAAAGAATTTGTAGATAATGGAATAAAAATGTTACACTTAAGCATTAAAAATCAAATGAACAGTGAACTATATTTTTCTATTGCAAAAGGATTATTTGAACTTGCGGGCTCCATAACACCAGAAATCGTGCGAGGAAAACTTTTACAGGAAGCAACAACTTGCAAAAATAATAAAAATTTTCCAATGGGCGACCTTATATTTCAAATATTAAATACCCCTATTCTTGCAACTTCCGATACCAGATTCGAGTTTGCAATGTTCAAACTTATGACATACCCCCCTCAGAAACTTTTAGATGAAAAACTATATACTATATCCATAGATATAATCTCAGAATTATCAAAAATACCTCGATTCAACATATTGGAAAAAATAAAAGCGCAGAAAAAATTTTTACAAGCAGGACATTACTTATATATAGCATCTCATTTCCTAAAAGGGTTACCCCACGAAAGAATTTTTGCAAAAGAAATATTAAAATTTGTAACCTCTAATTATCCAAAATCCAATAAAATAATGAGATTCGCCGAAGAATTGCTTTCCTCAACTATTTAAAAATCAATACTAACAAAAGAAGAAGAAACTATTAAGATTTTTAGTGAAAACCCCATTTCTTTTGAGTATATACATCTTATTTAAGAATACAGTATCCTTTCGATGAGAAAGTCTTCTGTTGGAAGCTTTGCTTCAAGAACATTAGATATCCCACACTTTTTTAATGTTGATGTCGTTTCCCTCCCTATAGAATAAAATTTCCACTTTTTTATATCTAAATCCCTTGCAAACTTATCCTTGGAGACAATAAAATTCCTCACCGTCTGTGAACTTGCAAATATTATATTTACATCGTTTATATCTTTTAGCAAGTTATTTAACTCCTGCCATTTTTGAAACGCTATGCTTTCAGGAATTGGCTCTATTGAATACAATGGTAAAAGTTTATACTTTATCTTATTCTTATCTAACTCCATTTCCAACATTTCATTTCTTATATCAGCAGTGCATATCAAAACATTATCATTACAATTTAATTTACTCAATATTTTTTTCGTTAGAACCGCCGTACTAAAGTAATCAGGCACTAAATCAGGAATAAAACCATATTGCTCTAACTTTCTTGCCGTTACCCTGCCTATGGCAGATATTCTGACATCTTTTAAACTTCTTATATCCATTTTATTAGCAAATAATACATCAAAGAACGTTTTAACCGCATATTGACTTTTAAACACAATCCACGTAAATTTTGATATATTTTTGAGTATTGCTTTTGAAACAGGTAGATTTTTATATTGTATAAAAGGGAATAAAAATGTCGTCGCACCTTCTTCGATCAATAAAGAATTTAAATGCAAGGAGTTATCCACAGGTCTTGTTATAATAAATAATTTATTAAGTAATGGCCGTGTTTTTAACCAGTCCAACGATTGCCGCAGTGATACAACATTACCTATAATTAAAATTGCGGGTCTTTTTATCTCTATATCTTTATAGGTAACCTCTTTTAAAGTATATAGCTGAACTTCCTGTAAAGGCGTTGTAGCATTGGATATTATGGCAATAGGTGTTGAATCTGATTTGCCACACTCTATTAAATTGGAAGCAATTTCCTTAATATTACTGCTTCCCATATAAATAGCAATGGTCCCCTCAAATTGCGCTATTTGCTTAAAAAATCTTTCGTTATCAACATTATTTTTACCATCTGCAAAATTCCCCGTTGCCATAATAACAGATGAAGATAATTTACGATGTGTAAGAGGAATGGAAGCATAACTTGCGGCACCTGAAACCGCTGTAATACCAGGTATATATTCATAAGGGATATTAAACTCCTTCAGAATCTCCGCCTCTTCTGCCCCCCTTCCAAAAATAAGTGGGTCACCATTTTTCAGTCGCGCGACTGTCTTACCTGACCTCGTAAAACCAATCATCATCTGGTAAATCTTATCCTGTTTCAACGTCGCATCATCCTCACCTAATCTTTTACCCACAAATATCCTTATCTTATCTCTACAGTAAATATCAATTATCTGTTGATTAATTAAAGCATCATACAACACAACGTCCGATTTTCTTATAGCGTGTATAGCCCTTATAGTCAAAAGATCAATTGCACCAGGACCTACACCTATTATATATACCTTACCCTTCATCAAACGGATAAAATTATAAGATTAGAAGATAAAAATTCTCTCTTTTTACTTAAATCTCAACATTTACAAAAAATCTTACGCAAATAAATTTACTTTGTGAACGGGCTTCCTATGTCCGCTTGACTTTATTAGCGTCACATTTTCGTTACTCGCATTATTTTGGCTTACGCGCGATTTTACTAATATTATAATTAGTTATTTTCATTATACTCTCTGAACCGAACGATCCAATTCTTGCCATTTTCTCCTCCTTCCCCTCGCTATGATAATTACTAAGTTATGCGCTCTCGTTGACTAAAAGCCCCGTAATAACCCTTTGAAATGCGGGCTCAGCTATTAAACGATCTACCACTACCCTATGTTGCAACAAAAATTCCGGCGGTTGAATTTTAAGTGTTTGTCTTGTATCACTATCCGTTAATTTACTAAATAACTGCTCAGGTAATACAAAAATCCCAAATTCCAATCCCACATCTAATTTCACTAATAGATTTCGTGGGAAACTTGGCATATTTTCCAATTCTTTGAAGGATTGTTTTAATTTTTCAGTAAATTTCTGAAGATCTCCTTCTACCTTTGGTGCTTTCGATTTAGGCTGTGGTAAATCTACTTTTTGCGACTGTTTAATCAGCAGGTTAGCATTAGCATTTAAGGTAGGGAGATTATTTTTTGGTCCCCCTACCGCATTTATTGTAGCCATCTCGATTCATCTACTCTTTCTGTAATTATCTTAGGAGTGCTAACACGCTTTGTGGTACTAAGTTGGCGCTTGCAAGTACAGCTATACCTGCCTGGAACAGTATTTGTGTCCTTGTAAAGTTAGCCGTTTCCTCTGCAAAGTTCAAGTCCCTTATACTGCTCTCCGTTGCCGCAACGTTTTGGATACTTACATCCAAACTCTCCTTTGCTGGTTCAAGGTTCTGTGCTATTATAGCACCTAAAAATCCTCTTACCCTGCTAACCTTTGCTATAGCACTATCAGTGATGTTTGCCGCATTCGCTGGATTACTATCTAAATCATTAGCATTACCACTTTGTAGCGATGACAATAATCCACCCTTAAGAGCTGTATTTAATATAGTATCGGTATTTGTGCTATTTACATCACTGATAATCTTTGTTGAAGAAGCTCCATTTATTAAGAAAGAAATGGGGTCTTGTATTGGCTCTGACCCAAGTTGTCCTGCTCCAACATCAGGAATACCAAAAGTTATACTATCGGTTGATTGTGCTTTTGTTCCTATCTGGAATGTAAGACCACTATTTGCTAATGTTAAATTTAAGGGATTGGTAGAAGTTGAACCGCCCGGAATTACATTTGGAGCTATTGGTAATACTTCTCTACTCGGTAGTGTAAATGAAGTTGATACATTAACCGTTGCTCCTGTTATACCCCCGTTGAAACTAGCAAGCGCGGTTTCGGCATCTGAATGGCTAATTGATACATCTGGGCTAATTGAGAAAGACCCAATAAAGAAAGGTGTATTTAATGAGAATTCTCTACCTTTAGCTGTAAATTGTAGCGCCGCAAGTTTTATTTGAGCATCTGTTCCATTTGCCGTTACTGTATCTCCTGCACTTTTCGTTGAACCATTTAAAGTAAGTGAACCAGATATAACCTTCACCTGAACGGATTGGGCTGAGCCAAAGTCCTCACTCAAAAGTTTAAATACGTCAGAACCATCCGTCGTATTAATACCCGTCTTAATGGCAAAAGCACCGGTAGATCCGCCAAATCTATTAATTGCTTCTGCGATTTGTGAGTTAGTTGCCCCTGCCGGTAGAACAACCTCAGCAGAACCACGAGGACCCGTCACAGAAATCGTAACGCCAGTAGCTAATGTCCCTGACTGTGTTATATCTATAGCGGCGCGCAACGGATTACCACTTCCATTGGAACCTGCAACGCCATCAGTATCTGATGTTGAAAACAAAAATGTCGCTGTAGAACCGCTTGTCCCATCAGGTAATATCTTCGTTAGATCAACACTTCCACTACCGGCCGTTCCACTTGTTCTGGATAAAAATATACCAACACTAGCACCTACATCTTCTGTTGCTATTATATTATTTGTCCCATCATTAAAAGCATTAACACCTGTTAGAGCATCAAAACCGCTAACAGTTAGCGTTTGAGATGCCTGCAAGAAATCTATAGCAGTATTCGTATATGCACCTGCTGTATCTAACTCAGGACCATATCTTACAAAGTTAGCAAAATTTGTAACAAAAGTATCACCTGTAATATCACCAGCAGTTACTGTGGGTGCATTTGTAGTAAAAGTAATACTTTTAGTGCTCCCAGCCGTTGTCGTAGATAAGTCAATGACTTGAAGACCGTTTACAGTAGCTCTACTTGATTGTACACCTGTACTGCCTGTTGCGGCATTTATTGCAGTATTTAAGTCATCAAGAAAACTCGTTGCCGTCGTAGTATCAGTCACATTAACACTGATAGGTGCAGAACCGGTTGGACCAGTTAAAGTAAAGTTTAAAGTTACAGTATCACCTGCATCCAAATCATTGGTGAAGCCACTACTATGACCTCTGGTAGCAGCAGGTAAATTTGAATTCAATCTTTGTACCTTCGTTAGAAATGAACTTATATCATCTGCGGCTGGTCCTGCAGCATTTCCACCTGTAACTCTTACGACTCCACTACCTTTAGGACCCGTTACTGTGATATCTGCCGTTGTAGATGCGCCTGGGGCAATAAAACTAGTAGCGTTAAATTGAGCCCTTCGCGCCGATGATATAGGCTCAAAATCTAAAGATAATGTTGATTGTCCCTGCGCAAATACCGCCTGTTTTACTAATAAATCATTTATCTGTTGCGATTGGTTGGAAATCGCAAAACCGCTATTACCGTTAAGAAGTTCCCTGTCCGCAAATCTGGTTGTTTTGGATATTCTATCTATAGCACTAATAGCATTATCTATACTATCCTGTTGTGCTTGTAACTGATCCGGGGTTATACCTCCTGAGTTAAGAGCGAACGTTACTGAATCTTTCATACCTCTTAACAAATCCGATATTTTACCTAACGCGTTATCAGCAATTGCCAACAAATTTGAACCATTCTGGGTGTTACTTGCCGCTCTTTTTAATGCAACCAACTGAGCTCTTAAACTTTCACTTATAACCAAGCCGCTTGGGTCATCTGATGCTCTTATTATTCTTAAACCCGTTGATAATCTCTCTAATGCGCTTGCTTGCTCTCTATCTGTCTTATTTAAGTTCAACAGCGACCTTAAAGCCGTTATATTGTTATTTACTCTTAAACCCATCTTACTTCCTCCTTAATAATAACTTTTCTCTCATTTTTTATCATCTCACCTATATAATCGTAACCGTTTTATAGGTTTTTCGTAGTTACCTTCCAAAAATTGCGCATTTTATTTAACATAACTAACTTTCCTTAACTGATCAATTATGCATATAGCAATTACGAATATTACAACTTCTGTGTGTGAGCGAGTTAAACTCATAATAAATTACAACCTCGCGTTCCGGATATCTACATTATTCATTATTAATTTTATAATTTTAGGAATGTTGCCTATAGAACTTATAAGGAAGAATCCCCAGGTAGTAAAAGAAGCATCAAAATGGAAAAGAACTGAGATTAATATAGATAAGATAATAGAATTAGATAAGGAAAGAGTTACCTTACAAAAAGAAATAGATGATTTAAGGCATTTTCTCAATAAAAAGTCTCAGGAGATAGCATTATATAAGAAAGAGGGGAAAGATTTTGCGAGGATGCGTGATGAACTAAAGATAACGTCAGATAAAATCAATCATTTAGAAAATCAAAAAAAGGAGATAGACAAAAATCTTGATGGTCTACTAAAATGGATTCCTAATATATTTTGTTATGATGTTCCGGACGGCGAAGATGCCACCTTTAATAAGATAGAATATGAATGGGGTGAAAAGAAAACATTTGATTTTAAGCCATTAAACCATTATGAACTATGCAAAAAACTAAACCTCATTGACTTTGAAAGAGGGGCTAAACTTTCTGGCAGCGATTTCCCACTTTATACCGGTAATGGAGCAAAGTTGGTATTCGGCTTAATAAATTTTATGTTAGATGTTCATCAAAAAGAACATAATTATAAGTTTGTATACCCCCCGAGTATCGTTAAAAGTGAAATTTTATACGGCACTGGTCAACTTCCTAAATTAAAGGATGATATGTATCATATTGAAAAAGACGACTTATACTTAATCCCTACCGCAGAAGTTCCTGTAACAAATATATACAAAGATGAAATATTATCATGGCAGGACTTACCCATAAAATTAGTTGCATTTTCTCAGTGTTTCAGAAGAGAAGCAGGAGCAGCAGGGAAAAAAACTCTTGGCATTACAAGAATACATCAATTTGATAAGATTGAATTGGTAAAATTCGTTCATCCAGAGGAGGGAGAAAGGGAATTATTAAGATTAAGACAGGATGCCGAAGATATCTTAAAAAAACTCAATCTACCATATCGAGTAGTAAAATTATGCAAAGGAGATACGAGTTTTGCATCTGCAAAAACATACGATTTAGAGGCGTATTCCCCTGGAACTGACTCTTATTTAGAGGTTTCTTCCTGCAGTTTATTCCTGGATTTTCAGGCAAGAAGAATAAATATAAGGTTCAGGGACAAGGATAAAAAAGTAAAATATGTCCATACAATAAATGGTTCTGGGTTGGCTATACCAAGAACCTTCATAACGTTAATTGAAAATTATCAGAATGCGCAAGGAGAAATCACCATTCCCGAAATATTAAAACCATACATAGAACATCCTTTAATAAAAATATAAGCACTCCCTGATAAATATTTAACATCTGTTATATGTTTGGCTATAACTTACCAAAAGAAAAGATAGCGCGCTACCCTGTAGAACCATCGGATGAGTGTAAATTACTTATTTACAACAAACAAATGAATAGAATTACCGATGAACTATTTCTAAATCTCCCAAATTATGTTGATAAAAATTATGTATTTGTTTTCAATACCACAAAGGTCAATCCTGTCAAAATAGAATGCAGAATACAAAACCCAAACTTCTCAAAAGCATCTGCAAATAAAAAGCAAGCAAACAACACAGTTACCGATACTGTTATATACAAGATTGTCAACGATAAAGAGGCATACGTTCTATCCAAAAGAATAAAACCTATCCCCTGCGACGTTTATATAAATAATAACAAAATCGGAACGATTACTGAAAGGGTGGACTTCGGTTATAAACTTATTTTGTTAGAAAATATCACAAGCATAATTGAAAAATACGGTTCTATGCCCATACCACCCTATTTAAAAAGGAAGTCAGAAGAAGGGGATTTTAGATGGTATCAGCCAATATTTGCAAAAGAAGGATTTTCTATAGCATCCCCTACAGCATCATTGCACTTTACCCAAAGAGTTATCAACAAATTACAGGAAAAAAATGTTGAGTTTATATTCCTAAGACTTGATATTTCCTTTAGCACCATATTTGAAAAACATAGAATTCCGCCATCCATTTTATTGGAGTATTATGAAATCGATGAAATTGAATATAATAAATTAATAGAAAGTAAGAAGAATGGTAAGAAAATTATAGCAGTAGGCACCACCGTTTGTAAGGCATTAGAAACAATTGGTAAAACAGGACAGTTACGAGGGAACTCTCAACTCTTCATAGAACCACCTTTTGAATTCACATTCACCGATGGTATGATTACAAATTTCCATAGAAGCCAAAGCCCTACACTATCGCTTGTCTGTGCGTTTTCAGGTATAGAAAAAACCAAACAATTATATGAATATGCTATACAAAATAACTACAGATTCCTCTCTTACGGTGATGCTATGTTTATATATTGAAATAATATGGAGGTCCCGTATAAATCACATATTTTAGATTTATCGTCCATCTTAAAAACATTTTTATAACCATCCCAAGCATACACAAAAATAGAAAAATGAATACGGAATATTTTATAAATCCTATTTCCTTATAAACGTTTTTGAATACAGTTTTAGCAAGCACAATAGGCATAGCAATAAAATAAAAAGCAACTAAAACAAAACCAAACATCTCTCTTTGTAGCATATTTTCGGGCAATGGAGTTTTTAATAGGTACAAATAAACATATTCAGATAGATTAACGTTATTCAATGGTGGGGATTTTGTGACATCCCACTTTTCATAAGGACTAAAGAAGTTCCAGTTAGGACCACGCAAAAATGTTCCCTGGAATATCAATAATACCCACAAAATGAAAAAACCATAAAGGTATAACGTTATGGCTAATTTTCTTTGCTTGAACGTGTAATATCCGCAACCTAAACGATTCGTATCTATATAAGGAATCGCCATAAGTCCAACTATGATTAAAGTAGGCAGAACAACGCCTGCAATCCAGGGGTCAAAATAAACTAACATTTCCTGCAATCCCAAAAAATACCACGGTGCCTTAGAAGGATTTGGAGCTCTTGACGGGTCAGCAGGTTGCTCTAAAGGTGCTTTTATATATATACTCCATATAAATAATATAATAGAACCTATAACCGTAGCAATAAACTCTATAAATACTAAATCAGGCCAGGTAAAATATCTATCTTTTTCCTCCGCTTCTGTAACAGGTAAGCCCTTTTCTATTTTTCTATCGTTCATTGCTGCCTGTCTCAACCCCCACCATATAAAAAAAGAGCTAACAAAAATCAAAATAAAAATGGGAATGTTATCCGGAGCGCTTGCAATTTTCCTAAACTGTTCATTAGATAAACTTACTAAAATAAAGCCACCAAGAATTAAAAAAAACAATATACCAGGAATAAGTTTTGTAAAAAATTTATATCCTTTTAAAAATATAAACAGTAATATAGAAGAAGCAATAAAAAATACATAAGGGGTAGTTAAAAACCCTACCAAATCTATCCACCAATCAGGCAACTTCATAGATTACAAACCATCTTTAAAAACGCCAATTATAAAACTCAAAACTGAAAACTCAAAAGGAAAAAGGTGCAACTGCCCTGTCAAAACTCAAAAGAAAATAGTATAATGGGATACCCCATTAGAACAGAAAGAAGCGACTTAAAAATCATTAACGTGGAACAGAATGTATAGCATAACCCATAACATTTTCAGCCGATTCCATTATCAGCTCTGAATATGTGGGGTGAGGATATACTATAAGGGAAATATCTTCTAAAGAAAGTTTTGATTCCATTGCAAGCGTATATTGGCTAATTAAATCAGAAGCATTTTTACCGCATATTATAACACCTAAAATTTCTTTTTTATCAGGCGTAGTAAAAACTTTAACAAAACCATCTGTTTTATTATCCGCAACCGCCCTCCCGAGTGCCAAATAATAAAATTTAGAAATAGAATAGTCAATTTTTCTACTCTTTAGTTCCTGTTCTTGTAATCCCACCCAAGCAATCTCCGGATTCGTATATACGACGGATGGAATTAAATTAGTGGTATATACCCCCACCCCTTTCGCCAAACTCTCAGCAAGCATTTTTCCCTGAAAAGATGATCGGTGCGCTAAAAATGGTGGTCCAATAACATCACCTATAGCATATACATCCTCAATAGATGTTTGAAAATTCTCATCTACTTTTACCCACCCCTTTCCCGTCAAGGCAAAATTTCCAAGCCCTTTCGCATCCTTCGGCTTTATTCCAACAGATACTATTACCTTTTCTGCTGTTATGTTAATAAGTTGGTTAGTTTTAAAATTTTTAATCGTAACATCAACAGAATTATCATTATATTTTACCTTCTCCACTTTAACACCCGTAAATATATCTGCATTATGTTTTCTTAATTTTCTTATAACAAAACTCGATGCATCCACATCTACCCCTGTCAATATATTATCAAGTAATTCCACGATATATATTTTTACACCAAAATTTGCAAACGTTTGGCCAAGTTCTATTCCTATGACACCACCGCCTACGACTATAATTGATTTAGGTAATTCACTCAACTCAAAACAATTCTTATAAGTAAGAATATTCGTATTTCTATAATCAAATTCCTGAAGTTCTATAGGTATTCCGCCAATTGCTAAAACAATTCTATCTGCTTCAACAAACTTGGTAGAACCGTTATAACTATAATAGACCTTATTACTTTCTATTTTAATAACAGGACTATTTTTATAATCAATGTCATACGACTTAAATAATGCTTTTATACCATTTCGAAGTTTTGAAACCACATTACTTCTAAATTCTTGTATTTTGCTCCAATTAAGTTGCGCGTCTTTTACCTCAATACCTAACTGAGCAGATTCATTTTTTATGACATCATAAATAGTAGATATATTTATCCAAGTTTTAGAAGGTATACAGCCAACATTGAGACAGGTTCCCCCTACATTACTTTCATCAAAGATGATACATTTTTTTTTAAACTGTGACGCGCGAATTGCAAAAGTATATCCGCCAGGACCTGCACCTATAACCGCATAATCATATTTCACAATTGCATATTGTAAAAATCATTTTTCTTTATTACTTTTAAAAACCATAAAAACAGAAATTACCACACTTTCAAATTCCCTTTTTGTAGTTTACCTTTCATCCTTCATTCTTCATTTATTCCGAATTAGCGCCTTTAGAGCCCAACGCATTAAAGTAGCACAGGCATTCTTGCCTGTGAAAGACAAAGATACACAGACAGGAATGTCTGTGCTACTTAAACTTTCAAACCTTGAACTTTTGACCTTTGACTTTTTAAGGTATTCCCTCTTTGTGGTAATTTCAGCCATAAAAAATTTAATACTGCCAATGGATTTTCTATAAAAATTTTATTAAAATTTACACATTGAATTTAGAAAATTTCATAGATAAACTGTCAATAATAGATACGGATTCTTCGTATATATATATAGGATATATAATAGGTAGTGATAATGAATACATAATTATGAAGGATGTAGACGTCCATGACATAAGAACAGGCAGTTCTACAAAAGAACAATATGTAATTACAGCAAAAAAAATTGGGATAAAACCTAACAGAAAAAAAACCTATATATTGAAAGATAAAGTTATCAGTATATCTTTAATAGAAGATGTAATTGAATATTAAGATTTAAGTAGACAGAATGAAGGAGGATAATTTATGGAAATTTATACAGTTGAAAAAAGTTTAAAAACCATATCGTTAAAAGCAAAAATATTGCTTGTAATATATGGACTACTTAAAATGTGCGCTTATGCTTTTTTGCTTTCTATAATTACCTTTGTTATTGATTTTTATATACCTGACACTCCAAAATATGTTAGAATACTTATGCTTCTTATAAGTTTGGGAATTTTAGGTTTTCTTGCTAATAGATACATAATAAAAACCATTTTATGGAAACCGACATCTTCATTTTTAGCTGGTG
The DNA here is from genome assembly GCA_964633175.1 of uncultured Planctomycetaceae bacterium. Lineage (GTDB taxonomy): Bacteria > Planctomycetota > MHYJ01 > CAZWFP01 > CAZWFP01 > CAZWFP01. The sequence goes on along the minus strand of CAZWFP010000001.1, from coordinate 31,166 downwards.
TAGCGGAAGCACATTTTAAGGATTTTAATGATACCTTGATAAGTGCCGTTGACTTTGCCAAAAAAGTTGCAAAAGGCGTAAAAAATGAATCCCAGGCAATGATGGTTGAAGTTATAAAATTAGCCATAAAAAACATAAAAAATAAACCTCTATCAAAAGTAGTGAATATAAAACCATTGCTAAGAGCATATATGTACGGAATAACGTGTTTAATTTTATCCGTATATACAATTTCAACGTTTCCCGAATATGTAAATATATGGTTTAACCGCTTGATAGGTAAATCAGTAGAATGGCCAAAAAAAACAATTCTTGTTTTAGTTGAACCCAAAACAAAGCCAAATACCAATATTGTAAGCGTAGGAATAGGTGATAAATTAAAAATAATAGCCGAGGCACAGGGGGTTCCCGTTTCCAAAGTTCTTTTATATACCAGACATTATGACAACAATAATCAGATGAAAGAAGAGTATTTTTACATGAATAGATTACTTGCTGAAGAAAATAAAAATAGATTCATATATGAATTAGTCAACATTACTAAAAATTTTGAATTCTATTTTAAAAGTCAGGATATAGTAAGCGACATATATAAAGTAGAAACATTTCCTTATCCACAGATAGAAAGCATTGCATATAAAGTCATTCCCCCGCCTTACTCTAATCTACCGCCGACAACAATTAAAAACAGCAATACATTACCCGTGCCAATAGGAGCGTATGTGGAAGTTACAATTAAAACAAACGTACCATTAGGATACGCGACAATAGAATTTGAATCATTACCGGAAAATGATTCCAGCAAAAAAACATTTCTATCTTCAGCAATAGATTCTTATACAGTAAGCGGGAAATTCTTGGCAAAAACCTCATCAGATTTTTCTATCCTACTTACTTCAAGGGACGGTAAACATAACAAGGACCCTTACATATTTTCATTAAACGTCTCTGATGATTTAAAACCTATTGCAAAAATAACCTATCCGGAAAAAGGACAAAAATATATAACACCTATAGGCAAACTACCAATATGGTTAGAGGCAACTGATGAATATGGAATAAAGCGAGTATCAATGTATATAAAAAAACCTGAAGGAAGCAGCATGGTAAAAATAATTAAAACGAAAAAGAATCCTCCCAAACTAATAAAGAAAATAGTTATAACAGGTAAAAGATTAAAAGAAAGATTAAAAATGAAGGAAGAAGACGTCATTACAGTTAACTTTACTGTATGGGACAATTGTAAATTTGATGATACTGCTCTTAACAAAGAAAAGGAATGCCCTCATAAAGCAATTACTGATACAAAAACGATACAGATGATCTCACTAGCAGAGTTTGAAAAACGAATTGATGACATTATAGCTGAGCTGAAAGAAAAAATAATAAAAACTAAGGGAAAGCAAGAAAACATATTAAATGAAATCGTAAAAATAAATGGCAACATACCAGATGGATTAATATTTGATTTCTTATACAAAGAACCTGACATTATTAGCGACACTACTAAGATTCGTAACGAATTATATGACGTCTACTCAGACATAATAAATAACAAATTATATTATGGTAACACTGCGATACAAAAAAACTTACAAGAGGCATACAAAATCTTATCACATCTTATTGGCGAGAGAGGAAGCCAGAACGAAGGATTACTGTATGATATACTAAGAGATTTAAGAGTTATTAATGAATCTGGCAAAGTAAGAGACGTCAAAAGAAATTTAGATAATTCCATATTGTTATACGAACGAATACTTGATCTTTTAAAATGGTGGGAAAGTTTCCAGGGTCTAATCAGAGATGTAAGAAGAATAAAAGAAGGAGTATCTGATACCCAGAAAACACTCAAGGAATGGAAAAAATAAACATAGCAATTCAAATAATTGCATCTGTTTTTGCGTATAAGAAAATAGAAAGGGAAGGGAAAGAGTGAAGATAAATAATTTTTTAAGGAGGGAAGAATGAAGAAGAATGTTTTATTTTTGATAGTAACAGTAATATTATTATTGGTAATAGAGAAAATTCCTACGCAAGAAAGCCCAGAGGGGAAAACAGATTCTTCGTTAATTAAAAAAGTCATAGTGGAAAAACAGATGCAACTTAAAGAGCAATTTGAAAAATTCATAGAAAAACTTGATAAGGTTGCCCAAAGATTGAAAACGCAAAATGTAGAATACGCAAGAAGAATAGAAAACGCCAAGTCATTCATAAAAAACGAAGGGATAACATTACTTTTCGAACAAATAATATCTGCGTTTAAGAGTGAAAATATAAAATTTTCCTCAGCCATTGAATCTACAAATTACCTCATAGAAAAACTGGATAAAATACTTGAGATTTTAGAAAACAAAATGAGACAGGAAGACCTTAAAAAACGATTAGAAGATATGCAGCAAAAATCTGCGCGACTAAAAGACCTCCTAGAAAAGCAAGAAAAACTAATAAAAGATACAAAAAGCATTAATAAAAATCTAAAAGAAATGGAGGAATTCAAAGAATCATTAGAAAAATTTATCAATAAACAAAAATCCCTAAAAAGAATTACAGACAAAAATACAGAAACCAAAAAAGATAGCAAAAAAATATTTGAATTGCTAAAGGAGGTTAAAAAATTATCAGATAAGCATTCCAAACTGACTGACAAACTTGTCAAAGAAATGCCCCAGGATTCTCAAGACCTTGTCTCTATGTTAAACAAACTTAGCGAATTGGAAAGAAAGATGAATAAAACACAAAAGTATATGAAAGATATCAAGGATTTAGAAAATAAATTAAATTCAAACAATCAGAACGACAACTTAGAGAAAGAAATTAATGATTTATTAAGCGAAGCCAACAACATACAGAAGAAACTGGATGATTTCAAAAAAGACGCTAACATACCAGACAATGAAAATGTATCACAACAACTGCAAAAATTTGCTAAGCAAGTCGCTAATTTCCAGGAAAAATTTTTTAAATATTCTTTTAAAACCAACAGATTCAACAAGTTAATGGAAACCGTTTTCAAGGCGCAAAAGTCGTTTGAATTTGCCTCTCAACTTGCACAAGAAAATTTAAGCAGCGAAACAGCGCAAGAATTTCAAAAAGCAAAGGATTATCTTGAAATATCCAAGAAATTATTAAAAGGTCTGCCTAATGAAATAAAGCAAAAATCCTCAAAAGAACTAGCCACGAAAATCGAAGAGCAAAAAAAAGAAGCGGAAGAACTATCAAAAAATGTCCCCAACTATATAAAAAACAATAAGCCAGAAAAAGAGTTAGAAAAATCTCTTGATGATTTAAAAAATGTTCCAAAGGATTTGGAATCAGCCAAAAAAGAAATAGAAGATATGAAAAAAATGGATGAAGCCCAAATAGACCATGAAACTGCTTTAAACAGAGTTCAAAATGCAATATCCCAAATTAAAAACTCCTTAAACAACAAACAAGGTGACAAGAAAAATGATGAACTTGCTAAAGAAATGGATAAACTTATGAAAGAAGCAGAAAACCTAAAGGACAAAATAGACAAAGGAGTGGATGAAGCAGTAAAAGAACATCAGCAGGATGAAAATATAAAAGATATAGCCGACGAAGCAAAAGAAAACTTTGATGAGGCAAGAAAAGGTATAAAAAAACAGGCAGAAAATACTAATATGGGTAAAAATGAACAAGCGGTATTAAAAAATAAAGACATAAAAAAAGAATTAAAAAAGACAGAAGAAAGTTTGAAAAATCTACAAAAGATGTTAGCTAAAGCATCAAAACAACAAGAATTAGCAAACACACAAGATAAACTGAATAAAGAATTTAATGATGCAATGAAAAATTTTGAGAGTTCACAAAACAAGGGAGTAAAAGAATCATCCGCTAATGCCAAAGAGGCATCACCTCATATGAAAAATGCTTCAGAAAACCTAAGGCAAAACAGTAATAAAAATGCGTCTTCTGAACAACAAAAAGCTATAGATAAAATGCAAAAAGCTCTGGAAAAACTTCAGAAAGAAATCGCAGAAGGAGAAAAAAAACTGTCAGAAGAGGAAAAAAAGAATTTAGAAAAGTTAGCAGAAGAACAAAAAAAATTGGCTCAAATGACAAAACAATTTGCCAGTAAGGAGAAAAAAAATAAAGAAAGCAAAATTAAAAAGGAACTCGAAGAAGCAGCAAAGCAGATGAAGAATGCATTTCAAGCAATGCGACAAGGCAATCAGTCGGAAGCAAAGAAAAGACAAGATATGGCTTTCAAACTATTAAAAAAAGCCCTGCAAAAATTGACAAACAGTAAACTTCAATATGAAACTGAGGATGCCATAAACCAAATGGAGCAGATGGAAGTTACTATAACAGAGGTATACGAAACCGAGAAAAAGATATACGAAAAAACAATAGATTGTCACAGAAGAAAAATAAGTGGCGGTGAAAATCCAAGACAATTATTAAAAGAAATAAAAGACCTTGCAGAAGAACAGAAAAAAGTAATACCCACCGCGCAATTGTTAGTTCGGGGGTTTACAGAGCAAGGCGCAGTAGTTTTTGTCCGCATTATGGAATTCGTCATTGCCGATATGCAGTCGGCTCTCAAACAATTAGAAAAAAGCGATGTAGGTTCATATACCCAATCCATAGAAGAAGATATATTGAAAAATTTAGAAACATTACTAAATGCATTAAAATTTGAAGTAAGAAAGGTTAAATTGGCTTCAGGTGGTGGCGGCGGTGGCGGCGGCGGTGGCGGTGGCGCTACAAAAATACCACCCCTCGCAGAAATTAAACTCATAAAAGCAATGGAGGTCAATGTAAAACTTAAAACAGAAAAATTATTAACAGAAGCTGAAAAAATGTTCAATAACGCAAATGAACCAAAACAAAGATTAGAAATATGGCAAAAAGAATTCAAACAAAGATTGCAAAAACTAATGTATGACCAGGAACAGGTCACAGATTTAACAGAAAAAGTAAAAGCAAGATTGCAGCACTAATAGCAATTTAAAAAAAGTATGATAAAATAAGGAGGGTAAAAATGAGGAAAATAATAAGAAAAAGTGCACTGATAATATCGGCAATAGCAATATTTAATATATGGGCTAACACTCCCGACGATGAATTTGATTTCGACAAAGACCTACAAGCAATAGAAAAAGAAATAAAAAAAATAGAGCAGAAGGTAAGAAAGCAAGAAAAAGAAGAAGAAGATATAGATGTATTAAAGGAAATGAATAAAGCAGAGAAACTTATGAGAGAGGTTTATAAGAACTTTACGGAGCTAAGCACCGGAAAGAAAGGAAACGAAATTATTGCAATATTGAAAAAAGCCGAAGAAAAACTAAGCGATATTGTATCCAAAGTGAAGTTAAACATACACCCCACCGCAAAAAAGCAACAAGAGATAATAGATGTGTTAGAAAAGATAATAAAAAACACTGCCTTCCGAATCAGCTCCAGATCATCCCAAAATCAGAAAAAGCAAGACCAACAATTTCAAATGTCAGAGCAAGAATTACAGAAATTACTCAAGCAATTGAAAAAACAAAGGGCTAAAGAACAGAAGAAAAAGCAAAGGAGTAAACCCACAGCAAATCAACCTGCCCTAAGCGCTTACGAGGTGCCGCCAAGTGAACCACCAACGGCAGAAACCAAATCACCAACCGACGGGAATAAAGCACAGGGGTGGGGCAATATGCCCGAAAGAGAAAGAGAATCAGTAGAAGAAACAGAACCTGATGAAATACCACAGGATGTAGGTGTTTTATATAAAGAATTCCAAAAAGCATTAGGAAAAGAAGAAACAAAATAAAGACAGAAATTACTACAAAAGGCGGTAGCAGGCATCTTGCGTTATCAAAAGTAGATGTCGAAATTCAAAGGTTTAATGAAAAATCCAAATTGTTAACTCGAAATAAAATAATAAATGTTAAATACTGAATAAATGGAATTTGAAAGTCTAGTAGTTTCTGAAATAGATAGATAACTTTATAGATTTTCAAAATTCATTTTAAAATAAACAACTAATGTTAAAAATTAGCGCTATATTAATTATCGTAATAAATGTAGGATGCTCAATCAATATAAATCTTAATTTTGACCCTGAAAAATTAGAAAAGGCAATGGATAGTTTTTTAGATGACATAGGGTATACAAAACAAGATAAAAAAACTCCTACGTTAAAACTATTCTCTAAAACACAAAATGTTGAATATAAAATACAATGTATATTAAATATATTGACTCTTAATACCCACATATCAGCACAAGAAGTATCACAAGAAGAAACTGAATTACAAAAAATTAAAAAAAGAATAAAAGAAATACATACCTCATTAAAAAAATATTATGATAAACAAGCAATAGGTGAAGGGCTGGACGGAGAAATAAAAATAGTTAATAGCAAAAAATTAGAGGATGAGAAGGAGTTGGAGAAACTAATAGCTTTAATTTCAGAACAAAATAGTTTGAGAGAAAAATTCTATAAGGAATTTGCAAAGGAGAACGGACAAGATACGGAAGAAGCAATAAAACAGGTTAAGGAAACATTCATAAAGAAAACGATAGAACGAGCAAAAGAAAATAAATGGTGTGTTGAAGAAAAAGATGAAAAAGATAACATTAAATGGAGTTGTTCAACAAAGGAATAATGACTACTTTTACAGATGTAGTAAGCAAACTAAGCGAATATTGGAGAAAAGAAGGTGCATATTTATGGTATCCTTACGATATAGAAAAAGGAGCGGCAACTTTTAATCCCTTAACTTTTTTCACAAGTTTAGATGATAAAAACCACTTTTATGCATTTATAGAACCATGCAGACGCCCCGCAGATGGCAGATATGCTCAAAACCCTAATCGCATTCAAAACTACTTTCAGTATCAGGTCATCATAAAACCAGTTCCTAAAAACTCTATTTCACTCTACATAAAAAGTTTGGAATACATTGGATTAGATTTAGATAAAAATGACATAAGATTCGTTGAAGACGACTGGGAATCGCCTACTCTGGGGGCAAGCGGACTGGGATGGGAAGTGTGGTGCAATTTTCTTGAAATAACTCAATTTACATATTTTCAAAAAATGGCAGGAATAGAACTAACCAAACCTGTTTTAGAAATAACTTATGGATTAGAAAGAATATGCATGATACTACAAAAGAAAAACAATATTTTTGAGATACTCTGGGATAAAAAAAACACAGAAGAACTTACTTATAAAGACCTAAGGTTTGATTTTGAAAAGCAATTCAACCAATACAATTATCAAGATACTGATGTAAATCAGTTAAAAAGTTACTTTCAAACATACGAAGAAACATGTAAAAAACTATTAGAATCATCATTGTGTTTCCCTGCATACGATTTCGTCATAAAATGTTCACATACGTTTAACCTATTAGATGCAAAAAGAGCATTTAGTTTTGAAGAAAGAAATGAGTATATAAACAGAATAAGAAACTTAGCTAAAGGTTGTGCATATATATTCTTAGAAAAATCTAAAAATCGGAATGGAAATCCCACTAACTGAACTTACAACTTTTAAAAGCATAAAATATATAAAAGCAAAGAGCATACAGGATTACAAACCGAAATCAGACATAGTTGGACAAAAAAGGGCAATAGATGCCATAAAAACAGGATTTGCTATAAGGAAGAGCGGATATCATATGTTTGTTGTGGGATTACCTGGTTCTGGAAAGACATACGCAATAAAGAAATTTTTAGAAGAGATGAAGCCCAAAGTATGTCCTACTCTATGGGATTATACTTATGTATATAACTTCCGCCATCCTGATATGCCCTTACTCATAATATTCCCCAAGGGAAAAGCAGTAGAATTTAGAGAATATTTATATAACTTTATAAAAGAACTCAGAAAAGAATTGCCCAAAGTTTTTGAATCAGATGTTTTCAGTTCCCACTACCAGGAAGTTTTAAAAAAGGCACAGGAAAATGAAAAAAAAATTATAGAACCGCTTCAGAAGGAACTTGAAAAAAATGGATTTACCCTACTTATGGCAAAGGTTGGAGACATTATAACGCCTAAAATCCTACCCGTTTTTGATAATAAACCTGTTACATTTGAAAAATTAGAAAAATATGCTATAGAAGGAAAAATTGCAAAAGAGCAGTTAGAAAAGATAAAAGAAACAGCCACACAATTTGAGCCACAATTAAACAAATTAATTATCTCTCTCAGAGAACTTGGTAAAAACGTAGACAATGAATTAGTCCAGTTAGAACAAACATTTGCAAACGGTATCATTGATAGTTTTTCTAACGAATTAAAAAAGAAATTTTCTATAAGTAAGGTGCATATATACCTTGATATGCTAAAAGAATATCTTATTAAGAATTTAAAAAAATTCCTGATGCCTAAAGAAAATGAAGAAGATATACCATTGGAATATAAGGTCAATATAATACTGGATAGTTCTTCAAGAGAAGAATGTCCTATATACGTAGAGGAAAACCCCGGGTGGACAAATCTATTCGGAACGATTGAATTTGATTTTACCCCCTCTGGAGGCGTCAGAACTGACTTTACAAAGATAAAATGCGGTTCGCTTTTAAAAGCAGATAGGGGATTCCTCGTCATAAATACCTACGACCTATTTGAATATCCTTATGTCTACCAACATTTAAAAAAGGTTCTAAAATATCAAAAGATAGAGATAACCCCCCCTCCATATTATTACTACCCATCTTTTGCCCTAAAACCAGAACCAATAGATATAGATTTAAAGATTATACTCATAGGTGACGAAATACATTATAACATCCTGTATAAGATGGATACTGAATTTCAGGAAATATTCAGGATAAAGTCACATTTCAATGATAAAGTAGAAGTATCTTCCAATACCGTTACAGATTTTATGTCAGCCATATCGCATATAACAAACAGAGAAAACCTGAGTAATATTGATAGAAGCGGTATGGAAAAAATAATTTTTTTAAGTCACAGATTTTCTCAAGACAAAAATTATTTATCATTACTTTTCAAGAATTTTTACGAAATATTAATAGAAGCGAACTTTCTGGCAAAACAAGAGAATAGTAATGATATAAATAGCACACACATAATGTGTGCGTATAATAACAAAGTATATAGACATTCTTTATATGAAGAAGAGATACAAAGGATAATGAAAGATGGTATCATAAAAATAGATTTTTCAGGACAGAAAGTTGGGCAGATTAATGGATTGAGTGTGATAAACTTAGGCGACCATACCTTTGGACATCCATCCAGAATTACCGCATCCGTTTCTGCTGGAAAAGTCGGTATAGCCAATATAGAAAGAGAAGTAGGAATGAGCGGGAAAATTCATTCAAAAGCAGTTCTAATTTTAGAAGCATTTATTAGAGAAAATTTTGCAAAGGACTTCCCATTATCAGTTAATGCTAAAATTTGTTTTGAACAGTTATATTCCGGCGTAGAAGGCGATAGCGCCACATCAGCAGAGACCATAGCATTATTATCTGCAATAGCAGAAGAACCCATAAGGCAAAACTTAGTTGTTACAGGGTCAATGGACCAAAAAGGCAATATCCAGGCAGTAGGCGGAATAATAGAGAAAGTCGAGGGAACAATAAAATTATGCCAGTTGATGAAAAAATCCCATATAGATATTGTTATACCTTATAGTAATAAAAGAAATCTCATTCTCTTAGACGAATACATAGAATTTATAAAGAAAAATAAGATAAAAATCTATGCTGTAAAGAGTATTAAAGAGGTTTTAGAAATTGTATATGGTAAAGAGAATGTCAAGAGGATTATAGAAAAAGTAAAGAATAACTTGAAAAAATTTTACAAAAGCATAGAAAAATCCACAAGAAATTCCGAACAATAAAACTTTTTTCACTTTATAATATTGATTGCGAAGATAGCAAAAGAGTTGAACTGATGCTGGAGTGGCGGAACTGGCAGACGCGTACGTTTGAGGGGCGTATGCCTTCGGCGTGTGGGTTCAAATCCCACCTCCAGCACCATCTACCCAATCCTGCCCACCCCCAAATTTCACTTAACTTACACTCTTCAATTCAAGAGTTCCCAATACTCAAAAAGTAAAAAACCCCCTTTTTGTTTAATTCTATTCAAAGAAAAAACGTTATCAGATTCCCTCTATTCTCTTCAACCATAACACTTTTAAAAAGGTTTTGCTTTTTAGATAAACCACGAGATTCCGCTAACGTTTAGCAAGGATTATAATATCTACCATCAGTTGAGAAGTTCTTTTCCGAACAATCAAATTAATGATTTTTATCAGAGATAACGCCAGATAGACAAATATCAAATGTGTTCTTAAAACGGGAATTAAAAATTGCGATAGCCACAAGGAAAACAATATACTCGCATCTAAAAAGGTTATTTTTCTATTGAGTAGCATGGTGGTTAAAAATACTGTCACAGATGCAGTGAGAGCGATTTCGGTCAATTGCATAATACTTAAACTGACATATGAAGTTTTGCCCCCTCCCAGAAAATATACTAAAGGTATCATTGCTGGTAAAATGGTCCACTGTCCAATATTTGCAGATAACAAATTTAAAAGGCCGATTGGCGCTTTTTTCGAATCTTTAGCCCAATAGAAAATAGTTAACCCTTCAGGAAATTCCGTCAAAACAGGAGCAATCCATTGAATAAAAATAAACTCGCTAATTAAAAAGGCAGTAGCAATTCTCTTACAACTTTCAACAAATGGCTCAACCACCTTATAAAATATCACAGCACTTGTAAGAAATAAAACCATTACAACGATTCGTCGTAAAAACATATATTTTATCTGACTAATAGCATATGGAACAAATTCCATCTTTTCTTCCAAATCTTCTCTAACAGGTGGAATCCTCCTCAAATACCACACATATACAATATAAAGTAATATCAATACCATACTATCAAAAATAGAAATTGTTCGCTTAAACAATACAATAGTAAATAATAAAGTAGGTAAGAAATTGGTTAAAGCGGAAATACCATAAAAGCGTGGTAATATAATATAGGATTGCAAAATTTCCTTGAATTGTCCGCCAATAACAATCCTTACAAGGAATATCAAAGGTATCGCAAAACCTATAAGGAAGCGGATGGAACCGGTAAAATTCGCCCCAATAATTTTAGCATTCTCTACATTTTTAGCGGCACTATAAGCAAGTCCAGATTCAACCGCGAACTCAGGCAACATTTGAACCCATGCTAATATTGTTAATGCAAGTCCCTGGGAAATCAAAACCTGAGCGCTTTCGGTCGCCCATGAAACAATAAATGCACCTAAAATCAAAATACCACAATAAAAAACAAATTCAATCCAAATATTCATATTGTCTCATTCTAAATCTAAACTATCATTAAAAAATCAATCAAGTATCCCACTACCTAATCCTAACGCAATAATAAATAATATAGTTGATACTATTATTTTGATAAATCTCATAGTAACCTTTTTTATCACTATATTGCCCAAGAGTGCTCCACAAAACGCAAAAAACACTGCTAAGAAGAGAAGTAAAACATTACTATCCTGTTTAAACAAATTAGAAATGGAATAGTCCCCACCTTGAATAAAATGGGAAAAGTATATAAACATTCTGGCTATATCGACCATACAGGCAATGGCGGTGCCGGAGGCAATAAAACTTTCTTTTGACAAATTACACTTAATCAGAAAGGCGCTACGCAATGCTCCTTGATGCCCTGAAAGCCCTCCAAAAAAACCGCTTAAAACGCCACCTATTGATAAGTATTTTCTTCCAAACGACAAATTTTGAAGCGCCGGAATTATCTCAAATAAAGCAAAAAATATCATCAGAATAGCAATCAATACTTTCACAGGCATAACACTAAACCTATGACCCATAATATTATAACTCAACAATGCTGGAACATGAGAAACCCACACCAGTGTCTGCGCACCAACAAATGCCGATAATATAGCAGGTATGCCAAATTGCATTATGACATTCTTATTAGCAAACTTACCTATAAGAGTTAACTTAAACAAATTATTCAAAAAATGAACTACTGCTGTCATTGCTATTGCAATATCTACAGGGAAAAATATAGCAAAAACGGGCATTAATATCGTGCCTAATCCAAAACCAGAAAAAAATGTCAATAAAGAGGCACCAAACGAAGTAGAACAAATTATTATATACTGCGTCAACTTGTTAATAAATCCCTATAAAAATCTACTTTAACCATACACTCTTTTAGTTCTTTTTGTGGATTGGATTTATAAGTTATACCTGAACCGGTATATATATGAAAATCATTATTTTTAAAAACTATACAACGTAACCCCATAGGTAATACAAATAAATCCTTATAATGAAAACCTATGCCTCCTGTATAAATAAATCTTTTGTGTCGTTCTATTTGATTTATTATCTTCATTGCAGAAAATTTAGGTGCACCTGTAACCGAAGCACTTGGAAAAGTGCTTTCTATTACCTCACTTAAAGTTACACCTTTCTTCAAAATACCTCTAACTGTCCCAACAAGATGATGAACGTTTGGAAATGTTTCTACTGTTTTCCCTATTACTTTTACGCTATCCAAATAGCAAATTTTATAAAAATCGTTCCTTTCCACATCTATAATCATATCCAGCTCCCTATTGTCTTTTATACTATGAGCGAAATAATTTTTTGCATATTCAGCGTTATTGTTCTTATTTGGTATCGTGCCCTTTATAGGTCTGGTATAAATTTCACTGCCAATTTTAAGCAATAGTAACTCAGGACTCAAAACCAAAAATGCAAACTTATCGCAAGAAAAAAATATTGAGTAAGGCATCCATATCTTGTTATTCAGGTGTTCGTATAATCTGTTTGGATTCCCGCTAAACTTCCCATCAATTCTAAATGTGAGATTTACTTGATAAACATCACCTTGTTCTATAAACTTTTTAATTTTCCTGACATTGCTAATATAGTCGCTATAAGACATATTGGGCTTCAAATTGCCAATTAGTTTGAATTTATCATCAAAATTTCCTAATCTCAGAGGCGCACAATGATTCACTTTATAGTAAAAATGAGATAAAACCCCTGACTTTGATTTTTTACTATTAAATATATATGCCTTACTTATTCTATCATATAAACAAGTATTTTTAAATACACCCCACCATATACGTGGAAATTCATTTTCTTTTCTTTTTAACGATTTAAATCCACCAAAAGAATCTAAGAGTTCGTATGAAATAAACCCAAAAGTTAGGTAGTTTTTATATTTATTTACAAAACTTTCCCAATCAGTAAGATTATCTGTTATACAAAAATCCATCAAATTATCACCAAAAGCATTCCAGCGTGAAAACGCCTTATCAACCTTTTTAGTTTCAAAAACAAAAAATGTATTAACCAAGTAAGTATTAATCCCTTAAGAGGTATATTCTAAATAGAGTGGACACGATTCACATCCTTTCAAGCCATGAGCGCAATAATTCTTTGATAAATATATCAATCCCTGTTGGTATATTTCCTTTTTTAATTTATATTTTGTGTCCTTTTTAAACATTCTTGTTATAGCATATTTACTCATATAATTCAATGGCAAAACCTTGTAATCGTATATACCTTTATTTGTAAACCTCTCATCAAGAATTTTACAATACGGTAAAATCACATTAAAGGTTATGTTTTTGATAAGGAACGAACTCTTTATAAATCTATTGAGAAATTCTTCTAATTTATTGCTATTATAAAGATCATACATAAATTTGATAAGTTTATGTATATTTTCCGAAAGTATATAAAAAATAAAAGGTGAAATCATTTTCAACCGATTTTTAGGATTGGCAGCAGGATATACGGCTTTAGTATTCCAGTTAACATGTCCAATAGCGTTTAAATATAAGTCATATAAATCTTCATAAGTTGCAATTTTATTTTCTTTACATAATTTTTTCAGATAACTCATAGGTAAATCAGTAGCCAGTTTAACAAATCCTTTCGTATTATGAACATATCCTAATGCTTCTAAAATCGACATATAAAATGCTTCATCCAAACCGTATTTAACTATAAGACCATTGAATTTTCTAATTTTCGTATAAAATCTTTCCATACCAAACTTTTGTAACAATTTTTCCGGTATATTATTTTCATGAAACGACTGACATAAACCATTGGGCACCACATTTTTATAAGGCACATGTAATATCTCCCTTTTCATATATTCAGTGAATAGTTCCTTATCAACACAGGCAATAGGTATAATTTTATCTATATGCATATTATAACCTTCTTTTGAATCATCTTTTATACAGATATTAAGGAGGGTTTTACTATACCTTGTGTCTGTATGGTGATTATGGAGATACCAGAAAGAAGAATTCAAGTGTATCTCAATATCTCCTTTTTCAAATTTGCCATCAAAAGAAACAGTTGCATCTAAAAAATCAGGGCCATCCGTAAAATTTTGCTGCCCTATACTTATAATTTTAACGGACTTATACAATGATGATGAAAGATTTAATTTCTCAAAATTATTCCTTACAAATTCTACAAGCAATACCTCATTTACAATTTTCGCACTCATTATACACTTATTAAAAATTGATATCTGACATTTCTTGCTACCTGCCTATTGAAAATTATTGTTAGTCCATTATACACTTTTCAACTTATCGAAACAGTGTCAGCGGTCTTTATAGTATTCAGAACATCCTGAGGAGTCCTTGCTTCGTAAAGTTGTTCATACACATATTCACTCCTCATAAGAGAATAAATCCTTGAAATTAATTTCGGCTGATAGGATGGTAAACTAAGTGGTGTCAAAAGTATAAAAATAAAATGAACCTTTTCATCTCTGCCGTAGATGTTAATACCTCTCTTAGATCTGCCAAATATTAGCCAAGGTCTTTTTAAACCATCAATTCTTGCATGTGGTATAGCCAGATTATTACCTACATACGATTCAACCGCTTTTTCATGCTGTAAAACCGCGGAAACAATTTTCTCTTTGGATACAGGCGCTTCGTCTGTCTTAATAGAAAGAAGCATCTCTTTTATTGCATCCTGAAAATTAGTGGATTCTATATCTAAAAAAATCCTATCCATATTTATTATCTCAGATAAAGAAGGTAAGGAGTCCTTTTCAAATTCATCCTCAACAGTTCCTATTATCTCTTCTATAATATCTTCTAAAGTTATAATTCCTATCCATTGCCCTTTTTTATTAACCACTATAGCAAGATGTTGTCTGGATTTTTGTAACTGCATAAGCAAGTTTTCCAAGGAAACATCAACGTATGTTGTAGTAAAACTTCTTGCAATACTTCTTAAATCGGGCTGGTCAGGTTTGTCAATACTGTTTAATATTATATCTTTTATATGAACAACACCAGATGGCATATACACATTACCATCAATCAAAGGATACCTCGAATATTTTGACTCTTTTATAATGTTAATATTTTCTTGATAAGTTAATGAAGTATCAAGCGTCTTAACAAGATTCTTTGGTTTCATAGCATCTTTTACCTTCAACTTCCATAAATCAAGAATATTTTCAACCAGAAGTAATCTCAAAAATGACATTGCACCGTGGCTATACGAACTTTTCATAATGACTTTTATTTCATCTTGTGATAGGGATTCAACCTCTCGCAGCTGAGATATTCCACACAAATGTAAAATAGCATTAGCGCAATTATTCAATATAAATAATGGAATAAAAAATAATAATTTAAAAAAACGAAGCCAATAAGCACTAAACAATGCTACACCTTCTGCTTTCCTTATAGCAATAGATTTCGGCACAAGTTCACCTAATAATATGTGAAGAAATGAAACCAGAACATACGCGAATCCGATAGCAAAAGTATGACTTATTACAGAACTTGCAATACCAATCTTTGATAATAAATAAGAAAATATTTTCGCAAAGGACAGTTCCCCAACAAACCCTAATCCAATACTTGCAAAAGTAATACCTATCTGACAAACAGAAAGATATTCGTCTATATGCTTGCGAATATGTTTTAATAGTTTTGCCTTTTTACTACCGCTGCTGACTAATACTTCTATTGCGCTCGCCCTTACCTTAACAATAGCAAACTCCGCTAACACAAAAAATGCATTAAGCAAGATAAGTAAAAAGGAGATGATTAAAAGTAATGCCACATAAATCATAAACCTTTTAGAAAAATTACACGATTCTTTTGTCTTTTAGTTTTACCTTTATCTCATTCACCACCTCTTGAGGTAATTTCTCCGATGTATCAATCGTTATATCAGCCACCTTTTTATATAACTCCTCCCGCATAGAAATCAATCTTATTATCTCACTAAAGTAATTCTTCTGGGAAAGCAAAGGTCTTTTCGTCTCGTCTTTTTGTATTCTACTATGTAAAACTGATATATCGGCATATAAATATATAACAATACCTTTCTTTTTTATGAGTTCCACATTTCTATATCTTGTTATTGCACCACCACCTGTCGCAATTATCACGCCATCTAACTTTAAAAGCTTGGATAGAACCTCTGATTCAACCACCCTGAATTTTACTTCTCCATATAACTTTATTATCTCCTCTATCGATAGTTCCATCTTCTGCATAATTAATTCGTCGCAATCATAAAACCTCCATTTTATCTCTTTAGAAAGTAATTTACCAATAGTGCTTTTACCCGCACCCATAAAACCGACAAGAACAATATTCATTTAAAATAGTGTAGGTATTAGTTTTTAGTTATCAACTTTTTCATTAACATATACTTTACCTTATCTACTCTATCTTTGACCATATCAAGTAATATGCCAGAAAACTGTTTATAATAGCGTAGAAATTGTGGATATTTTTGCAAATATTTTATGTGGGTCTTCACAGTATGCACATCGCCTCTTACAATTGGACCGGTCAACGCCTCATGGGGGTCTAAACCTTCAATATTGCTAATAACCCCTTTTATCAATGGCAGATATATTTCTAAATTCAGTTTACCACTATTACCACAACTCCGTAACGATTCTAATTCATCCACATTTAAACCATTCATTAACTCCTTTGCTACATAAAATAAACCCACCAAAAAATTTGAAAAAAATACACAAATTATATGGTGATATACTTTCCATTCTTTATCCAAAACAATGATTTTACCCCCTAATAATTTTATTAATTTATCCAGCGATTGATAAGCATCCTCGTCGCCTTCAAAAACCCAGTATATATTTTTTATCCGTTCCATACCCAATTTCACAGATGGAAAACTTTGCACAGGATGAAGTGAAGCAATTTTCACATTAAACTTTTTCCTTATGGGTAAAAATATCCTAGAATCCAATACGCCTGAAAAATGCACAAAATATTTGCCTTCTATCTTAACGTTTAAATTAACGATTTTCTTAACAACATCTTCTATCTTATCATCTTTAACCGCTACAAACACAATATCACTGCTTTTGACCAATATACGAATATTATTTACGAATCTCACTCTACTTGACAAAAAATCATAACCTTGAAGATGGGACCTTGAACTTCTCTTTATGCCTTTACACAACAAAACCTTCCCTCCTGGTAGTTTTCTACTTAAAGCATTGGCAAAACTGGTCCCCACTCTACCACATCCAATAATACCAATCACCATTTAAGATTTTATACTATACTACAAGAAAATTGATTTTCAAATATTCACCTTCACCTAACCCTCTCCATACAAGCAACAGAAGATAGTTTTTATTATTCATTTTCAGTATCAAAACTTGCCCTTCTTGCAATACCAAAATTATTCAAAGATAATTTTCGTAAAAATTCTAAACCCTTCCTTGTTGGGTCAACCGCAACAGAATTTATACTAACAAATTTACATTCATTCAGTTTATTAATACTATTGACTATATTCTCTGGTAATGTATACTTACCCCAGGTAGGATTACCATCAGTTAAAAGCACGACGGTATCAATATTGGACATATTCAAAGCCATCTCCAGCGCATCATATATATCCGTTCGTCCGCGCTTTACCTCCTGTAACTTCTCCCAAGCCTTATTCAAATATTCTACCGCTTCCTTTATCTCATTCTTATTAGCACTTACTAAATTCTTCGAAAAAAATCTTATGCCTAGTTTATCAGTATCACTATTTATCAGAATAATGTTAAATTTAACATTAACACCTAACTTATTAAGAACCTTTCTCAACTCCTCCCTTGCTACTTCAAACCTTGTCTTATCATCACTTTTGCCTTTTGACACTTGACTTTTAACCTTTCTTGCCATACTACCAGACATATCTATAATAAATACAATGTTTTTACCGTATACAGGCATTGTGAAAAATGTTGGTATTCCACTGGTCTTAAACTCACCTTTGTTATCATCGCTTCTTAGATTCTTATATATATCCTCTAAACTTAAATTTTCCGACTCAACATTAAATTTGAGCGAATAAACATTTACTAATAACGATAAAAAGTTTACGGTGAGTTCCTTCCAGTAATGCAATACCACCTCCTTAAAATCACCTTCGCTCAAAATAGGCAGGGCTGAAAAAATCATCTTCTTCCTTATATACTCACCCATCTTATCAATTCTATCCAATAATTTACTCAATACCCCCGTAACCTTGTATCGTTTTACAATACTAATGAGTTGACAAAAATACTCAGTGTCCTTCGCAAGATTACTAAAAACTTCTTCAGAAAGTTTATTCTCACACCGCTCTTTATCCTGTGAACATAAACCATACAACCCATATATACGGATACTTTTATCCTGTGTCTTCAGATACTTGTCCGCTTCTTTTATATAATCATACTTGGCAAAAATTTTTAATATAGACAATTTAACATCTTTAGAATTATTTTTCGAATATTCGTCACTTATCAATTTTAAATCGCTCTCTTCGAGCTGCTCATTATATAAATAGTCAAGAATAACCAGTTTAATACTCTTATCTTTTGAATTTCTAAATATATTTAGTAATTTCTCCTTTGATAGTTTAGATAAAACAGCAAGCGACTTTTTCAGTTTCCCTAAGTCATTTTCACCATCAACATATTTTTTAATATAATCATCTATGTTTTTTTTATTTTGTAATTTAGTTAAACACTCAAGCGCTAGTTCAGAAACTGGCACCTCTTTATGCTCATACGCCAATAAAATGGTTTTATAGTTCTTGTCAACCTCCTTACATAATCCTTTCAGAGCGCTATATCTATACCAGTAGTTCTTGTAAGTAGTATCCTTGAATAAACCAGTATAATCTTTGCTCTGAGAATGTAAGAAAGAATAGAAAATACAGAATACAAAATACAGCAAAATTGTCTTATTCAACATTTAAGAAGCGATTTTTTCCTCTATTTTATAAAGCAATAACCCTAAATAATAATGTTTGGCGAATACATAGATAATAACAACAGGAAAAATCATAACAGATAAGGTATGAAGAAACTTATGGCTTATATTAGTGCTAACACCTACCCCTGATAAAATAACGCTTAAAATAAATAAAAAGCCCATAAGAGTGTAAAAAAATGATGCTCTTTTTATCTTAGAAACTATTCTCTTATATTTAGCAAATCTTTCTTTTTTCTCAAGTACCTTAGTAGCTTCCTTAGAAAGCGCAACGATATGAAAAGGGATAAAAGATAAAACCAAAAGTAATATCGTAAGTTCCACAACACCTATCGGTGCATGGATAATCCTATTACCTATAATATTAAATCCATTTAATATCTGTAATCCCGTTAAAATCAAAAAGAAAAGATTAAACTTTGGTATCCAATTAACCACAATATGAGAGATTTTAACCTGAAAAAAATATAAAAAAAATGGGGAGGACAAAAACCCTCCCCATTAAAACTAAATTAGAATTTTAATCTTGTTTCAAAAAGAATTATATTTGCTGTGTCACCAACGTCGCCTGCAGCCAAACCAGGAACGACATCAAGAACATCTGAACCAAACAAGAAACCACCTGCTAACGCAAAACTTAATGAATCGTTGTAATCCCATCCTAATCTCACATCTAATTCTGAACCTAAATCATCAGGGGCTCCTGTTGCTTCTTCGACGACTTTAAAGAAACCATATAAAACGCTTGCTGAGAAATCCTTTTCCCTTCTCAAATTAGCTTTTAAACCTGCTTCTGCTTTTATTGCCCAGTAATTTGACTTTACATCAAAACCATAGAAATTATTCTCTAATAATAATGAGCTGTTGCCAAGATATCTATGAGATACAAAGTCCTCATTTTTTGTAGCAACAGAGCCATTATCACCGGTGAGATACCAGAAAGATAAATCTATGTATGGGCTCAGATTGCCGGCAAAAGTAAATCTTCCACCGACAAAACCACCGAACGTGCTTTTTTGATCTATAGTTGCGGTAAAATCGCCTGTTTCAAAATAACCTTCTCCGTATAGTTCTAATTCACCTCCGCCGACTTTCCAGAAATAGTCAACACCGCCTCCGAAAGCCCAAACATTAGACGACCATTGAGCGCTGCCAAATCCAACCACACCTAATGTAACAAGGTTCTTTTCACCAAAGTTATAGTCAAATACTGCACCAGCAACGTTTTCATCTGTTCTATCACCAAAGTTACCTATACCTTTTCCAGAACTGTCAAAACTTTGGACAAAATAAAATAGGTCTAACTTCCATGGGGAATCATTTTTACCAAATATAAGTTTCAAACCGCCCGGCGCAAAAGCCCAACCTCTAGGAGTCGGTTCACCGCTGATTAATTGAGGGCTTGTTACGAATGCCGTGTTTGATCTCTTAAGGTTTAATAAGAAATAGTTACCATCACCTCTTAGCGAATATGCTAAATTCTGAAAACCTAAACTGAATGAGAAATATTCTGATAAGAATTCATGTGCGCTCACATATGCCTCATCAAAAGAAACATTTAATGTATTGTCGTCACCAAAGAAAGTGTTGTTATACGCCAATAAACCCGACTCCTCGTTAGCCGGGTCAGGTATAATAAAGTTAAAGTTCCTATTTGTTAATTGAACTTTTGCCTTTACATTATCGGCTATGTTCGCCTCTAAGTTGAGATATGCTCTACCCCAAAACAGGATATCAGCATCCTTTGGGTCTGGGTTACCAATACCAATTACCCTAGTAACTTCTTTACTCCATCCCCATACACCGGTATCAACACCACCTGATACTGTGATGGATGCTGCGCTGGATTTTTCACCACCTGTCTTTACATCGGCATATACGTTTAAAACCAATACCAATGCGCTCAGCACTAACAAAACTTTACTTTTAAAACTCATGCTATTTCACCTCCAAAATAAAAATTGATTGTTTCGCGCATCTTGCATCTTCTTTGCTTCACTATCCAACCCTAAAACCTGTCTCACCTCCTTTCGCATTATCTTTTTTATTATCATATCTTTCTCCCCTTCTTTTTACCTTCCCCTTTCTTTTTAAACCATGCCCCCATTTTAAAAATGGTTCTATATTAAAATATTTTTCTTATCTGTCAAGTAAAACAAACAATGCTTTTTACACCTTTGCTGGTGCATTTTATATTTCTTTAACCTCTGCATCTTAATCTACGTTTATATTGGAAGAAAATTATAGTTTTAAAAATGTGAAAACTGTATAAATTTAACATAACATGGCACAAAGCTAAAGCAAGAGTGAAAGCCAACGTTTAAAAGTTCAAGGTTTAATGAAAAATATACTAGCTAAACTCGCAAACTCGTAATAAAATAATTTAAATAATAAGTGTTAAATATTAAATGATGAAACGAAAAGAAAAAATTGATAGGTGCTTAATTAAATAATTCTTCTACGAAATCGTTAGGATTAAAATGAGAAAAGTTATCTATTGCCTCACCGAAACTTATAAATTTAACTCCTAAATTTAGGTCTTTTTTTATAGAAAAAATAAATCCTCCTTTTGAGGTGCTATCTAATTTAGTGAGTATTACGCCGGAAAGGTTCATAAACTCATTAAATTCTTTTGCCTGATTTTTAGCATTTTGTCCATAAGTGCTATCAAGGACAAGAAGCGTATGTTCTACCTCTTTTTTAAGTTTCTTGTAGCAAACCTTTTTAATTTTTTTTAATTCTTCCATAAGACCTGTTTTAGTATGCAATCTTCCTCCTGTATCTAGTATAACCAAATTATAATTAGAAGATAAAGCTTTATCTAGGGCATTATAAGCGACGGAAGCGGGGTCAGCTTGGTAAGAAGAAGTGACATAATCAACATTATATTTTTCACAGAGGTTTTTCAATTGTTCAATAGCGGCGGCGCGAAAAGTATCCGCTCCCCCTATTAACACTTTATTACCGTCTTTCTTAAAAAGGTGCGCTAATTTAACAGAAGAACTTGTTTTACCCGTCCCGTTAACGCCACATATAAGGAAAACATTAATTTCATTACTTTTTAATGTTACGGGGACGTATTGACCGAGAGTTTGTAAAAATAATTCTTTCAACTTATAAATTATCCTTTCCCTACTTGTCGCTAAATTTTCCGATATGCTCACCCGTTTTAATTCCCTCAGAAAATCCGATGTAACTTCCACTCCAACATCCCAACTTAACAATTCCTTCTCTAAATCCTGCAAAGTTTCTTCAAGCGTTTTAGAACCAAATACGATGGTTTTTAATTGACTAATCTTGGATTTAAATCTCTCAACGCCTTTTTTCAATAAATCAAACAGACCCACTTTATATACGTTGAAAGTTATTAGCAAACTTACCCTGATATATATTATTTTCTTTAAAGTATTCCACAATTTTTTGTTGAATTTGGTTTTTGCTTAAATTCCACTGTGGCGCTACTACATAGTCGCTGTTTATCTCCCCGATAAGACGTTGAATATACCAATTTGAAGAAACAAGAGTAATGATTTTACCCAGTATATTCAAATAGTCATTAAAATTTTCGTATACCTTTATCTTATTACTTTTATACCAGTTATAAAACACAGTATCTTTTGCAATATATAAATGTTCAATCTTTATTGCATCTATTGGATAAATAGATATTGATTTATATGTCTGTAAAATCTCGTCTTCTGATTCACCCGGCAAACCTACTATTGTATGCGCGGCAACCTTAATATTCGGAAATAATGATGTTAACTCAATAGCATTTATAAAATCTTCATAAGTATGCGCTCTATTAACAAGTTCCAATGTTTTATTGTGAACGCTCTGCAAACCATACTCAATCCAAACATCAAATTTTTTCGTATAACTATCTATTAATTCTAAAATTTCTCTATTAACACAATCAGGCCTCGTCCCTATAGATATACCCACAATGTCATCAAACTTATACGCAAAATCATATATTTCTTTCAATTTATAGGTAGTATAGAAGTTAATCTCGTCAGGTATCTTGTTAGTAGCCAGTGGCGATTGACCAGTAATTAGTTTTTCTTTATCGTTATCCTTCTTATCAGTTGCCATTGACCAGTTATTATCACCTTCTAACCCTTGGCTTTTGGCTGTTTTGAGTTCTGAACTTTGACCTCTTACATAAGTATTAGTATATGCCTGAAAATACAGTATGAACTTTTCAGCTTTTCTGTATTTTTTGTAATATTCTATTGAGTTATATATTTGTAAATCAAGTGGCAATAATTGTGTTCTTGAATTTGGACTAAACGCTTTGTTATTACAATAATAACATCCTCCGTAAGATTTTGTTCCATCTATATTAGGACATGTAAAGCCAGCGTCAACAGGAATTTTATATACTTTTAACTTTCCAAACCTCTTTCTTAAATAATTTTTGAAAGAGTTATATGGAACAGATATATTGGATTGGCTATACATTAGCTGGCTTTCCGCTGTTTATTATCAATCTTCTTTAACAACGGTTAATGCTTCTTCTATAGATGTAATACCTTTAACGACTTTAGCCATGGCATCTTTAAACAATGGAATCATACCTTCTTTAATAGCAACTTCTCTCAATGCCTCGGTAGAACCACCTTTAGCAATTAATGAGCGAAGTGCAGGGGTAACTACCAGTAGTTCATGTATACCTATTCTTCCTTTATAACCGGTATCGTTACAATTTGAACATCCTTTTGGTTTATAAATTGTAAGGTCAGGGTTATCTACCCCTAACACCTGTAGTTCTTCTTTTTGTGGTTTTACAGGTATTTTACACTTTGGACACAGACGTCGTGCAAGTCGCTGAGCGCAGATACAAACCAATGAAGCGCTAATTAAGAATGGTTCTATACCCATCTCTTCAAGACGTGTAATAGTTCCTGGGGCATCATTGGTATGGAGTGTAGAAAAAAGCAAGTGGCCTGTTAATGCTGCCTCCACTGCGATAGTTGCTGTCTCTTTGTCTCTTATTTCACCCACTAATATAACATCAGGGTCCTGCCGTAAAAATGAACGCAGGGCGGATGCAAAAGTTAAGCCAATCTCTTTTTGAACCTGTAATTGATTAATACCAGATAATGTATATTCTACGGGGTCCTCAGCTGTTTGGATATTAATATCAGGGGTATTTATAGTTGATAATGCTGAATAAAGAGTAGTCGTCTTTCCACTGCCTGTAGGACCTGTATGCAAAATCATACCGTACGGCTTTGTAATGGCTTCTTTATATAATTTCAAATTGTGTTCACTGAATCCCATCGCCTCTAATGGTAAAATAGACCCTGTCTTATCCAGGATTCTCATTACGATTTTTTCCCCGTGAATAAGAGGTGCGGTAGAAAGTCGCAAATCAATGTTAATGCCTTTTTTGCTATAATTTTTAAATGCAATTCTGCCATCTTGTGGGAGGCGTCTTTCTGCAATATCAAGGTTTGCCATAATCTTATGACGGGACACAATCGCTTTGTGAACTCCTATTGGCAGTCTCAACACCTCCTTTAAATAACCGTCTATTCTATATCGAACGATAGAAACACCTTCACGTGGTTCTATATGTATATCTGATGCGCCACGTAAATATGCATCTTCTATAATATTGTTCACCAATTGGACTACCGGCGAACTATTTTCATCCACATCCTCAGAAATTTGAACTGTTTCAACCCCTGTTCCAAATTCCGCCGACAACTTCTCCGATAGCGACGCAAATTCACCTCTTGTAAATGTTTTATCTATGAATTTTTTTATTATACTTTCAGGGCAAACAAATACCTTATCTATTACGAAACGGGTCCTGATTTCAAAATTATCCCTTTTATATACATCCCACGGATTAGACATAACCACACTTACCCCGCTTGTTGATGTTTTTTCAAGAGGAATAATATTTAAGTCCCTTATTACCTCCTCTCCTATTGCTTCAATAAGTTTTGGGTCAGGGTCTTTATCCTGCCCTAACTTTATAACTTTAGTCCCATACAATTTTGCCGTTATCTCTACTAATTCATCCTCTTTTAGTTTCCTTTCAGGATATCTTATCCTTTCTATAAGACGAGCACAATATCTTGCAACCTCCGAAATTACTTTCGCATCGTCCTCTGTAAATTCCTGGTAAGAATTATCTTTTTTTGCGGTCTTATTCAACAACTGCAAAGCGCCAATGCCTTTCCCATCTAAAACTATGGGAATTGTAAGCATATTCTTTATCGTAAAACTAACTGTCTCTGATATCTTTTTACCTGTCTCACCAACCATGGCATCGTTCATAATATCCGGTTTACACTCCTGTATGGACTTCCCCACCCTACCTTCACCTATTTTTATTTTTATCCCTAATAGTTTATTGGTTTTTTCTTTAAACTCTTTCTCCTTTGCCGAATCATTTCTGTAAAGGCTCGGTGAATAGTAAACGCTAGTAAACTTTATCATATTATCTGTATCCACAAAATATACACTTATGGCTTCAACATTCAATATTTCAACAATTTTCTGAACTGTCATATCTAGCACAAGGGTCAAATCATCAGGCGACAACCTCTCCTTTCCCATAAGGGTTCTAAGCAACACCTGTAGTATCTTTTTATCATCTATTATCTGTTTTATATTGGTATCAACCATAATAACCCGATATCAGATTTTAATCATAATAAGCATTATCATCTTTATGTAGTAAACCCTTAACCATTTCATAATCTTCCGGATAGGTTATTTTTACATTATAGCCACTATGTATAATTGTATTAACTTTCTTACCCGCTATCTCTATAAGTTGCGCCTCATCAGTTATCATATATTTATTAATATTAACTTTCTTGTAAGCAAATTCTAAGATATTTTTTTTAAAAACCTGAGGAGTAAAAGATAAAAATAATTTACCTCTGTCAACTGTTTCCTTCACATAGTCATCTTCTATCAACTTCACAGTATCAGATATTGGCTTCACAGGTATAATTGCATTACAATACTTAATTTTTTTTAACATCAAAGTCAGCAGTTTCAGGTCAAAAATAGGTCTTACAGCATCGTGAATTATTACTACATCTATACTACTAGCAAGTTTTTTAAACGCATTATATACTGAAAACTTTCTCTCCTTACCACCCGGAACAACACCAACTCTTAAACTTGAATTTTTAAACTCAGAACGTGTAAGATTGAATTTCGCGCTTATTATTCTTTTTACCTTATCTACATAATTTTCCTTTGCAACAACTACAATCTCTCTCACATTAGGTAATCTCAAAAACCTGTTTAATACTATTTCCAACACGGTTTTATTATTGATTTTAAGGAAAGGTTTATAAACAGTGCCAAACCTTTTACCTGTTCCGGCGGCGGGAATAATTACCCCTATCCTCATAACAAAAATCTTTTGTCTTGTACCCTCCTTGTTACACCTATTCTATCTAAATATTCCAAGATTGGTATTAAATGTTTTCGGGATAAATCACCGAAAAATGATTTTACCTCTTTCGGAGAAAAACCATTATTAAATTTATCTTTGTTCTTCCTCAATATCCCTATCACCTTATCCAATCCCTCTTTGCTAATCCACCTATTCCCCCCTATGTGAATTATCTCTTGCTCGCTCTTTAATCTTTCAAAAGCAACTGCAAATACCTTCTGTTCAGGTATAAATTGCAATAATTCATCTTGTGAAAAGGTAATAAAAGAATTCTCCAAAAATATATTCCTTAATTTATCAATAAGTTCATCTACCTTCTTATTAGCCGCAATTTTGAAATTTGTTAAACGATACAATCCTTTATACTCTTCAATTTCATTGTTGTTTACCATATCATTCAATATACTCTTTAACGTATCTTGTTCTAAATCAATCTTCAAAGAGATATTCTGTAAAGAAATACCATATTCATAAGGATTGCTTTTGTGATATGCATCTATAACACTTTTTACAATTTGACGCGCTGTATTAACGCTAATTACTAAGTCGTTATTAAATATTTTTATATCTTCACAATTACTACTTGTTATGTTGCCAAGTTCAGAAAATGTCAGATTTAGTATATTATTTAGTTCTTTCGCATTTAAAAAGCCACAAATATTCAAAACGGTATTAAGTAGATAAAATAGTTTATTGCTTTCATATTTTGCATACTCAAAATTATTAGCAAAACTAGCATTGAAATCTTTAATTTTTATTTCATTAACATTTACATAGAGCACTTCTCCTGCGCCTATTAATTCTTTTAAATCTTTAGTATAACAAATAAACCTGTTCAAGGAAAATATGGAGGTTTTTTGGGGGAATTTAACCCTGCATAAAGAAAAGCCATCAAAATGCTTTATAAAAAACACTTTGCATTCAGCGCGAAAGGTAAGCATAAACATAACAACCGATAAACTCTTTTTACCTTTATATTTACTAAACCCATCTGAATGATACATTAAAATTAATATATCATCTACTCCCTGAATACCTTGCTGGTCAGTCAAAACTGTTCCTCTTCTAACATCATCTATCTCAAAATCAGGAACATTTAAAGCGGCGGTAACACCAGCAAAAGCAGTATCAACCTTATTTTTAAATATATTAATGTTTCTGACAATGCTTTTTTTGCCATTAATCGTATATACAGTTTGCCCTTCCCCAACTCTACCCTGTATAACAGGACCGGTAACAATCGTTCCTAACCCACGAGAAGAAAAAGTTCTCATTACAGCTAACACAAATCCATGTTCATTTACTTTCACAGGCGTTCTTTCCAACGCCTGCGTCAAAATCTTTTTTAACTCTTCCACCCCAATATTCTTCACAAATGACACAAATACATAAGGCACCATTTCTAAATTATTTTCGCGGTATAGTAATTTTACTTCCTCTACTACCTCATTTGCCTTTACTTCTTCTACCATATCTATTTTGGATATCACAACTATTCCATACTTCATTCTTAAGCACTTAATAATCTGAATATGTTCAACCGTCTGCGGCATAATACCTTCATAAGCATCAACAACTAAAATATAGAAATGTGCATTCAGAATGCCTACAATAAGGTTTTTTATATAATCCCTGTGCCCAGGAACATCAATAAAGCCGTATAATTTACTGTTTAATGCTTTGAAAAAGGCGAACCCTAAATCGGTAGTGCCTTCTAATACCTTCTCCTCTGGCAATCTATCAGGATCAATCCCCGTAAGTGTTTTAACGAGAGTGCTCTTCCCATGGTCAACATGTCCAAGCGTCGCAATCAGAATCCTACCGTAATCCTGCGCCAAACCAAATTTTATTTTCCAATGACAAACAACTTTTGCTTGTAATTATTTACACATAGAGCTATTCTGGTAGCCCATATATAGTTCTTTAAGCACAGATGGTCTTCCTTCTATATGCTTCCTTATAACGGCAAATATAGAAGAATAATCAAAATTAAGATTATCTTTTACCTTATATGTGCATATCTCGGGTAGAGCATAAAATATTTTTAATTGGTTCTCTAAATTATCAGATTTTATCTGTGTGATAATACTACAACATTTTAATAAGCTTTCGTAAATAAATTCACAAAATTTCTTCATTTCGATTTTTGGAGCCAATTCAGGATTACTTGCTATCAACCACTGAGGGCTAGATAGTCCTGCTACACGCCATACAGGGGCAAGCTTCGACTCCAGATTAAAACATTCCGAACTTACTAAACACTTGTCATTAACATTTAGTTGGTAAGTTTCATTACTTTCATTATATTGCATGCATATAGACGGCTTTTCAACAGTTTGAACATCTTTACAGTCGGGCAATTTTAGTTCAGGACAATACAACTTTAAATTATCAAGACCTGTCTTTGAACTCACACTATCCTTAATACAAAAATACTGTATATTTCCCCTCCATATTTCTGGAGAGATGTTTCCTTCGCTTTCTGAACGAGATAAAAATCCTTCACTATAAAACTTATTACATACTTCCAGGTTTTTATCTAAGCATTGTTCGTTAAGTGTCGGAGAAATTTCATATAAAAAATCTTTATCCTTAATTCTATCAATATTGAGTCCCTGTGATAATGATGTATTCCCACCAAAAATTTCTCTTATAAGATTTTTTACAAACTCATTTTCCAACAAGCATAATACATCAAGTTGTTCATTATCAAATACACATTTAAATTTTTTTAGGATTCTTTCAACTTGCTCTATATATTGATTTATTTTACATCCTCTTCCCTCCAACCCAGGAACCACAAACCCATAGCATTTATTAAGTCGCAATAATGATAAATATCTAAAAATATCATATTTGAGTGAAATTAAAAATTTTATCGCTTTTATGAGATCCAAGCCAAGAGTTTCAGATATACTCACTTTGTCTATATCGTCTAATTTCTTACATTCTATGTCAAGCATATCATAGGCGTAGGTTTTCCCATACTGAAAAAGCCACAGTAGAGCGGTTTGATTAATAGCCATAAGAAAATTTAAAGCATCTTTATTGTCTAGTTCCACAGCCATATAAGAAAATATTAAAAATTGACATCTATTATTTTTTGCAACCGTATCATTTTTGAGTTGAGTATATTGATTCAAAAATTTCTGAAAATCTGTTGTATTTAGAATATCAGCTAAGACATCTGGAGCTTTGTCATATAATTTTGCTAAAACCACATTGAAATAATTCTGAGAAAATAGGGTAAAAATTTCATCATCTAATTGAGCAATGTGATTTTTCATAAGATCAATAATACTTGTCTTTTCCGATATTAAAGATTCGCTTAACTGAGAATTAAAACTACTACAATTATTAACATTCGCATATTTGCCAAAAATGTTACCGCTTACCGTATTGTATAAATCTTGCAAATTCTTTAAACTCTCATTGAAAATACCCGAACTATAGGTCAATAAGATAATTAATTTTTTCATATCTAGGGGACCAGATGAAGATTGCTTTGAACAAGGAATGTTAAGATCCTGACAAAGGCATCTGCTATAACACATATCAATAAACGTAGGTAATAAAATATTTTTATATATTTTCTCAGCATAAGTAAAATACTGTCTGGCTTCTCTATATAACCTTAATAAAACAAACTGTATTTCTCCCACTTTGCTTTTAATTGTAATATAATCGTATAGCAATTTTAAATAGTCCTTCTTCCTGTGAATCCTACAGTAGCCAAGTTCTGAGAGTTGGGCTAAACTAAAACACAGCGACCTTTTACCAAACATCATCCTATTACACTGCATATACCTCACATTTTTACTTATTGCATAAGTATCACCATTGCTACTCCGCAGATTACTAAACACATCCTCATATCTTGTCAAAGATATAATCCCTTCTCTACTACCTATGGTTGTAAAAGGACTGTTATAACCGAAAAGTCCCTCAAAAGATATTGATTCGTCTATTTCCTCAGAACAAAGAATACGCTTCAAATATGCAAACCTTGTTTCATTATTAAAAATCTTTATAAAAAAATCCCAGAAGTCAAATAAATTTTTTAATAAATCCTGATACCACACTCTCAATGTATCTACATCAAGGGATGTCAGCAATTGGTTATTAGTTTTCAGAACTTTATCTTTTTCTTCTTCTTCTTGTCTTACATCTAATAACTTATTACTGATAAGCTTCTTCAAATCTGGGAACTTAAACGGCACAAGCACAGGATTTTCCTTCAAAATACGATTTATAGATTGAGAAATTTGGGGATTTAGGGATTTATTAAGCGTCAAATTATTTTCCGAAATTTTTGAATTTTGACCTGCGCTTTTGACAACGGCGGACGGCAGTCGGACCTTCCGACTCGGCCCTGCCGACTCTGACTTTTGACCTTTCACATTTATTATATAGTGCTCTGGCTTCCTAAACAATAGAAA